>JAFDHB010000002.1 GCA_019308985.1 Deltaproteobacteria bacterium | reverse complement strand
CTGGATTGATATCCCTGCCTTCATAGTCACTGCGGTTGCAGGGTGAGGTGGGATGGATATTTTGCGCTAGGGGCCGTGCTTAAGTACTTCGAGTTTGGATCAGGTATCTTGCCTCCGTGGTGAGCAATGTTTCACCGTTCTCATGGACGGCTTCAATCCCCAGCACGGCAAGACCCCGGCCGGGATTGTTTGACGGCTTAAGCTGCCTCACCCTTACTGCGGCTTTTATGGGCTCCTCCGGGTGCAAGGCCTTCTTGAAGCGGAGCTCCCTGAATTCGAGGACAGCGACAACGTGATCAAACCAGCCTGTGTCTCTGATCAGGCCCATGACCATTGAAAGGATCAGGGGGCCGGGGACGATGCGTCTTTCGTGCCCCATTCTTTGAGCGCCTTCGTCACTAAGAAACATTGGCAAATGCAGTCCGCAAATATCCAGAAAGGCATCCAGATCCTCGGACGTGATTTTCCTTTCTCCGGTGATTATCTGTTTTCCTTCAACGAATTCTTCAAAGTACATGTTTCATTCTCCACGATCGATTGTCAGGATCACTGTCGCCCCTATTTACCTGGGTCGTATGTCCGGGCTATCTCAAAAGGCGTTGTTGTCATGCGACAATCCGCACGAGCAACCTGGCTTTATCAAGATTGATATTCAAGTCAAGAACAATCACTCGGTACCGGGATACTTTCCTCCTGACATGAATGTCCCCAAAATATTGCCCCTCGTGACGGGTAGAACCAGGCAAGAGGGATAATCCGAATTGCGATACACCGTAATCCTGGATACGGACTGGCTCCGAAGGCTGCCGCATGCAATCAGTTCAAGGGGATTGGTTGGTTCATCATCCACAGAACTGATTTTAAGGGCGATACGAGAGCCAGCCCTGAACAGGTTTGCGGTAGGTACCAGCGAGATATCGAATTCGTAGATCTCTCCCGGTGTCAGTTCCTCGGCCTTGTCATGGGGGTGGAAGGGTTCCCAGGGGTTTGATCTTTCAGGATCAATGGCCCTGTGAGTACCCCGCAACCAGCCCTTTGTGAGCAACCTTTCATTGCCTTGGGCATCAATTTCCAGGAGTGATACGATCCATAGGATCTCCGGCTCAGTGGCCGAGGCGTACAATTTGAGCGTTATGGGCCCTGCGACCTCAGTGTTCTCAACCAGGGGCGGAGTGCAGTATTTCAGGTGCCCGCGCATCCACGGGGAGTCTTCAAAGGAATCGCTGCCTTCATTAGGCCAGAACTCGTGTTCTGATAGGAGCCCCTCTTCGTGCAGGTAAAAGGGGGTCCATTTCGTCTCTTGTAAGGGCCACTCGCGTGTCTCCTTCCATTCGCCCGTCCCCATGATGAAGAGGCGAATGGGCGGTTCATCCATGATCCCTGTGTCCATCCCTTTGAGCCAATGATCGAACCAGCGAATAGCCTCGTATTGCAATTGGTAGAGCGGTCTATCTAAGTAGATGGGCGGTCCCACGATCATCTTTTTGGGCACCTTGAGTTTTTCCCAGCTACGAAAGGCCGCGGGCAAGTGTATCCCCGTACAACCCCAATCAGCCCCGATATAGGCAGGTATCTTGATCTTATCATAGTCCACGGTCCTGTCCTTCCAAAACTTGTCATAGAAGGGATGGAGCAAAAGGTCCACGATGAAGGGATTCACTCCTGCCTCAGGGTTTTTCAGTGTTTGAACCAGTTCCGGTACCATCCTGATATCCTCATGTTTCAACAATGCCTCTATGGCCTTCCTGTACCCATCCTCCCCGAGTTCCTCCTTGCTATGATTCGCGGGCCTGCAATTGGAGTAGGTCAAGGATGTCTGGCTCCACCCCACAGGCCATCGGTAAGCAAGGATACCTCCTCGATAGACTATATCCCTGTAAAAGTCCGTTGATCCCCAGGGGCAGAAAATGGTTTTCAGGTGAGGCGGGTTTAGGGTGGCAACAAACAATTGGATCCAAGCAAAATAGGAGACCCCGAACATGCCTACATTACCATCGCACCAGGGCTGGGCCGCCATCCATTCGATGACTTCATAGGCATCCTGGACCTCAGTGGGACCCGAAAAGTCCCACTCCCCTTCGGACTTGCCTGTTCCCCGTGCGTTACACACGACATGGACATATCCCCGGCGGGCAAAGAAATTCGGATCGCCACTCTCAAGGGATGCATTGGTCCTTTCCTGACCCGGATGCCGCCACTGGGCCGTGGATATGGCGGTTGGTTTTATCTGGCTGGTTTGAGCGGACTGGTGATAACAATGAAACCCCAGAATTGCCGGGAACTTATCACCGCTGTCAGGCCTGAAGACATCACAGCTCAACTTAATGCCGTCCTTCATGGGGATCTTCACGTCCCTTTCAACCACCATGCCGTGTTTTCTTTCCGAGGTTTTCCACTCTTTGCTGAACATGGTTCCATTGTATCCTTCAAATGCCATTTCCTCATCTCCTTCCCTTTTTTTTCAAATAATCTTGATGGCTTCGCAAAAAGTCCAATTTCTGCGTTGAACATCGTGCGTTCAATAGTTGTGAATTCAGAGTTATTTAACGGGGTAAATGATTGCGGCGTACGCTAAGTACGCCTCATCACACGAGATTCGCGCGCCTTGAACTTGAAGCTTCTTGCTTCGCCATCCCAATTTTGACTTTTTACGAGTTCATCAATCTTTGAAGGTTTTTTAATAGAGAATTCATCAAATCACATTCTTTGCCGGAAAGACTAGTTAAACACGGCACCACCATCAACCACGATAGTTTGTCCGGTGATCATATCGCTGTCCTCGGAGGCAAGAAAGACAACTGTACCGGTCAGGTCTTCTGGTGTTTCGATCCTTTTGATACACCGCTCACGGACTACCATCTCGTTGTATTCATCGGTGTAAGAAGGGTTCTCTATTACACCGTCACTAATCGTCAAACCTGGAGCTATTGCGTTTACACAGATGCCGTAATCTCCCAATTCTCTGGACATGGCCCTGGTAAAGGCAATGATACCTCCCTTGGTTGTTACATAGTGAAGGAAGAAGGGAACCCCTTTGTAAAAGGTCCCGGATGAGATGTTAATTATCTTGCCGCTTCCCTGCTTTTTCATTTGGGGGAATACGGCCTTACAACAGAGAAAAGTACCCTTTAGGTTGACCCTGATCACATCATCCCACTCGGAACTCGAGATCTCCCAGAAGGGTTTTTTTTCAATGGTGGCAAACATGGCTGCATTGTTTACAAGTATGTCAATCCTACCGAAGCGATCGACCGTCTTTAATGCCATTTCTTCCGTAGCTTTCTCATCCGTAACATCCAATTTGAGAGACATGGCCTCTCCGCCCTTAGATTCGATCTCTTCCTGGACCGGTGTTGTATCGAGAATATCGCCGAGAACCACTTTTGCGCCTTCTTCTGATAGTCTGATGGCGTAAGCCTTTCCGATCCCTCTTGCACTGCCTGTAATGATGGCCACCTTTCCTTTCAGTTTCATGGCGAGCTCACTCCTTCAATTTTGAAATTTGATGCTTCAGTGGAAACACGAAGGATAACAAAATCAAGGCTGAGAAATTGAAATGAGTGATAATATCAATATCTTATACCAGGCTCATTCGCGGATTTCAACACACCTGGATGTATAGGTACGGGTGAGATCTTGGCTTCCTCCTTTGTGAACGAACGCACCATTCCACCAACAGGATGAACATTTTTCAATGATTCCGTATTTTCCAGGATGGCTTTTGTAATTTGATATACAAAATCAGCACTGTCATTTTTGTTGAAATCAGCAGTCCCTATGACCCCCAAGGCCGGGGCAACCCCCTTTTGACCTTTATATGTCCCGGACGGTACTGTGGCACTAAGATATCTTGCGGTCCTCTGGGCTTTATCTAACTTTTCCCTGTCACATGCTATGACCACTATATTAGCGCGGGCAGCAAGGGCATTAGCTGCTGGTGACGGGATAACAGAAAATTGGGCAAAGGCATCAATAATTCCATCAATAAGGGCGTCTACGGCTTCTGCCGGGCCAATATGAATTTTACTATCTGACATCGTAATTTCATTTTCTTTGAATATCTTTCGTTCTGATGTCAAGAAAAAAATGACGAACAGACGAATCATCTTGCCTTTGCTCTTGAGTTGCAAAATACGTTCACACGTTATAGAATTTGATTCATGGAAGATGTGCAACAATCGAAATAGCAAACAGTTTTTCCCTGTTTCAATCACCTGATTCTCTGGGGAAATCACGTAAAGACAATTTGAACCGGCACCAGCAATAGGGCACCTTTTGACAGGTGGGGAATAGTCAAATGAAGGAACTGAGAACAACGGAAGAATTGATCGTAACGGTATGCCCGACCGGCGGCTTCCATGGCAAGGAAGCGAATCCAAACCTCCCCTTGCAACCCGAGGAAATCGCTCAAGCAACCTATGAGGCATGGAACGAAGGTGCAAGCATCGTACACATACATGCAAGGGAGAAGGAAACGAACCGTCCCACATCTGACCCCGAAGTCTTGCGGGAGATTGACCATCGAATAAGGGACATGAAGTGCGATATCATTATTCAACACAGCACTGCTTCAGACTACATACCAAGGCTGGGAAAGGATGGGCGAATCAGGTCCATCGAGATGGACCCGGAGATGGCCTCTTTGGACATTACCATACCGCGCATGATTACCTTTGGTGGCAAGGAGCACATATACATAACCACCCTTGAGGATATTGAAATCGGGGCAAAGGCCATGCTGGATAGGGGGATCAAGCCTGAGCTTGAAATTTTCAACCCGGTGGTAATGGAGGATACTTATGTTCTCATAGAAAAGGGGCTCTTGGAAAAGCCCTACTGGTACAATTTTGTCATGGGAATGCGGAGGATCAACCGCTCGTACATGAGCTATTCACCGAGACTTTTGCTGCAACTGGTAGATGCCCTTCCTGAAAATGCGTTGTTCAGCACCATGGGGGTTGGTACGGATGAATTGCCTGCAACAACACAATCCATTCTGTTGGGTGGTCATGTCCGTGTGGGCTTTGAGGACAATGTTTATTATAGAAAGGGAGAATTGGCAGAGAGTAATGCGCAACTGGTGGCGAGAACAGTAAGGATAGCCAGAGAGCTGGGCTGTGAGATCGCATCACCTGCCGAAGCAAGGGAGATGCTCAACATTCCGCCGCTGGATGAAAAGAGCCGTTGAAGCATACCATTGGGAGCTTTTGCACTCTTGTTTATTCCAAGAACTGCTTTTACTACGATACGGCCATATATGGAAACAGGGCGGGCTTGATGTGCACCCATTCCTTCTGCGGTGCCGATCAAATGTTGTTTGGCACGGATTTCCCTTATGATAGCCAGTTCGGCGAACGATATACGAGGCAGGCAATCGAGGCGATCAATCAGATGGACATAGGGGTCGATGAGAAGAAAAAAATATTCGAGGACAACGCCCGGAAACTCCTGAGACTTCCCATCTAAGAATTCTTCTCCAAGGACGTCGGGGATGCAAATGAGGTCCTTCTAACAATCGCCTTTGACAGAGAGGGGTGTAAAATGGCAGGAACAAGCGGCGCAAAACTGGAGGCCCTTGGCGTCAACAACCGCAACACGGCCTTGATCGTGGTAGATGTTCAGAATGATTTTTGTCACAGTCAAGGTGTATTCTCAAAATATAAAAAGGTAGACCTCGAACACGTTGAGCAGGCGGTCAAAAACCTTGCCGTCTTCATAGATAGATGCCGTCAGTTCAATGTCCCCGTCATATTTATCAAAACGACTCACAGCCAGTGGACGAATTCTCCATCCTGGCTCAGCAGGTTGGAGGGTAAACCCAAGGAAACCGGTATCTGCGCTCCTGATTCCTGGGGGAGCGATTTTTACCTGGTATCACCGAGGGAAGGTGATTGTGTAGTCACCAAGCATCGCTATAGCGCCTTTGTAGGAACAGACCTGGACCTCATATTGCGGAGCAGGGGCATAGAAAATATCATTGTCACGGGTGTGGCCACCAATGTCTGTGTTGAAACTACGGCCAGGGACGGATTTAATCATGACTATAATGTGGTCCTGCTGGATGATTGTTGCGGGGCCTTTGACCAGGCAGAACATGAGGCCACCTTGAACAATATCCGCAAGTTTTTCGGCACGGTTTCCGATTCCATCACCCTCATTGAAGTCTTTCAGAAGCAGGTGAAAGCGGAAGCGGGGGCAGGGGCGTGAATGAAATGAAACCCATCGAGGAAGTGATTGAACCAAAGCTGATACAGCGTGAAATACCGTCTTCCAAGATAGAGGATGATCTTGAGGTTTTCAGACGCATGGCAATCGATCTGGGTGCGAAGGATGCCGCGATTATCTCCACACGAGCAGGAGCATACCACATGAGCAGAAGCATTGAGTTTGCGCCTCCGAGTGATGAGGAAATAATCGAGATATTGGACCTGGTGAACGAGTCAGATTTTGACGAGCTGCGCCTTGAGATGAAGGGTTTCAATCTGACGGTCAGCAAGCATCCTCAGGAGCCTGATAGGGAACCTTCAATGTCTGGTGCAGGGGTTCCGGATGATAAGGTGACTTCCAGTGAACAAACTGAGCCAGGGAAGAGTAATAACGCCTTTGGACCCCAAGCTTCTCCATCCCGGGAACAGGCTTCCCAAGTCGCCGAGGAGAAATATGCCGATCTTATTGATAAATCGGGCTTTGTTCCTGTCAAATCTCCCCTGTTGGGTATCTTTTACCGTGCTCCCAAGCCGGGGGCCCCCCCTTTCGTGGAAGTGGGGTCTTACGTCAATGAAAATGATACGGTTTGTCTCATCGAAGTAATGAAACTCTTTAATACAGTCAAGGCCGGTGCCAGAGGGCGTATAGTGGAAGTCTGTGCAGAAGACAATCAAATGGTGGAATACGATCAGGTATTGTTCCTGATCAATCCCGAAGAAGCGCCGGAAGAATCTTCAGGAGCATTATTCCCTTTGTTCTTATGTGGCTGGTCGGGGTAGTGATTTTGACCCTTTTCCCGGAAATTGCGCTTTATCTACTCGGAATCATGGTGGGTCGGTAAGGGCTGTCTACCGGTAAACAGACAAAATCTTCAAAAGAGAATTGACCAAATTGAATAGATTTGATAGATGAATAATGTTCCAGCGCCGATGGACGAATAGGAAGCCATCGGCAAAGGGATTGATTGTATATTTTGCCCCCGTAGCTCAGGTGGATAGAGCACCAGATTCCTAATCTGGGTGCCGCAAGTTCGAGTCTTGCCGGGGGCACTTTTCTTCGTGTCCCCAGAGGCGTTCTCGATGTGCGCCCGGGATGAAGGAGTCGTGGACACCTCCCCGGGGAGGATGTAGGTCCGCCAAAGGGAGGCGTGGGGTCGGTAGGGCCTGTGATGAGAGGTGGTGCTCGGGCGCAGACCCTGCAGGTTAAATTCCTAAAAAATTATTTGACTAGCTCCGTCTTGGACCATATAATGAAAATTTGCAGTGATTCAAGTTTCATGCGGGGACGAAAGAAGTAAACCCTTATGGGAATAAATACCTTGAGGTTCTGGGAGAGAATGGGATGTATGCTATAATTCAAACCGGGGGAAAACAGTATCGCGTCGGCCCGGGCGATGAAATCAGGATAGAGAAAATAGAGGGTTCGCCGGGTGAAAGGGTGAGGTTCGACAAGGTATTGCTGACATCGAACGGCGAAAAGGTGGAGGTGGGCAAGCCTTATCTGGAGGGGGTTGCGGTCACTGGCAAGCTCACCGCCGAGGGAAAGGCCCGCAAGGTTATTGTGTTCAAGTACAAGAGGAGGAAGGGGTATCGTCGTACCAGGGGGCACCGACAGCAATATTCCCTGGTTAGAATAGAGGGTATTGAAACCCCATAGGATACGAATAGAATAGAGATCAGGATCACAGGATCCGTGGAAGGGTTAGAGTCATGGCACACAAGAAAGCAGGGGGAAGCTCCAGAAACGGCAGGGACAGCGCCGGAAAGAGATACGGTGTAAAGCGCTTTGCAGGGCAAAGGGTCAAGGGCGGCAGTATTCTAGTCCGTCAAAGGGGCACCAAGATTCACCCCGGAGAGAATGTCGGGGTGGGAAGGGATTATACCCTCTTTGCCAGGATCGACGGCGTGGTGGCCTTTGAAAGGTTGGGCAAGACAAGAAAAAGGGTCAGTGTATACGCTGGGTAATAGTTTAAGCGGGCGTTTCCCGGCTCCCGCGGGGGAAGATGAGACCTGTTGACGAGGCCGTCATAATTGCAAGGTCCGGTGACGGGGGGCGGGGCTGTGTAAGCTTTCTAAGAAAAAGGCACCTTCCCAAAGGAGGCCCTGACGGTGGAGACGGGGGGAAGGGCGGAAACGTTATCATAAGGGCCACGACAGGGAAAACCAGCCTTTCTTATTTCCTTTCCCGGAGGTTCTTCAGTGCAGAGAATGGGAGACCCGGAAGACGGCAAAACCGCACAGGAAAAAACGGTGAGGACGTAATCATTGAGGTCCCTGTCGGGACGACCGTGTACGATGACGGATCCGGAGAGGAGCTGGGCGACCTTCTCAAGGATGGCCAAGAGATCCTGATCCTGGAAGGCGGAAAGGGGGGAAAAGGAAATCGACACTTTGTAACATCCACCAACAGGGCGCCGCGGTTCGCCCAACCCGGGTTACCGGGGACTGAGAAAAGATTAAGACTTTCCCTGAGACTTCTTGCAGACATAGGTATCGTTGGTTTGCCGAACACGGGTAAGTCCACCTTGATATCCCGCCTTACAAATGCGCGTCCCAAGATCGACAAATACCCCTTTACCACCTTGAATCCCAACCTCGGAATCATTCGTTTCGAAGACGGAACGTCCCTCATAATGGCCGATATCCCTGGATTGATCGACGGAGCCAGTGCCGGCCGGGGCTTGGGTAACGGTTTCTTGAAGCATATCGAAAGGACCAAGCTTTTGCTACACATTCTGGACGTAACATACAGGCCCGAGGGGCATATGGTCGAGGATTTCCGGATTGTGACAAGGGAGCTTGAAACATATGATCGATCCTTGGCCGAGAAGGAGCAAATAGTCCTGCTCAATAAGATAGATCTGCTCGGGAAGGATCACAGGGATCTGGACAGACTCTCAGAGGCATTGAGAGAAATTGGGTTAAGGGCATATCCAATATCTGCACTAACGGGCGAAGGGCTTGAGGGCCTCAGAGAAATTTTGAAGGATCACTTCTCCGGGAGGGAAGAAAGAAGGGAATGCTTACAAGGACAGACCTTCTAAGACCTGTAAAAAGAGCAGTCATCAAGGTCGGCAGTGGCGTCCTTACGGGGAAGAATGGACTAAACGCTAGGATTATCAATAACTTGGCTAGGGATGTATGCGAGTTGAAAAAGGACGGAAGGGAAATCATCATCGTCTCTTCCGGGGCGATCGCCTCCGGCCTTAGGAAGCTCGGAATAGGGGAGAGGCCGAAATCCATTTCTAAGCAACAGGCTATTGCGGCCATAGGCCAAAGCAGCCTCATGATGGCCTACGAGAGGGCCTTCGCCCGCCACGGTCAAAAAGTCGCCCAAATACTGATTACCAGGGATGATCTCAACCACAGGGGGAGGTATCTCAATGCCAGGAATACCATATTCACGCTGCTTTCGTGGGATGTGATCCCGATCATCAACGAAAACGACACGGTAGTGGTGGAGGAAATCAAGTTCGGTGACAACGATAATCTCAGCGCCATGGTCACAAGTTTGACCGAGTCCCTGTTGCTGATAAACCTGACTGACATAGACGGTCTGTTTGACAAGGATCCACGCATCCACAGGGACGCACGCATCATAAGAGTGGTGGAAAGGGTGGACAGGGAAGTGCTCAGGTACGGGAACTCCATACCGGGTTTTCTGGGCACAGGGGGAATGGCCAGCAAGATAAAGGCGGCCCAGAAGGTTACTCTCGGAGGCGTGCCCGTGATAATAGCCAACGGGCTCAAGAAGAACATCCTGATGAAGATATTCCGGGGCGAAGAAGAGGGGACCCTGTTTGTGCCCCGGGAGGTTCCCCTTTGCAACCGCAAGCAATGGATTGCCTTTACAAGGTCACTAAAGGGCTCTATTGTTATTGACGATGGAGCCGCAAAGGCGATCCTGAGGGGAGGAAAGAGCCTGTTGCCTTCAGGAATAAAGGAGGTGCGAGGGAGATTCGGTGTGGGAGATTCGGTCGTGCTCCTGGACAAAGAAGACAGGAAGCTGGCCATAGGCATAGTCAATTACCAATCACGTGACATAGAGAAGATTATGGGGTGCAAGAGTTCTGAGATCCAATCCAAGCTGGGCTTCAAACAGGACGACGAAGTTATCCATAGGGATAACCTTGTTGTAATTGAAGAACTGCCGGGAGGAGAAGAATTATGTCAGTTGACGGCCTGATAAGAGAGATGGCCCAGGGAGCAAGGCACGCATCGAGGGTTCTGCGGAAGATAGGGAGGGACAGGAAAGACAGGGCCCTGGAGCTCATGGCCGGGAAAATTCTGGAAAAGCAAGATCAGATCCGGGAAGAAAACGCCAAGGATTTATCCATTGCCCAGGAGAGGGGGGTGACGTCCGCCTTCTTGGATAGATTAAGACTTGATGGAGAGACCTTGAGGTCCATGTCCGATGGTCTAAGGGAAATAGCCGCGTTACCCGACCCCGTGGGTGAAGTGATTCGTATGTGGAAAAGACCAAACGGGCTCCTCGTGGGCAGGGTTCGAATTCCCCTGGGTGTGATCGGTTTCATCTATGAGTCAAGACCCAACGTGACCGTTGATGCCGCCAGCCTGTGCCTGAAATCGGGGAACGCGGTCATTCTCAAGGGAGGTTCAGAGGCAATAAACTCAAACCTGGCCCTGGCAGGGATCATGGCAGAGGCCCTGGAAGAAGCAGGATTGCCGGAGAAATCGATCCAGGTTGTCCCCACGACGGACAGGGAGGCCGTGGGAGTGCTGCTGGGCCTCGAAGACTATGTCGATGTCATCATCCCGAGGGGAGGTGAAGAACTTATTCGTTATGTGAGTGAAAACTCGCGCATCCCCGTGCTAAAACATTACAAGGGCGTATGTCACGTCTATGTGGATGAGTTTGCAGACCTTGAAGTGGCTTCCGAGATCTGTTTCAATGCCAAGGCGCAAAGGCCGGGCGTGTGCAATGCCATGGAGACCATGCTCGTACATGAGAAGATCGCCGGTGATTTCTTGCCTCCCATGGTCGAAAGGCTCCAGGACGCGGGCGTCGAAATACGGGGTTGTGAAAGGACCGTCCAGATGATCCCTTCGGCAAGAAGGGCGGAAGAGGCGGACTGGGCGGAGGAATACCTGGACCTCATACTGGCGGTCAAGATCACCTCGGACATGGACGAGGCCCTCGACCACATAGAGAAATACGGCTCTGACCACACGGAGGCCATCATTACCAAAGACTATCAACGGGCTCAACGGTTCCTGGAAGAGGTGGACTCATCCGTGGTCCTGGTAAACGCCTCTACGAGGTTCAACGACGGAAATCAGCTCGGGCTCGGCGCGGAGATAGGGATAAGCACATCCAAGCTTCATGCCTTCGGGCCCATGGGCCTAGAAGAGCTTACTGCCACCAAGTTCATAGTCTATGGGAACGGCCAGGTGAGAACTTGAGACCGCGTGACCTCCCGACCCCTTCAAAGGGGGTGTATGCTATGTCAACAAGGCGGTCGAACCGCAACCAGAAACAGGATACATTTTGGAGATCGAGAAAGGGCAGTTGGGCAGGGAGAACACACTGAAACTGGGAATACTCGGGGGAACCTTTGACCCGATCCACCTCGGCCATCTCCGTGTTGCAGAAGAGGTCGGAGAAGACTTTGAACTCCAGAAGGTATATCTCATCCCCGCGGCCGTGCCGCCGCACAAGGAGGGAAAGCCGATCACTCCCTTCCATCATCGTTTGGAGATGACGCGGATTGCCGCCGAGGAGTCACCCCTCCTCGAGGCCTTGGACTTGGAAGGTCGGAGGCAGGGCCTCTCATACTCCATTGATACTTTGCGGGAGTTCCACAGGCTCTACGGAGAGCACCTGGATTTGTACTTTATACTGGGAATGGATGCTTTTCTGGAAATCGGCACCTGGAAGGAGTATGGGAATCTCTTCCACTATGCCAACTTCCTGGTCATAAGCAGGCCCGGATTTCACTCGGAGGAAATAGGGGCCTATCTTTCTACACTGGGTATGGATTTCAGGCCGGGGGGTGAGAAAACCACCTTCATAGTTTCTTCCGGTAACAGGGTGATCTACAAAAGGGCGACACTGATCGACATATCCAGCACGGAAATCAGGAAAAGAGTCTCAAGGAACAAGTCCATTCGCTTTTTGGTCCCAGAAAAAGTAAGGAAATACATTATCCAAAAAGGATTGTTTAGAGATCATGGAGACTCTTAACAAGGCACTCTTGTGCTTGAGGATAGTCAAGGAACGAAAGGCCATCGATCCGGTTCTGATCGAGGTCGGTAAGCTGACTTCCATCACGGACTACTTCCTGATCGCAAGCGGGAGCTCCACGACCCAGGTCCAGGCCATAAGCCGCCACCTGAGCACGAGGATGCGAGA
Organism: Deltaproteobacteria bacterium; assembly: GCA_019308985.1. The sequence continues at coordinate 67,258 of JAFDHB010000002.1, read as the reverse complement.
AGAAGGGTTCAGGGCATATGGTGTCGAGGGAGAGCAGGAAGGTAATTGGGTTCTCATGGATTACGGTGACGTGGTCATTCATGTCTTCTACGAGCCTGTGAGGGCCTACTATGACTTGGAGGGCTTCTGGATAGAGGCCTCTAGGATTGATGTGGATGAAGAAGATTAAGGGAAAGACCAAGGTCTCTCGGCTCTTTTTTGTCAATACCCTGGTTTTTCTCGTGCTTTTAACAACCCTTCAGCTTCCTAGTGCCTACCCGCTTTCCATCGAGGATGAGAGGATCCTTGGTGAGCAGTTCGTCAAGGAAGTCCGGAAGAACTTTGAGATAGTAGACGATAAATTCGTGAATGAATACATCAACGGCCTTGGACAATACCTGGTAAGCTTCCTGGACACGCGATATTTTCCCTTCAACTTCTATGTCATCAATGACAGGAGCTTAAATGCCTTCGCAGGGCCGGGGGGGCATATCTTCTTTTTCACAGGCCTTATAGACATCATGGGGAGCGTTGATGAGCTTGCTGCTGTAATCAGCCACGAAATGGCGCACATATCAGCCAGGCACCTGCAAAAAAGGCTTGAAGAGAACCGGATGATAAATGTTGCCACGATAGCCGGAATTGTGGCCGGTATACTGCTGGGCGGGGAGGGGGGCGCCGCTTTGATGAGCGGGTCCATGGCCGCCGGGGTACAAGCCCGACTGGCTTATAGCAGGGAAGATGAACGGCAGGCAGATCAACTGGGGGCAAGGTATGTGAGGGAGGCGGGTTTTGATCCAGGGGGGATGATCCCCACTCTGAAAAAGATTCAAAATGCGCGGATGCTGGATCCTGATTCCATTCCCCCTTATCTTCTCACCCATCCTCTGGGGCCTGAAAGGATAGCGAACATAGAGATAATGATCAAGAGCGGCCCCAGGCCCAAGCAGCCTGCAAGAGAGGTCTTTGTTTACAGGAAATACTTCCCCCACTTCAAGACTGTTTTGAGGGCGAAATACTCTGACCCAAGAGACGCTGAAGCACGCTTCAGGGAGGAACTTGAGAGAAACCCGGCTTCCACCCTTGCCCATCTGGGGCTCGGACTGGTGTACAAGAGGAAGAATGAACATGACCTTGCCATAAAGCACTTGAAAGAGGCATTGAGGGGTGAACCGGATTCGAAGAATATACTTGTCTATCTGGGCGAAGTATATCAACTCCTAGGAAAGGATGAGCAAGCTGTTCCTCTGTTCCTGAAGGCAATGGAGATAGACAGGAGCGATACAAGGGCGATGTTCCTTCTGGCCAAATCCTACCAAAACCTTGAACAACATGACAGGGCCATCAATCTGCTGAAAAGGTTATCTTCAATGGGGCATGACCAAGAAGAGATCTTTTACAGCCTAGGCATTTCTTACGGGCGCCAAAACAAGCTGGCACAGGCCCATTACTACTTCGGGATCTATTTCAGGAACAGGAATGACAAAGAGAAGGCCTTGTTCCACCTAAAGAGGGCCGAAAAACTGGCCCGAGATGACCTGCTCCTAAAAAACCGTATCAGGAAAGCCATGGAAGACTTCCCGGGAAAATGATGACCCTCAAGGTTTTTGAATGGATCTCCTGAGATAGTCTGCGGCTTCCTTATGGCCGAGACTGGCAGCCCTTCTAATATCCTCCATGGCGTGGGGTGAATCTCCCTTTGCCAGATACGCGTATGCCCTGTTGTAATAGACATCCGCATCATTGGGGGTTAACTGCAACGCCCGGTTGTGGTCCCGGATGGCAAGGTCAAGTCTGCCCAGTTCGAAGTGGGCATTTCCTCGATTGCAAAGGGCTTCGGCATACCCGGGGTCCAGTTTCAGTGTCTGAGAGAAATCTCTTATCGCCTCTTCTAACCTCTTCATCCTCACATACACAAGGCCCCTGTTGTAATAGGCGTGGACGGCCTTACTGTTGAGCTGAATTACCCTGGAATAGTCTCTAACTGCTTCGGCAAGCTGACCTGTCTCGGCGTACAGCCAGGCCCTGTTGAAAAATGCCTCTTCGTTCCTATCATTTAGACGGATCAGGGTGTTGACCTTTTTCATTTCTGAATCTATGTCCATTCCAGATCCCAGGGTGCCCTTGGAAATCCGGGAGGGCTGGGTAGCGGTGACCGGTGGTCCTATCCGGGATCTTGTCCCAGGCCTGATCGTAGGGGCCTTTGCGCTTGGTGGCGGTTGAACCCCTGGGACCCTGTATGATCTCGGTTGACCGGGGGCCTTCATCTGAATGGCGGCCAGCTGGGATTGGAGTTGCCACATCATGAGAACCTGGTTCTTGATAAACATTCCCACAAAGCCAAGTAGGGCCAGGCCGAGGATAATCAGGATGAGCACTACGAATAGGTTGGTCTTGACGGGGGGGAAATGTTCCACTTCTCTCTCATCGCCTACGGCCAGGCCGTTGATCTGCCATTTGAACAGCATACACATGGTCCATGGTGTCAGGATGTTAAAGCTGAGGGTGTTTAACAGATAGCTGAGGATCGAGACCTTGAGAAACCCGCCAAAACCCGCTCCAAAGGATGTCCTCTCCCCACCATACATCATGTGTTCCTCTTTCCAGGCATAGAACCTGTAAAGACCCCAAAAGGAATAGATCCCGAGGGTGATCAAAGGCAGTATCACCATGTGGATCAGGTAAAAAAGAAACAAGTCACCACCCGTCCCAGTGAAGGTGCTGGGCTTACCGTCGACAAGGGTGTTTTTTGCACGCCACCGGTATATGGCGCAAAAGGCCCAGGGGAAATACAGTCCAAAGGTAACAAAGGTGATAATCACCCGGATAAGCCCTAGCATGAAGAGGTCGCCGCCCGAGCCATTGAAATTGACCCTCTTTCCATTCATTACCGTGTGGTTCGCCTTAAGCTTGTAAAGTCTCACCAGGGCCCACGGCGAATATATCCCAAAGGTTATGAAGCTTAAGAGAAACAGATGGATGAATACGGCTCCAAAGTATTGGCCTCCGGAACCATGGAAACGACAGTTACCTTCTGGCATGATCTACCTCCTCGTCACACAATTTCTTGCCCATGATCTCCCTCGGGGTGAGAAGTAGGCACGAGAGTCATGATGGGCTCCTGCCCCTTTGTGCCTCGTCTGATTACCGGCTTTCACGACTGGATACAGGGGCAGGAAGGGTGGGGCTCCCATATTACGGATCCAACAGGGTGCAAATGATGTATAATGCATCGAAAATAGGATACAAAACAGCATATAAGGATGCCTAATTTAGGCTAATTAAAACAAATTATAATAACAAAGAATTTGAAATGCAAGCAAATAATGTCAGATGCTTTGAGAAATGGTGCTATGTTATTGTAAATATTAGATGCTAACAGAAAGTTAGTTTTGAGCAGGTTCTTTCCCTTCGGGGCAGGAAAGATCGGTAAAGGTTTGACTTAGAGGTTCTTTGTGTGCTACGAAAATGAATGATGACTCATTCATGAGCGGATCGAGACTTTCTATCAATAAGGCCCTGTGAGTCCAGGAGAAGAAAGGCAAGGGAAAGCCGGCAGATTGAGTGTCCGAATTTCATGATTCGGCAAGGACCATGCGGGACTATAGAAAGACGAGGAGGAGGTTGGAGGTATGAACATCATCGTTTGCGTGAAAAGGGTCCCATTCACCCAGGAGGTCGACCTGGAAATTGACTCTTCCGGGAAGGATATCCGAAGGGACATGCTGACTTATGTTATCAACGAGTGGGACAACTACGCGGTCGAAGAGGCCATCAGGATAAAGGAGAGAACAGGGGGCAGCGTGACTGCAATCACCGTGGGACCCGAGGATGACGAGGAAGTCCTGAGGAGGTGCTTGGCCATGGGGGCCGACAGGGCCCTCAGGATTGATCCAGGGGAAGTCCCCCTTGATGATGCCTTCGTAATATCAAGGATTCTTGCTCAGGTGATGAGGGATATGGACTATGACCTCATCCTGACAGGGGTCCAGGCGGATGACAATAACGAAGGTGCAGTGGGATCCATGTTGGCAGAACACCTGGGCATTGTCCAGGGAGCTGTCGTAATCGGCGTGGAGACGGACGGGAACGAGATCAGGGCGCGGAGCGAGCTGGAAGGGGGCACAGATGAGATCTCGAAGATTGAACTGCCGGCCCTCCTTACCATACAGACGGGGATCAATGAACCGAGGTATGTCTCAATCATGGGCATAAGAAAGGCGGCGAAAAAGGAATTGAATGTCGTGCCCGTGGGAGAACTTGGTATCCAGGAGGAAGATCTTGTACCGCGCACAATCCTGGAAGAGATATTCCCACCGCCTGAGACAGAGGGTGCACAGATCCTGGAAGGAGACCCTTCAACCGTTGCAGAGGAAATCATCCGGATCATGAAGGAAAAGGGGGTGAACATATAAATGGGAGATATACTCGTACTTATAGAACACAGAGAAGGAGAGATAAGGGAAATAAGCTATCAGATGCTCTGGAAGGCCGACCAGTTGGGCAGGGACCTGGGCCACGGCTTGATCGCCATAATCATCGGGACCCAAGACGATTCCACACTAGGAGAGATATCCGAAAGGGCGGATAAGGTTATTTCTGTCGGAGGCGAGGAACTGAAGCATTTCAACGCAGACATTTACAAGGAGGTCCTTTCAGAGCTCATGGACGAACACCATCCCTATCTGACCCTCATCGGGCACACGCCCTGGGGGATGGAGCTGGCCCCGGCGCTTGCCGTAAAGAAGGGTATCCCCATTGCCACGGATTGCGTGGATATCTTGATCGAGGATGGTGGGCCCAAGGCCATTCGACAGATTTACAGCGGCAAGTTGTTCTCGAGGGTAGCTATGAGAGACTCGGAGAGTTACATTTTCACCATCAGGGCCGGCGCGTTCCCAGAGGATATGGCGGAGAGGCGCTCCGGGGAAATCCTCAAGAAAGATGCCCCCGGAACTTTGCCTCCGGCAAGGAAACAGTTCCTGGCATTTGAGGAGGCAGGTGCCGGGGAGGTGGATATCTCCCAGGCAGAGTTGTTGGTCTCCATCGGCAGAGGTGTAGGAGAAGAGGAAAAGGTAGCGGTCGTCAAGGAACTCGCAGAAGGGCTCGGAGGCGTTCTGTCATGCTCAAGGCCCGTGGTCGACAAGGGCTGGCTCCCCAAATACCACCAGGTGGGCACCTCGGGGAAAACGGTCAAGCCCAAGGTATATCTTGCACTGGGAATAAGCGGTGCCTTTCAACACATAGCAGGGATCAGCGGGTCGGGCACCGTCATTGCGGTGAACAAGGACAAGAAAGCGCCCATATTCAGGGTCGCCCAGTACGGAGTGGTGGATGACTTGTTCAAGGTGGTGGAGGCCTTGAAGGAAAAATTGGCCGGCTGAGCCGAAGTAATTGACAGGAGACAGTGTATGGACTTCACGCTCACCAAGGAGCAGAAGGATATAGCAAGGGCAGCCCGGGAATTTGCTTTGGGGGAATTCCGGGAGAGGGCCCAGGAATTCGACCGAAATGAGACCTTTGACCTGGACATTTGGAGAAAGGCCTGTGAGCTGGGCTTTGTCGGTGTATTCATAGGAGAGGCCTATGGGGGTGCAGGGCTTGGCCTCTTCGATCATTGCCTCATAACAGAGGAGTTCTGGGCCGTGGATGCTGGAATGGGTAATGCCGTTATTACAACGACTTTTGGAGCGGAGCTCCTGGAACTCTTTGGCACCGAGGAGCAAAAGAAGAAATACCTCCCTCCCCTTGTCAGTGGCGAGGCTATCATGGCTACCGCCATCACCGAGCCTGATGCCGGTTCTGACGTTACCCGGGCCGTAACCAGTGCAGTGAAAGAGGGAGACGAATACGTGATAAACGGCTCGAAGATATTCATCACAAACGGGTCCATTGCAAACTACATGAACGTCTTTTGCCTGACCGATCCCGAGAACCCCGACAGGCACAAGAGACACTCCTTCTTCATTGTAGAGACCGACCGTCCTGGGTTTGAGGCCGTTAAGCTGCGCGGCAAGTTGGGAATAAGGGCCAATGACACGGCGGAGATTTCCTTTTCGGATGTGACGATCCCTGCATCAAACTTGATAGGCGAAGAGGGCGAGGGCTTTAAGGAGCTGATGGCCTTTTTCAACCAAACCCGGCTACATATCTGTGCCATGGCGGTGGGACTGGGCCGCTCCGCCCTGGAAGAAAGCATAGCGCACATAAAGAAGAGGGAGCAGTTCGGAGCCCCTCTGGCATCCTTCCAGGCCAACCAGTTCAAGATTGCTGAAATGGCAACCATGATTCGGGCCGCAAGGAATCTCTATTATGAGGCTGCATGGCTGACTGACCAGGGCAAAGCGGATCATGCCCTAACGGCAATGGCAAAGTGGTTCTCCGGGCAGATTGCGGTGAAGTGCGCCGACGAAGCGGTCCAGATGCACGGTGGGTACGGTTACATGGACGAGTACAAGGTGCAGAGAATGTACCGGGATGCCAAGATCCTCGAGATCTACGAGGGTACCAAGGAGATAGAAAAGATCATAGTGGCCAGGGCCCTCCTCAGGTAAAGGATTGGATCAGGTAATCTATGATCGCCTTGTCGGGGGGGGGAAAGCCGAGGCTTGAAAGCTCTTTCCCCGGGTGAGTCCATCTGATCTCTTGGCCCTCCAGTGGCCTCGGTTCGCCCGTGAAGCGTTTGCATTCGAACACGTGAAGGGTAATACTCTTGGAATCGTAGTCGTGGCTTATTGAGAAGAGGTTATTCGCTGCCTCTATTCTGATCCCCAACTCTTCCCTGATCTCCCTTTCCAAGCAAGCAGACAGGGTTTCACCCTCTTCCTGTTTGCCTCCAGGGAATTCCCAGAGACCCTCGAGATGAGTTCCTTGGGGTCGGCGTGTTACCAGGACCCGTCCCTCTCGCCAGATAATTACCGCTGTAACGTTGTAGTGAGGTTTTTCTCGGTGTAACATTCTAGCCCTTTTCCAGGATTTGGGGCCTCAGCAATCTCTTTCCAGAGGTGAAAGGCATGAGGAGTAATGCTCCATTGTCTGCCAGCCAGGCGGTCGGTTCCCTCATCGTTATGCCTGGATTTCCTTCCGGCAGATAATGGATATGGCTATCCGACCGCCAAACCCTTATGCTATGCGAATAGGGCGCCACTGAAACAAGTTCACCTCTTCCAAGAGATCCCCGAGCCCCTGTAGTTCTACCATCTTTCCTAGAGCTAAAGTGTTACTTCTCGGTTACTTCCCACCTGGGAGCACCTTGAACCTCAATCTAAGGTATGCTTCCTGCGCCTTTTCGTCTTCAGGGGATATCTCAAGGATCTTCCTGTAAGTCTCCAGGGCTTGGACGTATTTCTCCTGGCTTTCCTGCCTTTCGGCTACAATACTGAGCAGCCTTACGTATTCCGACTTGGCTTCCCCATGGCCCTTGGAGACAGAGAGGACTTTTTCATAGGTCTCAATGGCATCTTCGATTTTACCGATCTTTTCCTGGAGCTTGGCCATCTTTAGCATAAGATCGGTGTCCCTTGGGCGGAGGGCCAATATTTTCTTCATCTGCTCGATTGCGAGGCCCTCTTCCCCCGTCTTGAGATAGGACACGACAAGATACTCCATGAGCACGATGCTGTTGGGATTGGTCCTGAGTCCTCGCTTCATGACTTCAATCAGTTCCCGGTGGTCGTTCCGCGAACTCAGGTACTCGAATACAAACCCATAGGGTGCGATCTCTTTCGGCCGCAATCTGATCAGCCGACGCACTTCTTTGTAGGCGAGGTCTTGCTTTCCCAGTCTATTGTATATGTCGAACAGGAAAGTATGGACCTCATAATCATCGGGATGGATTCTTGCAAACCTTTCCAAATACTTACGGCTGCCCTCCAAATTCCCTGTTTCGTATTCCAGGACGCCGAGGTTATAGATCACCGTCTCATTCTTGGGATCGAGGGCAAGGATCTTTCTGTACACCTGTTTTTGGGTCTTCTTGTCCTTCTGCCTTTCAGCGATCTTGAGTTTCAACAGGAGTGCCTCGACGGAATCAGGTCTCTTTTTGAGAACCCGGGAAAGGTACTTCTTGGCCTCCCTGTAGCGGCCCTTCCGTATAAGCCTGCCAGCCAGTTTCAGCATGCCGTCCACATCGTCCGGCCTGATTCTCACTGCCTTTGCCAGGAAAAAATCAGCCCTCTCCCCCCTGCCTGCCTTTTCGTAAAGGTAGGAGAGGTTGTAGTAGAGATTTGGATCCTTCTTATCCATCTCCAGGGCCTTGAGGTAGTTCTCGATCGCCTTTGCGATCTCCCCCTTCTCCGTGTAGAGATAACCCAAGGTCTTGTATATGGGAAGACGGTCCTCCTTCGCCATCCTCTTGGCGAGTTCCTCATATTCCCGGATTGCTCTCGTGATATTCCCGGAACTCTCCAGGACCGAGGCAAGCTTGAGCCGCATTTCGAGATCATCGGGGTTGATTTCAAGGATCCGCCTCAAGGTGAAGACAACGCCATTCCTATCGGGCATGGATTCGTAGATCTCAAGGAGGCTGTACAGGATCTGCTGGTCGGGCTCTTCACTGAATATTTCTTCCAGCAGAGATGCAGCCTTTTTCCATTTCCTTTGAGCAATATACTCGCTGACAAGTCGATCCTTGATCCTCCTGTCGTTAGGGGCCAGCCTCAGCGCCTTTTCAAGGAGTTTAAGCCTCCTGGTGTCATCGATGATCTTGTTGGCCTTATCCAACCAGTCTTCTACCCGTGGCTCAAGTATGATGTCTATGTAGCCTATTGCCCTGTCGTAATGCATCACAGTCACTCTGAACTTGTACTGCTTGAATATGTCTCTTTGGGGCAAGAGGGTGGCAAAAGAGATGCTTTCGTAGAGGAGTGCATTGACATCAAAACCAACAGCCGAAAGTCGGATGCCCCTGTTGAAGCATATATTGGTGGCTATCTTAAGGATTTTCACGGGTTCATGGGGATAGACATGGAGTGTTTCGCCGCTCAGGAGCTTAAGTTGCTGCTTATTCTTTTCGATAAGCACATAGTCAAGGGTGGGGGAAACATCATAGATGCAGTTCCAAAACCACCAGGCAACACCCAAGGCTATAACAAAGAGTATTCCCGCAATCCAAGCGGCCCTATTGCTCTTGGATCTGCGCTTTCTTACCTTTTCCTCAACCAAGGACAATCCCCTATCGCCGGGAACCTCCCCTCAAATTACCCCTACTGGTTGTCTTGCCTTCCCAGATAAGCAATATGGGAGAGGCGATGAAGATGGATGAGTAAGTTCCCACAATAATTCCGACCAACAGTGCAAAGGCAAAGTCATGGATCACGCCCCCGCCGAGCACAAAGAGAGATACTACAACGACGAGGGTGGTCACGGACGTTAGCAGGGTCCTGCTCATGGTCTCGTTGATGCTGGCATTCATGATTTCCTCGAAACTGCGCCTACGAAAACGGCCCAGGTTTTCCCTGATCCTGTCAAAGACGACTATCGTATCGTTCAGGGAGTACCCCACAATGGTCAAGAAAGCAGCAATGATGGCCAGGGAGATCTCGCGGTCGGTAATGGTGAATGCCCCAACCGTGATTATGACATCGTGAATCAGGGCGAGTATGGCCCCCATAGCATACCGCAGATTCAACAACCAACATAGCCCCAGGGTGACGGCAAGGGCGATCAAGATGAGCCACGTAATGCTGATACCCATCCCCGAAGCAATGTAGACGACGAAGGCGAGTGAGAGGGCCATGACTATGCTCATCAACCATTTCAACTCAAAGCGCCCTGAGATATAAATGGCAATGAAAAGTATGGCATAGAAGATCGCGAACAATGCCTTTTGACGAAGGTCTTCGCCCACCTTCGGCCCTACCATCTCGACACGCCTTATCTCAAAACCCTTGCCGAAGGCATCTTCAAGGGCCTGCCTGACTTTTTCCCTCAATCCGGAAAGCTGGAGGTCCGTCCTCCTGACACGGATCAGGTATTCGTCTTCGGCCTCACCCCCGAATTCCTGTATGATGCTGTCCTGGAGGTCGACGGGCCTTAACGCCTCTCTGATGGTGTCCGGGCTTTGGCGGGAATCCAGCTTGACCTGGACTACGACTCCACCTGAGAAATCCACCCCGTAGTTTGGTCCGCCACGCCAGATAAGGAGCAAAAAGGTGACAATAATCATAGAGAGGGAAAGGGCGAAGGCAATCTTCCTCCTCCCGAGAAAATTGATGTTTATACCCGGTTTAATGAATTGCATTATCTATCTCCCCTTCCATACACCATCCTCATATGCTGACCTTTTTCCATCTCCTGTTTATGTAAAGATAGTCGAAGACGATCCTGGTCATAAACACCGCAGTGATAAAGCTTGCAGTTATCCCTATGCTTAGAGTCACTGCAAAGCCCCTAATGGGCCCGGTACCGAACTGAAAAAGGACCAGGGCGGCTATGAAAGTTGTCACATTCGCATCCAGGATGGTAACGAAGGCTTTGCCATAACCCCCCTCTATTGCTGCGCGGGGAGGTTTGCCCAGTCTGAGTTCTTCCCGGATCCTTTCAAATATGAGGACGTTGGCATCCACACTCATGCCTATGGTGAGAATAATGCCTGCGATCCCAGGCAGGGTGAGGGTCGCCCCGAAAAATGCCAAACCGGACATTATGAAGAGGATATTGAGGAGAAGGGCCATATCTGCAATGACGCCAGAGAACCCATAATAGACGACCATGAAAAAGACAACAACTATTCCACCGATTATCATGGACTTGAAGCCCTTCTCGATGGAGTCCTTGCCCAGGGAAGGACCGACCGTCCTCTCCTCCAATATCTTGACCGGAGCGGGCAGGGCACCCGCCCTGAGGACGATGGCGAGATCTTTTGCCTCCTCCAGGGTGGGAATGCCTGTTATCTGGGCCCTCCCCCCGGAGATTCTATCGCGAATCACGGGGGCCGAATATACGTGGTTGTCCAGGACTATGGCCAGTTTCTTCCCGATATTCTCTCCGGTAATCCTCTCAAACAGCCTCGCGCCCCTGGCATTGAAGGACAGGGACACATAGGGCTCATTGTACTGGGTGTCTATCTGGACCCGGGCGTCTGTCAGGTATTCACCGGTAATCAACGTCCTCTTCTTCACTAGATAGGGGATCCTAACCTTCCGCCCTGTCTTGGGATCGATAGATTCTTCGTAAAGGATTTCCCTGCCCGGAGGGATGTTTCCCTTGAGGGCTTCTTGAAGACTGTTTTCTTCATCCACCAGCTTGAATTCCAGCCGGGCTGTTTTGCCGATCAACTTCAAGGCCCTGTCAGGGTCCTTGATCCCCGGCAACTGTACGAGTATCCGGTATTTTTCCTGGGGTCTGATATCCGGTTCGCTTACCCCGAACTGGTCTACCCTGTTTCTTATGGTCTCCAGGGCCTGGTCCGTGGCCATCCTCATGATGTTGTCCCTCGCCTTGGGAGTCAGCACCAGTCTCAAGGCCTGGCCCCTTTCATCTCCGGCAACTTGATTGATGGTAAAATCCGGGTAGTTGGATCTCACGATGTCTTCAACCCGTTTCGCGTCCTCCTCCCGCATTATGGTCAGATCAACACCCTTGTATCCGCTACGCTTGAGTTCCAGGTATCTTATCTTTTCCTTTCGAAGGTCATGCCTCAGTTCTTCCACCACCCTCTCCAGGTGGCTTTCCACGGCCTTCTCTGCTTCAACCTCAAGGACGAGGTGCATGCCTCCTTGTAGGTCCAGCCCGAGGTGTATCTTTTCCTGGGGCAGAAACCTGGACCACCAGGCAGGGAGTTCCCTGGTGATGGAGGGGGTCAGATAGAGAAGCGCAACAAGGATCAAGAAGGCGGAGATAGCTCCGCGCCAACCTAGACGTCTTGCCACTGTGAACTCCTAACAACTCAATTTTTGTGAATCCTTTACCATATTGCGCCCAAAAAAGACAATCCTTGATGGCAAAGGAAAAAGCCCGATTTCTGCGTTGCGCTTCATCTCGTTGTGATTGCGGCGTACGCTAAGTACGCCTCATCACATGAGATTCGCGTGCTCCCGACAGCGGGATTTCGCAAGCTCAACTTGAATACTACTTGAAACTTTTTACTTTGCCATCCCGATTTTTGTACTGTTTACGGGTTTGTTATTTGTTTTCCTGGGACTGAGGATTCTGAGAGCTCTGCTCGCTCCTTCCCACTATCCCTGCAATAGAACTCCTGGATACTTTCACCCTTACCTTTGGAGCTATCTCCATGGTGACCACGTCATCGGTCAAGCCGGTGATCTGGCCATGAAGACCTCCGGAGCTGACGACTCGATCTCCCTTTTTCAAGGAAGCAAGCATGGCCCGGTGTTGTTTCGCCTTTTTTTGCTGAGGTCTGATCAGGAGAAAGTAGAAGATTGCGAACATAAGGATAAGGGGCACAAAGGCGCCAAAGCCTCCGCCCTGTCCCCCCGTCCCACCGGAGCCCATAGCATAAGCTAAAAAATCCATACTAAAAACCTCCCATTATTAGGTATTGGTTAATGTTCTTGATTCTCGTCAAAGGAATGTTCCGAGCCTGTTTTCTGAGAGTCAAGAAACTCACTGCGGAATTCCTCCAATTTGTCCCTTCTTATGGCAGAGCGAATGCTCTCCATCAATCGGATGTAAAAATAGATATTGTGTATAGTGTTCAAACGGTATGAAAGGAGTTCTCGTGCCATGAACAGGTGCCTGAGATAGGCACGGGAGAACCGAGAACAGGTATAACACCCACACCCCTCCTCGAGGGGTCTCCCATCATCCACATACCGGGCATTCTTTATTGTAATCCTCCCTTTGGCAGTAAAGAGGGTCCCATTCCTGGCATTTCGGGTAGGCAGGACACAGTCAAACATATCCACGCCTAGTATCACCGCATCGATGATATCTTCCGGCATACCCACACCCATTAAGTACACGGGTTTCTCTCCCGGAAGCAGAGGGATGGTTTCCCTGATCACCCTGTTCCTGGTTTCCTTGTCCTCCCCTACCGATAAGCCCCCCAGGGCATATCCCTCGAACCCCATATCAACCAGATCAAGAGCGCTTTGTTCTCTCAAGTCCTGGTACGTCCCTCCCTGGACAATCCCGAAGAGCGACTGTTCTTTCCTGGTCTTGGATTCCAGGCATATCCTTGCCCAAAGGGAGGTTCTTCTAACGCTCTCCTTCACGTAGTCGCGTTCAGCGGGGTAAGGGGCACACTCGTCCAGGGTCATTATTATGTCCGCACCGAGGGCTTCCTGGATGGCTATGGCCTCTCTGGGGCCTATAAAATGCCTTGAGCCGTCCAAGTGGGACTGGAAAATGACGCCCTCATCCGACACGGTCCTCAGCTGAGATAGACTGAAGACCTGATACCCCCCGCTGTCCGTGAGAATGGGACCATTCCAGCCCATAAAGCAATGCAGCCCCCCGAGCTTTTCAATGACCCTGTGGCCTGGGCGAAGATACAGGTGGTAGGTGTTTGCAAGGATGATCCGAACGCCTATATCCTCAAGCTCTTCCGGAGAAAGAGATTTCACGGAACCCTGTGTTCCCACCGGCATGAACACGGGTGTCTCAAATGTTCCGTGCCCTGTACCGATCTGCGCCACCCTAGCCCTGTTTCTCCGGCATTTGTGTAAGACCTTGAACTCCAAGATTAATTCATTTCCCGATCTAGTTCCTACCCTCTTTGGCGACCCCATTGTCGCGGGTCAAAGGATAAGCATGGCATCCCCGTAACTGTAAAACCTGTATTCTTCTTCAATGGCCCATCCATAAGCCCTTTTCATCAAGTCCAATCCCGCAAAAGCGGCCACCAGAAAGAGGAGCGATGACCCCGGTAAGTGAAAATTGGTTATTAATCCGTCTATGACCCTGAAATGAAAACCCGGTGTAATCAACAGGTCCGTTTGGCCGTTGCCGTGTCTGAGCCTTCCATCTTCATCAACGGCCGACTCAAGGGCCCTGACAACGGTGGTCCCGACTCCTATGACCCTCCTCCCCTCATCTTTTGCCCGGTTGATTTCCTGTGCCGACTCGTAGGCAATATGGTATATCTCATCCCCCAACCTGTGGTTCCTTATATCCCTGACCCGCACGGGCTTGAAGGTGCCGTGGCCCACATGAAGGGTCAATTCGACCAGGGCAACTCCCTTTTGCTCTAACTCTTTTATCAATTGCTCCGTGAAGTGAAGCCCGGCTGTCGGGGCAGCGACGGCACCCTTCTCCTTTGCGAAAACGGTTTGATACCTTTCCCGATCCAGATCCCGAAGTTGATCTCCAGGGCTCCGCTTGATATAAGGAGGCAAGGGCATGATGCCATCCTCCTCGATCAGGGAGGCAAGGGGGTAGCCACTAAACCTGATCTTTACAAGGCCGTCTTCACCAAGCTCTTCTATTGTCCCCGTAACGCCCTTGTTGAAAAAAAGTTTGGATTCTTTCTTGGGCCTCTTGGATGTTTTCAACAGACACCAGCCGGTATCAGGGGAACGGGATGGCTCTTTATGGTGCTCCAAGACGAGTATTTCCACCCTTCCACCGCTGGCCTTGCGCCCAAAAAGCTTGGCAGGGACAACCTTGGTATTGTTTAGCACCAATAGATCCCCGGGATCGAGTATCTGAGGCAATTCCGAGAACTTGCGGTCGGAAAAGCGGTTTTTTCCCCTATCCACCAGGAGCAGCCTTGAGCTGTCACGGTTCGAAGCCGGACGCTGGGCTATGAGCCTCTCCGGCAGTTCGTATTTGTAATCTTCAATATTATACATCAAGAAAAAACATTAAGTGGCGTAAGTTAGAAAAAATGGTCGCTAAAGTCAAACGATTTTATTCCCTTGAAAAACCTGGTCCTTAGGGCCAGTCGAAGATCCCGATTTGCGGGAGTCAGAGATGATGGCTTTGCCGTGATATTCAAGCGGAGAATCCAGGAGTCTGAATCCACCCAAGGCTTTGGTAAATGCCGAATACGTTATGAACTTGTTGGTGCGAAGCGCAATCAAAATTCTTCCGACTTCTGAATTCTGGCTTCTCAATGCCAGCAGTTCCCGCGGGCCATAGACCCTTTCAAGGACTGAGCAAAGCCGGGGCCTTTGGACCCGGATCTTTACATTCTCCTTGATATATATTCCTATATCAGATATTCTACATAATTTAAAGCTAACAGTCTGATATCATGAGATATTCACGAAACAGAGTAACCATAGACCTGACGGCCCTTGCACACAATTTCGCGCAGGTAAAAGGTCTGTTGGACGGAAGGGTCAAGGTCATGGGTATAGTCAAGAGCGACGGCTATGGTCATGGAATGCTGCCGGTGGCCAAGACCCTTGAGGGTGAGGGAGCTGATTCCCTGGGGGTCAGCCAAGTTCACGAGGCCCTTGAGCTGAGGAAAGGCGGCATAGGCCTACCCATCGTGATATTGTGTGGAATTCGAGGGATGGAAGAGGTACGAGAAACAATAGAGCGCGACCTCACGCCCGTGATCTATGACCTGGAAACTGCGGAGATGTTGAACGCGGAGGGCGAAAAATCCGGCAAGATCATCAGGGTCCATGTCAAAGTTGATACCGGGATGGGCCGCCTCGGTGTCTTGGACAGGGATTTATCCTTTTTTCTCAGGAGACTGGGCGAATTCAAGTCCATATACCCGGAGGCCTTGATGTCCCACCTTTCCTCTGCGGATGAGCCGGGACGGAGCTTCACCACGGAGCAAGTTAATCGATTCAAGAGGGCTATAGACGAGGGTCGTTCCATGGGCTTGGATCTGCCCCTGAATAATTTGGCAAACAGTGCAGGGATCATGGCCTATCCCGAGAGCCACTTCCAGATGGTCCGGCCAGGTATAATGCTTTATGGGGGACTTCCATCCCCGGATTTTCCCTGCCCGGTTCAACTGAAACCTGTCATGGGTTTCAGGGGCCGGGTCCTCCAGGTAAGAGATTTCCCTTCCGACACTCCCATCGGCTATGGTAGAAGATACTACACCCAGGGCCCCAGAAAGATAGCCATATTGTCGGCAGGTTACGGAGACGGGCTGCCTCGAAGTATCTCCAACAGGGGAATGGTCCTCATAGGGGAGAAAAGGGCCAGGATCATCGGAAATGTGTGCATGAACATGACGATGTGTGATATAACCGGTATGGGAGAAGCGGGAGTTGAGAGCGAAGTGGTGTTTATGGGAACCGAGGGGAAACAGACTATTACGGGAGACAATATCGCCGAGTGGGGGAAGACGATCTCCTATGAGGTCTTTTGCTCCATCGGACAGAGAAACATAAGGAAATACCTGCAATGAAAAAGGTCTTGGATCGTATCTTGAAGGCGTCACTCCAGAAGTGTTTCAAAAGGGGCATGGTGCAGGAATTTGATCTTCCTCCCTACGTGATTGAGATACCAAGGAGCACGGAACACGGTCACTTTGCCACAAACCTGCCTTTGACCCTTGCACCGTTGCTGAAGAAGTCTCCGAGGGATATTGCGCGAATCATCCTTGAACACATGGAGGATGACGCAGGTGTTATTGAGAAGGTGGACATAGCCGGCCCCGGTTTCATCAACTTCTTCATAAAGAGGGAGCAATGGTACAGGACCCTGGCCAGGATGGTCGAACTCGGGAATGACTACGGGCGCAGCGATCTGGGAAAGGGCGAAAAGGTCCTGGTGGAATTTGTGAGCGCCAACCCGACGGGCCCCCTTCATTTGGGGCATGGAAGGGGTGCTGCACTGGGGGATACACTCTGTAGGATTCTTTCCTTCACCGGGCACGAGGTTGTAAGGGAGTTTTACGTAAACGACGCGGGGCAGCAAATCAGGCTCCTCGGTGAGTCGATCTACAGCCGCTGGAGGCAAGCGAAAGAGCCCTCTTTCTCCTTTCCTGAAGATGGGTACCAGGGGGGCTACGTAAGAGATCTGGCGGAGGAGATCGCGGAGGAGATCGACTTGAGCGCCATGGGGCCGGAGGAGGCCATTGATAAATGTGCGGAGCTTGGCAAGGAGAAGATGCTGCGTGAGATAAAGAGGGACCTGGATCTCTTCAGGGTCAGGTTCGACGTGTGGACGAAGGAGAGCAGCTTGTACGAGTCAGGCTTACTTGGTGAGACGCTCAAGATGATCCAAGAAAAAGACCAGTGTTATGAAAAGGATGGTGCATTGTGGATCAGGACCTCCATGTTTGGAGATGACAAGGACAGGGTCCTCAGGAAAAGCGACGGCCCATTTACCTATTTTGCATCTGATATAGCCTATCACCTGGACAAATGGAAAAGGGGGTTCTCCAGGGCGATCAATATATGGGGTGCGGATCATCATGGCTACGTCAACAGGATGAAAGCGGCCCTGAAAGGCAACGGCTTGAGCGAAGATTGGTTGGCCGTGCTCCTCATCCAGCTGGTGAAGCTCTGGAAGGGGGGCGAAGAAATAAAGATGTCCAAGAGAGAGGGTCACTATATAACACTGAGGGAGTTGGTAGAGGAGGTGGGAGTGGACGCGGTCAGATTTGTCTTCCTGACAAAGAATCACGACTCCCCCCTTGACTTTGATATAGACCTCGTCAAGAGACAGGAAAGCAACAACCCCGTATACTACGTACAATACGGCCATGCGAGGATGTGCAGTATCCTTAGGAAGGCAAAGTCAGAGGGCATAGAGGTACCCACCAAGGCAGACAAGTTCCTCGAAAGCTTGGTGCTGGAAGAGGAGCTGGCCCTCATCAGGATGATGGCTGAATTTCCTTCTCTCCTGGAGGAGATAGCAACTACCCTGGAACCCCATCGCTTGACCTATTATTTGACGGAAATCGCCTCCCTCTTTCACAGGTATTTCAACCTGGGCACGAGGATAAGCGAACACCGTGTAATAAGCAATGACGCTCGGTTGACCCAGGCCAGGCTCTTTTTGGCTGAAGCCATGCGGGTTCTATTGTATAATGGCCTTGATCTTCTTGGTGTTGAGGCCCCCGAGAAGATGTAGCAAGGATAGCCGAGAGAATGGGGAAGAAGAAAACCGGCTCCAAGAAAGGGGTCAAAAAGAAATACCGCATCGAGATGACATCCCTGTCCCTCTTTCTCTGGGGCTTCTGTCTTTTGTTCCTGTTGACATGGGTCTTTGTGCTCGGAATACTTGTGGGTCGAGGGTTTCTGCCCGGCGACTTTACCGTCATATCCGACCTGAAGAGTCAAATTGCCAAGCTGGAGGAGATCACTGCCCGCAAAGGGCCTGGTCAAGAGGGCCGAAGACCCAAGAGCCGTGAAAAAGACCTTGAACTGATGTTCTACGAGAAACTCTCCAATAAGAAGGAAGAGGCGAAGAAGAGGGAGGTAGTCGTTCGAAGGGAGGATTCGACACCCAAAGGACGGGAGCCGAGAAAAAGCTCTGTGTCCAAAAGTGCTACGATACCCTCGGTTTCGGGTTCTAAATACACGGTTCAAGTCGCATCCCTTGGTGAGTTGGATCGTGCCAAGATGTTGATAAGTCAATTGAAGCAAAAGGGCTACTCTGCTTACTATTATGAGGTTACTATAAATGGAAAAACCTATTACAGGGTGAGGTGCGGCAAGTTTGACAGCAAAAGGCAGGCAACAGAGTTCGCAAGAAAGTTGGAAAGGGATTCTGGAATAAGGGGCTTTGTTTCCAAGGTGGAATAGGTATCCACAATCCCATTGCGTAAGGATTCTCTGTGAGAGGAGAAGCTGAAAATGTTTGGTATCGGGCTGCCCGAATTGATCCTTATCATGGTTATCGCCCTTATAGTCATAGGCCCCAACAAGTTACCGGATCTGGCTAGGGCCATAGGGAAGGGGATGGCCGAGTTCAGGAAGGCTACCGAGGAAATAAAGGAGAGCCTGGATCTGGATGATGATATCCAGGAGGTCAAGAAAGAATTTGCCGATTCGATCGCCGGCCTGAATGAGCCTCTGGATCTATCGGAATCCCCGCCGGTCGTGGAAGAAACCCATGGCCAGGAGGGGTCGGAGGCCTTGGGAGATACTGCTGGAGAGGAAAGTAGGAAAGAGCAAGTCGTGGAGAAATCATCCGAGAGTGAAACCACCCAGGAGACAAAGGAGAATGGTAGATGATGAGAAACAGCCCTTCCTGAGCCACCTTGAAGAATTGAGGAAGAGGCTTATTGCATGTGCAATCGCGGCGGGAGCAGGGTTCGTTGTTTCCTATATCTTTTCAGAGAGACTCTTTCGCATCCTGATCCATCCTTTGAAATCCCAGTTGCCCGAGGGGGACAGGTTGATATTTACAAGCCTCCCGGAGATGTTCCTGACCTATATCAAAGTCGCCCTTGTTGCAGGGATCTTGCTGTCTTCTCCCTATATCTTCTACCAGCTATGGATGTTCGTCGCGCCCGGCCTTTATCAAAACGAGAAAAGGTACGTCGTGCCGTTCGTTGTTTCTTCGTCAATTCTGTTTGTCGGCGGCGCCATATTTGGATATTTTGTGGTGTTTCCCTTTGGTTTTCGGTTCTTCTTGGGGTTTGCCAATGATTACATCCAGGCCCTTCCCTCCGTAAAGCAGTATTTCTCCTTTTCTATCAAGTTGCTCTTCGCTTTCGGAATGGTCTTTGAACTGCCGGTAGTGGTCTTCTTCCTCACAAAGATAGGCCTTGTGACCCCTGAGCTTTTGAAGAGGAAGAGAAAGTATGCGATATTGCTTATCTTTGTAATGGCGGCTATCCTGACACCACCCGACGTGGCCACCCAGTGCATGATGGCGGGTCCCTTGATCGTGCTCTACGAGATCAGCGTTTATATAGCCAGGATTGCAAAGAGAAAAAAGGGAAAGGAAGAAGAAATAGCCGAAGAGGGTGTTGATGGTTAAATGACCCTGGGAAGCACCTGTTGGTTGTATCAGTAAAGGCCGGTAAAGCCCTTGCCTGAAACAGAGAGGAGAAGGGGGGCCCTGGCGATCTCTCCGTGCTGGTCAAAGGCTATCCAGCCGGTAATACCGTAAAAGTCATCAAAAGAAGAGATCTGTTTTTGGAAGTCCCTTCTCGTCTTCATGGGTCCTTTGTCTTCCATGACTTCTGTCAAGAATCTCACCGTATCGTAACCTGTCGCAGCCAAAATGCCTGGCTCTGATTCAAAATTAGCTTTATAGCTTGTCATGAAATGCTCCAGATCCTCGGAGGGATTCCCATTGGCCCCGGGGAAGAAGGCCGAGGGAAATACGGCCCCCTGCAAATAATCCCCGGCCAACTCAATCAATTCAGGAGACTGCCATAGACTGGTCCCCAGGAAGCGGACGTTAAAGACGTTGTGAAAAGGGAACTGGGGGGCAATAAGGGCAACGGTTTGGTGGTTGTCCGGGATGAAGACCGCATCGAAGTCGACGACAGGTTCAGGCTCTTCCTCGGAATAGGGTATATCTTGGATGCTCTCTTCCGCCCTAAGCCACCTGAATTCCTCGAGCATCTTTGAGACGGACTCGGGCCGGGGATAGTAAAGGCCTACCATCTTTCTTATTTCCACTTCAAAATCAGTTTGATCAGGCTCATATGACTCCACCCCAGTTATGGTGCCGCCGAGCTCTTCTATCTTGTCCCAAAAGAGGTTCATAAGAAAGCGGCCGTAAGAGTTGTCAGGATAAAGTATTGCAAACCTCCTCAACCCCATGTTTCTTATGGCTCCATGAACCAGGGTCTCAACTTCCTCTGACGGGGTTAGGAAATTTCGGAATACCATTGAGCCCTCCAAGGCGATATCCTCTCGTTGGGTCAAGGTAATAATGGGGATTCCAAGCTCTTGGGCCTTCTTTGCGGCCGCCAGAGCGGGCCTGCTTGCCAGAGGCCCTATGATGGCGATCGCCTTGTCCTGGAGGGCCAATTCCTCCACACCTTTGACAGCGATGTCAGGGTCTCCGGCAGTGTCCTTGATAACCAACTCAATGGGTTGATCGCCGGCCCGCTCTTCAAACAACCCCATGCCGAGCTGAATCCCGTTCAGGACTTCTTGGCCGTAGATTGAAAAGGGTCCGCTCAGGGGCAAGAGACACCCGATTACTCCCGGCTCCACAGCCAGTTCCTCTTCGATTCTCCTGAGCAGGTCACGGCCGATATTCAACCAGAATTGGTCCCTGGAGGACTCAACCAATGCCACCGTCGCTTCTTTTGCCTCCCCGAGCTTGCCGGATTCGAGGAGCCTGAGGGCCTTTTGATAATAAAGGCTGACGGCATAGGTTGTGCCGGAGACATAAACTTCCATTGATTCCAGCTCTTCCAAGGAAGCCGAGTGGATGAGGTCGATTATCAGTTCCTGAATCTCGGCGAGGTTCACCGTTCCATCATCAGGGCCTGTGACGGCCTGGATATACCACCCAAGGGCCCTCACGGTGTCTCCTTGAATATCGAGGACTCGGCCCAGATAAAAGGCCGCCTTTCTCCTCAGGGGATGTGAGGGATATTTACCCAGCCAAAGGGATGCAGTGGTTATGGACTTCTCGTAGTCTTTGAGTCGGAAGGAAAGGTCGATGAGATCTGCTTCCAGAAGTGGGACATCAGGGTGATGGGGATATTCCCCTATAGCCCTGTTGAGAAAAAGCAGGGCATCCTTCAACTCCCCGAGGTGTTCCTTGGCCTTTGCAATTCGGTACAGGGCTGTCCTTACGTTTGTCCCTTCGGGGAAGAGGTCCAAGTATTGGAGGTATCCCTCAATCGCCTTTGCGTAGTTTCCCGCCCTAAAGTCCTCTTCCGCCAGAAGAAAGGGATCGCGCACGGGAGGCCTTTCTTCCACGCCTTTTTTAATCGCCTCCCTAGGGTAACACCCGTATAAGAAAAACCCCATCCCCACCCAGAGGGTGAAGATGGCCTTGAAAGTTAGAGAGTACGGGACTCTCACTTCTTTACTTCCTCGAAATCCGCATCCACCACATCTTCATCCTTTGAAGGGCCGCTGTCAGCACCGGCAGCGGAACCCGAGCCCGCCTGTCCTGCTCCGGCCTGTGCACTTGCCTGGGCATACATAGCCTCTGCTAATTTATGTGAAGCCTGGGTCAGTTCATCCGCGAGGCGTTTTATCTCCTCCGCGCTGTCACCTTCCATGGCTTTCTTGAGGTTCTCTATGGCCCTGTCAATCTCAGATTTTGTGGATTCATCAAGTTTGTCTCCAGCCTCCTTGATGGATTTTTCCGTCTGGTAGATGAGTGAGTCGGCCATATTGCGGGCGTCCACCAGCTCCCTCCTCTTCCTGTCCTCTTCGGCATGAAGTTCGGCGTCCTTGATGAGGCGCTGGATCTCCTCCTCTGATAGACCGCTCGATGCGGTGATCTTTATGGACTGCTCTTTGCCCGTGCCCAGGTCCTTGGCGGAGACGTGAACTATTCCATTGGCATCTATATCAAAGGTGACCTCGATCTGGGGTACACCCCTGGGTGCAGGGGGTATTCCCACGAGCTGGAATCGACCCAGGGTCTTGTTATGAGCAGCCATCTCTCTTTCGCCCTGGAGGACATGAATCTCCACGGCAGGCTGGTTATCGGCCGCTGTTGAGAATATCTGGCTTTTCCTGGTAGGTATCGTGGTGTTTTTTTCGATGAGTTTGGTGAAAACTCCACCCAGTGTCTCAATTCCGAGAGAAAGGGGCGTTACGTCCAGGAGAAGCACGTCCTTGACCTCCCCTTTCAATACGCCGCCTTGGATAGCGGCACCGATAGCAACAACTTCGTCCGGATTGACGCTCTTGCTGGGCTCTCTACCAAATATCTCCTTTACCTTCTGTTGTACCCTGGGCATCCTGGTCATTCCACCGACCAGGATGACCTCCTCTATGTCACTGGGTTTCAAAGAAGCATCATTGAGGGCTATCTTGCAAGGCTCAACCACCTTCTCGACGAGATCGTCCACCAGCGCTTCCAGCTTGGCCTTGGTGAGTTTCATGTTGAGGTGTTTGGGGCCGCTTGCGTCTGCCGTGATAAAAGGAAGATTGATATCGGTCTCCTGGGAGCTGGATAGTTCCATCTTGGCCTTTTCCGCCGCTTCTTTCAACCTTTGCAGGGCCATCTTGTCGGTTCGCAGATCAATGCCCTGGTCCTTCTTGAATTCATCGGCAAGGTAATCTACGATTCGCAGATCGAAGTCTTCGCCTCCGAGATGGGTATCTCCGTTTGTTGCCTTGACTTCAAAGACACCTTCCCCGATTTCGAGAATAGATATATCGAATGTCCCGCCTCCAAGGTCGAAGACCGCAATCTTCTTCTCCCCTTTCTTGTCCAGACCGTAAGCAAGTGATGCAGCCGTCGGTTCATTAATGATCCTCTCCACGTTGAGCCCGGCTATGCGGCCCGCATCTTTGGTGGCCTGCCTTTGACTGTCATTGAAGTACGCAGGAACGGTGATCACGGCGTCCGTAATCTTCTCCCCAAGATAGTCCTCTGCGGTCTGCTTCATCTTCTGTAGTATCATGGCAGAGATCTCAGAAGGGCTGTAGCGTTTACCCCTGACTTCCACATGGGCATCCCCGTTAGTGGCCTTGACGATCTTGTATGGGAGGACCTTGATGTCCCTCTGGACTTCAGGAGAGTCGTACTTGCGTCCAATAAGTCTCTTGACCGCGAATATAGTATTCTCAGGGTTGGTGATGGCCTGGCGCTTGGCGATCTGGCCCACCAGCCTCTCGCCCTTTTCATTAAAGGCAACCATCGAAGGCGTGGTCCTGCTTCCCTCGGCGTTGGCGATTACAACAGGATCTCCCCCTTCCATTACAGCCACACAGGAATTAGTTGTCCCAAGATCAATGCCAATAATTTTACCCATTTCTTACCTCCTAAACTAGGTGCTTTGTTGTGACGGGGTTTTGCAGGATATTTAACTGCTCTCAGCCGACTCCTCTCGATGTTCCCTATCACCCTCATCTGCTGCCTTGGCCTTGCTTACCACCACCATGGCAGGACGAATCAGCCTCTGGTTGAAGATGTAACCCTTCTGCATCTCTTGGAGGACGATCCCAGGTTCGACTGTGCCATCTTCCTTTTCCGATACTGCGTGATGAAAATTCGGATCGAAGGGTCTGTTTTTGGCCTCGACCTCTTCAAGGCCCGACTTCTTCAGTACGTCCTTCAGTCCCTTTAATGTCAGCTCAACCCCCTTCTTGAGCGCATCAAGGGAGTTGTTCGAATTGGCGTGTGATATAGCCATCTCCAGGTTATCCATGACAGGAAGCAGATCTTTCACAAGGGACTCATTGGCGTACTTGACCAGTTCCGCTTTTTCCTTGTTGTTTCTCTTCTTTAGATTCTCAATATCAGCCTGTGAACGGAGATAGAGATCGTAGTACTTCTTGGCCTCTTCCTGGGCCTGCTTTACCTCGTCCAGGAGTTCCGCCTTGGTCTTTTTCTCAAGAGGTTTCTCTTTGTGCTCCTCGCCGGTCTCCTTATCTTGATCTTGCCTCTCCTCGACCTCGGCTAATCCTTCCTTGTTTTTCTCTTCCCCGGCACTTTCCGCCCTTTGCTCACCATTAGTCATATCTCAGATCACTCCGCTCCTTGTTTGGATTAGGACCTGGAAGGAAACCTATGCAATGCAACCAGGGTGACATGATTATGGGATACGATAAGCATCGGATAATGCTTTGTCAAGGTGAGCACAATCAGGTTTTTGAACTCAGGGGCTTCTCCCCAGTTGGAATATTGGAATCATGGAACACTGGAATAATGGGCCTTGGGGAATTGGAGCGATGGGTCATAGGGAAAATCGAGTTGACAAACCCGAAGAGAAATCAAAATTCGCATCTAATCCTCAGGATGTAGAAGGCGAATTTACATCATTCCATTATTCCACCATTCCGTTATTCCATGTTCGAGGCAAGAATACCAAGCCTCAGTAGGTATCCATAATTTCAAAAAGTTGTAGAATTTTCGAGATGTTAACTGTTTCTGAACTCTTTCCATGCCTTGATCAGGTCCCGGAGGTTTTGTGGCTCCTTTTCCCCGACTGGGGAGGTAGGGTCCGATGTCTTTTCGATGGTATCAAAGTTCCGATCAACTATTCTGGAGAGCGAACTTATGAGTGCAGGCGCAAATTCCCTGGTAAGTTCCCTGGTTTCCCTATCGTCCCCACCAGTGGGTTTGATAAACAGTCCGTCCGCTCCGGCCTTGAAGAGTTCAACGGCGTCATCTATCATGCTCTTTCTTGTGTAGAACACGGCGGGCAGACCAGGATAATGCTCCCTGGCCTGGCGGAGATTTTCGAGCCCGTACTTCCTGTTCTGTCCGGCGAGGTTGGCGGATTCCCTGAATATTTCTCTCCAGGCTTCAACAATGGAGAACAATCTCCTCAAATACTCATTGATGCCATCCCCCTCAAATGAATCAAGGTCCTTGTACACCTCCCTGAGGGACTTGATTCGCGATACCCGTTTCTCGATGTCTACTATTGGAGGGATGGCGGGAGTGCCGACCGAGGGGTCCTGTCCCCACAGGTCAAGTAGGAAGATCACAGGTATCCTTTTACCCAAAAGCCTTCTCGCCTCATCAAAGGTATAGGCCTGGACAAACTTCATCCCCTCCGCCCTGGGAGCGATCTCGTCCCTTACGAGATCGTGTTCGAAATCGGAATCGTCAATGAAACAGATGATAAAGTCCATCTTTCCGCTTCAGTATTCCAGATCCGCGACTATTGTCTCTTGTCAGGGTTTGGAACTTGGAATTTGTCCTGTTCATCAAGGCTGGGTGTTATCTTCCAAGGTGCTCCCTGTAAGCCGCTTCAATGCTTCCAGATATCTCTGCCTGGTCTTTTGGATAATGTCTTCAGGGAGTTTGGGTGGAGGCGGCGTCTTTTGCCACCCTAGTGAATTAAGATAATCCCTCAAGAACTGCTTATCAAAGCTCACTTGAGGCCCGCCGGGACTATAGGAATCCATGGGCCAGAAGCGGGAACTGTCGGGAGTCATGACCTCATCAATCAAGATGATCCTGTCGTCTACAAGGCCGAACTCAAACTTGGTGTCTGCTATGATGATCCCCCTTTTTGCGGCGAACTCTCTTCCGTGTTCATATATCTCCAGGCTGAGTGCCCTTACCCGTTCCGCCGTCTCCCACCCCAGCAGATCAACGGCCTTCTCAAAGGTGATATTTTCGTCGTGTACGCCCTCCTCGGCCTTGGTGCTGGGGGTGAATATGGGCTCGGGGAGTTTTTCCGACTCCCTTAATCCCTCCGGGAGCTTGATACCACATATGCTGCCTTTTTCCCTATACTCGATCCACCCTGAGCCGGAAATATACCCTCTTACTATACATTCGACAGGCAATGGCCTTGCCTTCTTTACGAGCATACTGCGCCCCTGGAGTTGTTCCCTGTAAATAGGGCAGGGCTCGGGATACTCTGATGGATCAGAACTGACCACATGATTCTCCACAAGGGGTTTGAGATGCTCAAACCAGAAAAGAGATATTTTTGTGAGGATTTTTCCCTTGTCGGGTATGGGGTCATCCATGATGACATCAAAGGCCGATATCCTATCGCTTGCAACTATCAAATAATGTTCGCCTACATCGTAGATATCTCTCACTTTACCTCTCTTGAAAAGTTTCAGGCCTGGAAGCTCGGACTTGAGCATGGCCCCTTTGACAACAGGCATTCATATCCTCCTTTCATAGGCCCGCCTTTTGCTGCTTGGGCGACGCGATTCTCTTGAAATGTTAGGCCTTGCAAGGATTGATATCTTTCACGATTCATGACATAATGTCAAGTATCTCCATTCTTTGCCTCGAAAGAAGAGAGCTCTGTATTCTCTCATTTTCAACAGGATTGAAAGGCCTTGCCCCATTTGAAATGCTGGAATCAATAAGCAATGGGTCTGGAGGAGTAGTTAATGATTATTTCTGAAGAGAAGCTTGAGCTTTTGAACACCATCTCTGACTTTGATCGAAGAATAGAAAAGATGCATCTCGATTTCCAGAAGTATCACTCGGGAGTAGAAAACCGGATGCCTGACTGGGAGGCACTCGAAAGGGATCTACTGGCCTTTTCCCGGAGAAAGATATATGAGATCGAGCTCTCCAATAGGCTGGATAGGGTGCTTCACAAGTTCCAAAATCGAAAAAGGATATGGCTATCGTGGGTAGAGGAGGTCCATAGGGGTCCGAGACAGAGGACAGTTGAGACACCAAAATAGCAAGTTTCAATTATTCCTTCAGATGATCGGTACACGGGGCAGGAAGAAGGGGATCACGGTCAGATTCAGTCACCAGGGGGAAAATGAGGCCATCCTTTGTGCCAAGGTTAGTCAATGACCGCTTTTCAGACCCAGGGTTATTCATCCCGTTTCTGTTCGAAAAAAGGGCCTTGCTCTTTGACCTCGGGGACCTTCATGCCTTGTCATCCAGAGATATCTTAAAGATTTCCCACGTCTTTGTAACCCACACCCATATAGATCATTTTATCGGCTTCGATCATCTCCTTAGGATTTTTTTGGGGCGAAAGAAGGAGCTTCACATCTACGGGCCTCCTGATTTTTTCGCCAGGGTAGAGGGGAAGCTGGCCGGCTACACGTGGAACCTGGTCCATGAGTATCCCTTTGAGTTAAGCTTGAGAATAACAGAGGTGCATGAAGACCGAACCTTCACAAAGACCTACCTTTGTCGGAAGCGGTTCCTGCCCGAACAAAAAGAAACAGTCCGGAGTTTCACGGGTATCCTGCTGGATGAGCCTTCTTTTCGGGTCGAAGCCGTACTGCTGGATCACCGCATCCCCTGTCTGGGTCTTTCCCTTGTGGAAAGCTACTACATCAACATTATTAAGGAAGAGCTAAAGAAGATGGGTTTGCCCTTGGGTCCATGGTTGACCCGCTTGAAGAAGGCCCTTTATGAGGGGAGAGACCCGAAGAGCCAATTCCCGGTAACCTGGGAAGAATCAGGCTTGATAAGAAAGGTTAAGACCTATGTTCTCGGAGATTTGGCCGAGCGCATAACGAGGGTATCGCCGGGACAGAAAATCACCTATATCACCGATGTCATAGGGAGCACGAAGAACTTGAACAGAATAGTCACATTTGCCGAAAATGCCGATTACTTATTCATAGAGGCGGCCTTTTTGAGCGCTGAAAAGGAGATTGCCCTCCAGAAATATCATCTAACGGCCAGGGAGGCGGGAGAGATTGCTCGAAGGGCCCGTGCCAAGAATCTGGTCCCCTTTCATTTTTCACCCAGATACCAACACAGGGAGGAGGAGATCATGGCTGAGGCGACGGAGGCCTTTCAGCAGGGATGAAAAAGCAGGGGCTTTTGCGGAATAACCCTCTCATGAAATTACTCTTCCGGGAAACGTGATTCCACGAAAGGACACAGTAGGATTGTCCTCGAGACTCCTAGGTACTGTTCAGGACTTCCAGCAGGGCATCATGGAGCAGCGCGTTTGAAGCTACTATGGTCTTATCATATGGTGTGTAAGGGGCTCCATCAAAGGTAGTCAGTCTTCCCCCGGCCTCCCTCACTAGAACAACGCCGGCAGCCGTGTCCCAAGGCTTCAGTCCTTCTTCCCAAAAGCCGTCAAATATCCCGCATGCAACGTAGCACATGTCTATTGCTGCTGAACCGGGCCTTCGGACCGAGTGGGAGCGAAGGAGCATTTTCCTGAAGATCTCAATGGGCCTATCCGGGCTCTCTTGAACGTCATAGGAAAAGCCGGTGGCCAAGAACGACTCGCGGAGGTCTTGCACCCTGGAAACACTTATCCTTTCGCCGTTCAGAAACGCGCCGCCGCCCTTGGCCGCCTCAAAGAATTCGTTCATAAAAGGATTGAACACCACTCCCACCACCGGCTCCTTTCCTATTGCCAAGGCAATGGAAACGCAGGAAAACGGGAATCTTCGGGCGAAGTTTGTTGTGCCGTCCAAAGGATCTATAAGCCAAACCCTTTCCTGAGTGGAATTGTATTCTCCACTTTCCTCGGTTATGATGCCGTCCCCGGGAAAATGTCGTCCTATGAGGTCAGTGATTACCTTCTCTGCTACAAGGTCAGCATCTGTTACTATCTCAGCCTTCCCCTTTTTCGTGATAAGGGCTTCACCAAGACTCATGCCCTTTATTATTTTTCCAGCAGCCGATGCGGCCTGTCTTGCTATCGAGATCTCTTTGGCTAAGTTCATCTTTTTCGCCCTTTCTGGATCCTGTTGTCAATCACAGATATGAACAAATTACCTCCTAAAGTCACCGTCAACTCTTGGTTTGTCTACCAACAAAACCAAATGCCTTGGGGGACCTGAAAATTTCTTGACAAACATTCCAAGGGATATTAAATATAAAAATTTTAGGGTAATCAATCTCTTTGTCCCCCCACGTGAGGGTGGGACCAAATCAAAAGGCCGTGAGGAGATTTCTTTATGAGGCATTATGAAACCATCTTTATCTTGAAGCCGACCCTTGCCGAGGATGAATATAAGGAGACCCTGGAAAAATACTCAGACCTAATAGAAAAGTCAAAGGGTATTCTCATAAAGACCGAGGAATGGGGTAAGCAAGACCTTGCCTATTTGGTCAAGAAGTTTGATAAGGGCTTCTTCATACTCCTTAATTACTGTGGCGAACCCGGCATAACAGACCGACTCGAAAGGGACATGAAGATTGACGAAAGGGTAATCAGATTCCAGACAGTGAAACTCGCAGATAAGGCGGACCCGGACAAGTTAAAAAGAGAGGCGGAATCTGCTGTACCTCCAGAAGAAGAACCTGGAGGAGAAGAGGGGGTATCTGAAAAAGCGGAAGCAAGTCCGGAGCAGGGTGGTTCTGCAACTGGAGAGGTAAGTGATGGCGTACAATAGAAATAGAAGAAGGATTACATATCACAGGAGAAAAGTTTGCAAGTTCTGTGCTGACAGCAGCTTGCAGATAGACTATAAGGACCCAAAGACCTTGAGGACTTTTACCACGGAAAGAGGTAAGATCGTCCCGAGGAGGATTTCCGGCAACTGTGCCAAGCACCAAAGGATGCTTACTACAGCAATAAAAAGGGCCAGGAAAATAGCCCTGTTGCCATTCACTACCTCAGTCCTTAAATGACGAGCAGATAGGGCCTTTTGCCGAATGTCCTGTGTGGATTTTAAAACCTTTCAAGGTTGGCCTGTCTTAAAATCCATGAAAATAAATGACTTATTTGGGTGTGCGGGAGTGGCTTTCGTCCTCCTGTTCGTCTCTTCTTTGGTCCCCTTTGTCGGGCCCTTCTTTGCCTTGCTGACCCCCTTGCCGTTTCTTTACTACTCGACAAAACTGGGTCCCCAGGAAGGGTTGAAGATCGGTCTCTTAGCCATAGTTTTGACGAGTCTGACTACCGTACTGGCCGGGTCTCCTCAACTCGTGTTTCTTGCTATTGAATTGGGCCTCATAGGCCTTCTCATTTCCGAGTGCTTTCGCAGGGGATATTCATTTGGCTTTACCGTAATGATGGGAACCGTTGTCGTGCTCTTCTTCGGACTCACGATCCTTGTCTCTGTGGGACTGACAAAGAATATGGGTCCCTTTGAACTGGTCAGGAATTATTTCCAAACAAATCTCCAGGGGACGATGAGTGCCTATCAGGCCGCGGGGTGGGATGAGGCAAGGCTGAGGCAGTTTGAGGAATACGCAAAGATGGTTGCAGGCATAATTGCAAGGATCTATCCGTCATTAATGATCATTGGGGCCGGATTTTTGGTATGGATCAACGTGATTCTGGGCATTCCCCTTTTGAGATTAAGGAAGTTAAACTACCCTGATTTCGGCTCCCTGGACAGGTGGCGTACCCCTGAGCATTTGGTGTGGGGACTCATTGGGGCCGGTTTTTCTTTATTTTTCCCTGCAAGCAGTGTAAAGTTCATTGGAGTTAATGTGCTCCTGGTTCTCCTGGTTGTATACGTGCTACAGGGATTATCCATCGTCTTGTTTTATCTGAACAAGTACCGGGTTCCATCCTGGATAAGGATGGGAATCTACCTATTGTTCCTGTTGCAGCAGATTTTTCTGGTGGGCCTGGCCATGGTCGGGCTTTTTGACCAGTGGATTGATTTTAGGAAGATCCATGCCAAGAAAAAAAGTTAACCAACCCACAAAAAGTCAAAAGATTAGGAAAAGGAGACTCTACTTGTATGAGAATTATATTGAGACAGGACGTGAGCGAATTGGGCCTGGAGGGCGATATCGTTAATGTTGCGGATGGCTATGCCCGCAACTACCTCATACCGAAGGGCATGGCCCTTGAGGCCAACAAGCAGAATCTAAAGTTCTTCGAGACCCAAAAGAAAAAGATAGAAATCAAGAGACTGAAGGCCAAGGAAGACGCGGAAAAGGTCAAGGAAAGGCTGGCTGAGGTAACACTCACCATCGCCCAGAAAGCGGGTGAAGAAGATAAACTATACGGATCTGTGACGAGCATGGACATCGCGAGCCATCTTGAAAAGCAGGGGATTACGATCGACAGGAAGAAGATCGTCCTTGAAAAACCCATAAAATCCCTGGGAGAATACGACGTAGCCATAAGGCTCTATCCTGGTGTTACCGGCTCCATAAAGGTGAAGGTGGTCCGAGAAGAGTAGGTTGGGAACACGAAAGAGGAAAGAGACAATGGGAGTGGACGGGAAATGGCTCAAGCAAAGGAAAAAATAACGGCTCCGTCACTAAGGGTTCCGCCCAACAATGTTGAAGCAGAACAGGCGGTCCTGGCAAGCATCCTAATCAACAATGACGCCATAAACCAGGTGATGGATATCCTCTCACCCGATGACTTTTACAGGGAGCCCCATGTCCATATATTCCAAGGGATGATCGACCTTTATAATAGTAACGAGCCCATTGATCTCATCACCCTTTCCCGGCACCTTTCGAAAAAGAACTCCTTGGAAAAGGCCGGGGGAAATGACTACCTTGCCTCCCTGGCGGATGCCGTGGCCACGTCGGCGGGTGTTGTATACCACGCCAATATTGTCCGTGACCTGTCAGTGAGGAGAAAGCTCATCAATCAATGCTCGATGATCTCGGACGCCTGTTTTCACGACTGGCACGAGACGGAATCCCTGTTGGATATGGCCGAGCAGTCCATTTTCAGTATCGCAGAGGAGAAGGTGGGAGATGGGTTCACCACACTCAATGAAGTGGTAAAGCAGAGCTTCAAGAAACTCGAGAGTGTGGCGGAACACGAAGGCTTTGTTACCGGTGTGCCTACAAGCTTCCATGACTTCGACCAACTCACTGCGGGGCTTCAACCGGCTGACCTGATTATCATCGCTGGAAGACCCAGCATGGGAAAGACCGCCCTTGCCTTGAACATAGGTTACAATGCCGCTGTCAAGACCAGGAAGGGAGTGGCTATCTTCTCCCTGGAGATGTCGAAGCTACACCTGGGAATGAGGTTGCTGGGGTTTCATGCAGGGATTAATGCCACAAAGCTCAGGACGGGTTTCCTGAAGGATGCTGACTGGATGAAACTGACGGAGTCGGCCAATGCCCTTTCTGAACTGCCCATATACATAGATGATAATTCCGGACTGAGTGTGCTGGAGATGAAGGCCAAGTGCAGGAGGCTGATGAAGAAACAGGGGCTGTGCCTTGTTATCATCGATTACCTTCAACTGATTCAGGGAAGGCAGTCTGCCGAGTCCAGGCAACTCGAGATATCCGAAATATCAAGGTCCCTGAAGGCCCTCGCAAAGGATCTCAATGTTCCTGTTCTGGCCCTCTCCCAGTTGAACAGGAAAGTGGAAGACCGTCCCAACAAACGCCCCCAGCTTTCAGACCTCAGAGAAAGTGGGGCCATAGAGCAAGATGCGGATGTGATCGCCTTTATCTACAGGGATGAAGTCTATCATCCTGGCACGGAAGAGAACAGGAACGTGGCGGAGATCATCCTTGCCAAGCAGCGTAACGGTCCTACAGGGTATTTCAAATTGTACTTTGAAAAGGAATATACCCGTTTTCGCAATTACACTGAAGAAGACTACACATAGGGACGCAGGGGTTTCGACAATAGAAAAGGTGTACGGCAAGACAAACGGACTAAAGGCAAGCCAGCTAAAACGCCTCCAGAATATTTACCGCCGAAAGATATCGCCTCACGAGATCATCTCCCATGAGCTAGCACGGCAACTATCCAGCATTTCCAGGGAAATCAGGAGACAGGTGGGTCTCTTGGCGACTCGGAAGGGGGATATCGTCCAGGTCGTAGTGGGGGATAACAGGCGCATCTGGATACCGGATCTCGGGAGATACAGAAAAGGCCCTGGTCGGCTCAGAGGGGTGAGGGTGATCCATACACACTTGAACGGAGAAGGGCTTACAAGGGAGGACCTCACAGACCTGGTGCTCCTGGGTCTGGACCTCATGGTCTGCATCCAGGTAGACGACAAGGGGATTCCGGGCCAGATCTCCTATGCCCACATTCTTCCGGAAGGCCGGCACGGAGAGGGATGGGGTATAAGGAAGGTGCCGGATATAGGCCGACTGACATCGGATTTTCAGGAACTGATACGGTCCTTGGAAGACGAATTAGCCAAAACCAGCGAATCCAAATCCCTGGGGCGAGAGCTGAATGACAGGACGGTCCTGGTCAGCGTGACAACGGGCTCTCCCTGGAAAGCAAGGGAATCCCTGGAAGAACTGAAGGAATTGGCCCTTTCCAACGAACTGGAAGTAGTGGACATGGTATATCAACACGTGCGGAAGGTAAACCCGGGATTCTTGATCGGTAGAGGGAAACTCAGTGAGCTGGTGCTCAGGTGCCTTCAGACAGGCTCGAATCTGCTGATATTTGATAACGAACTTACGCCTGCCCAGGTAAGGACCCTGACGGACCGCACGGACTTACGCATTATCGACCGCAGCCAACTCATACTGGATATCTTTGCCAGGAGGGCGGTCACCAGGGAGGGAAAGATACAGGTGGAACTCGCCCAGTTGAAATACCTTCTCCCCCGACTTGCAACCAAGAACACGGCCATGTCCCGACTTACGGGTGGGATCGGTGGTAGAGGCCCAGGGGAGACAAAGCTGGAGATAAACAGGAGGCGTGTAAGGGAACGTATTGCACGGTTGAACAGGGAGTTGAAGAAGATCAGGGAGCAAAGAGAGGATCGCCGCAAGCTGCGAAACTCCAAAGGATTACCTGTGATATCTATAGTGGGTTATGCCAATGCGGGCAAATCAACGCTCCTTAACAACCTGACCTTCAGCAACGTTGGAGTCAAGGACCGTTTATTCGAGACCCTCGACCCGAGTAGCCGAAGATTGAGATTCCCCCGAGAGAGGGAAGCGATTATCACTGACACTGTCGGGTTTATCAGGGACCTTCCAAAGGACCTATTTGATGCCTTTGCAGCCACCCTGGAGGAGCTCAGGGATGCTGATCTCTTGCTCCACGTGGTAGATGCCGGCAGCCCGCGTATGGAGGAGCAGGTGAAGGCCGTCAACCGGATCTTGGAAACATTAGACCTGGCGCGTATCCCGACCCTCCTGGTGCTCAACAAGTGCGATCTGATAGGCGGAAGGGAAGCTTCCCTTTGCGCCGAGAGGATGGGAGGAATCACTATTTCGGCTATCAATCCGGAAACATTTTCCCCTCTCATCCAAAAGATAGAAGAGAGCATATGGCCCCGCTCTACCAGCCCTTCGATTTCCACAGGGTACCATTCCTGGCAATCACCAAGCTCTCGCAACGCGGGAGTGAATTGACGAGGGCGGTCCCTGCCTCCGGCTCCATGACAAATACGCCTGTAGCCAAGGCGTCGGCTTCCATGGCAGACCCGGCCCTGACCGAGACGCTCGTGCTCAGTTCAGGAGAAAGGCCTGTACGTGGATCTACGATATGGTGAAACATTTTTTCCTTGTCGAAATAGACCTCGTAGTTACCAGAGGTGGCCACGCCGCCGTCACTCAATTGTATGAGATCAGGGTAGTTCCCCTTTTTCAATGGATCTTCTATGGCTATGGTCCATGGCTTATTTCCCGCCTTGGTGCCCCTGGTCATGATATCGCCCCCGGCGTTCACCAAGTGATTCCTGATTCCCTTCTTGGCCAGAAGATCTGATGCCCTGTCCACTATGTAGCCCTTTGCGACCCCATCCAGGGTGATCCCCATGCCGGGCTTCTTGAACTCTATACCTTTCCCTACAAGGACAACTTTGTCGCTCCCGACAAGCTCCGCTGCCTCCCTCAAACGTTTCCGGGGTGGCATCAGTTTGCCTTTCGCACCTACGGATTCTTGGAAGAGATCCACAATGGGTTTGACGGTTACATCGAACGCGCCGCGGCTTAACTTGTAATATCCGAGCGAACGCTTGATGACATGGAATAATTCCGGAGGAGCATCCTTGAGATACCCATCCCTGTTGAGCAGGGACAGGGCCGTGCTCTGGTCAAAGCGGCTCAGAAGAGCGCTCAACCTGTCTATCTCCTCAAATGCCAAGCCCATGGCATCCTGTGCCTCGTCTCTGGAAGGGTGGATAAGGGTCATGGATACGAATGTCCCCATTGCCAGCCTGGTATCGGATACCTTGTACATCCTCTTGTTGAATTTCGCGGCCTCGGCAGTGACGGGGACGAGGCCAGCCGAGAAGATTCCAATACCCAGCAAACCGGAAATTTTCAAGAATGCCCTTCTATCCATCGTCCGATCAGGGAGATAGGGATTTAGTCTCTCTTCCATAGCGATCCTCCAATTGACGAAAATGAGTTTTTTTAGCACTTGAGGGAGAAGATGGCAATAGATTTATTTATCGGAGAGAATTCAATCCTGTTCATTTCTCCTGATTCCCAATCCCCACCTCCCTGAGGGGCTTTGCCAGGGGGATATTGAGGAGCAAAAAAGAGACAAGCCCGAAGAGGAGGGTAGGGAAAAATACTACCGCGTGCCATAGGATCGCGGCGGAAAGGGCCTCTTCTTTTCCAACCCCATAGAAAATGAAACCGTATTGGACCGAGAGGTGAAATGTACCCACATAGCCCGGGGCGGACGGGATCATGACACCAAAGGAGGCCATGCTCATTATGAGGAAGGCGGCGAGAAAGGGGAGATCGAGCCCAATTGCATTCTCAACAAGCTCGACCTGATAGAGGTTCAAGAACCAAACAAGCAGGGAATAGAAGACAATCAAGATCCATTTCAAGGGGTTTCTTACCAGCACGATTCCAAGGCTGAAATTCTCTATAGCATCAATTACCCTGGTGCGGGGGCTTGAAGGCAGGAAAAAGAGCAGCCTATCAAACAACCTTAAGAAGTACTCTGTCCTGTAACGCAGGCACAGCAAAAACAGGAGAAAGATGAGGTAGGAGGGGAGCAGAATGAAACCGGTTATTCTCAGCTTATCTGACACGGATTGCCACTCGGCCGTGAACTTGGTTCCAAGGAGCCCTATTACCAGTACCAGCAGTAAAGTGAAACCATCGAAGAGTCTTTCAACCACGATCGTGCCAAAGGCGGAACTGGCGCTTATCCTCTCCCTGTGTCCCAGGTAGTTGGCCCTGATGAATTCTCCCATCCTGGCGGGAAAGATGCTGTTGGCGCCGAAGCCGATCAGTGTGGTGGAAAGCCTGTTGAGAAACCCTGTTTGTTTGATGGGTTCAAGGAGGATGGCCCACCGCCAAGTGCGCACCATGAACTGAAAGAAGGTGAGAACCACTATCAGCAGGATATAGAAGAGGTCAGCCGATTTGATTACACCCCAGACCTTTGCTAAATCCACACCCCGCAAGGCAAGATACATGAAGACGGCACTCAGGAACAACCCTGTCCAAAGCTTCAGATTCAAAGACTTGTTCAACCTGTTTTGGCCCCCTTTAGGGATGCGGATAAGGGACTGGAGCAATGATTTTTCAAGACCTCTCTGGCCTCTTTGATGTCCTTTTCTATCTGCTCTGCTAGATCCTCGACGCTTTCAAAAGTCCTTTCATCCCTTAAGCGATGGATGAAGTTTATCCTTATCGTCTTCCCCAGGAGGTCTCCGGAAAAATCCAGGAGGTAGGTCTCCACGCTCAAAGGATTCCTTCCGCCGAAGGTCGGGTTGTAACCTATATTGGTTACCCCGTCATAGACGCCGTCCTCCAAAAGGACGGTTACGGCATATACACCCCTTTTTGGTATGAGTTCATCGATGAGCTTCAGGTTGGCGGTAGGAATGCCCAGGAGTTTCGCTCCCCTGCCGGCACCCTTGATTACGGTACCACAGATCTGGTAATACCTACCCAGGAAGACCTCGGCCTCAGCAACCCTTCCTTCCTGTATCAATTTCCTGATTGATGTGCTGGACACAAGTTTATCACTTACGTACACAGGCGGTACCACGTGTACGGTAAAGCCCAGCCTGCGGCCCATTTCCCGCAGCAGAGCGATATCTCCCTGGCGGCCGTATCCGAAGGTGTAATCATAGCCCACGATTATTTCCTTTATACCTATCTTCTGGACAATAATCTCCTCGACGAAGTCCTGCGCGGAAATGGAGGCAAACTCCTTGGTAAAGGGAACGCACAGGATTATGTCGATTCCGGCATTGGCTATGAGTTCCAATTTTTGTTGAGTGGGCGTGATAAGGGGAGGGCCGTTTCCGGGTTTCATAACCCGCACGGGGTGGGGTTCAAAAGTCATTACAACCGATTCCCCGCGTATAGCCTTGGCCCTTTCCCGGGTCTTGCGGAACAATTCAAGATGTCCCCTGTGTACCCCGTCAAAGTTGCCGATGGTAAGCACCGGATTCTTGAAATCATGTTCTGTTTCCTCAAGGTCTCTTATAATTTCCATGTTCCACCGGTCTTCTCCAAGAAAAATCGGCCCAACACGGACTAAGAAGCAATTCCTAAGCAGGATGGGCCCTGAAATCTAATGCAATCACGACGACTCGTAAAAGGACGGCACAGTATAAAGCTCCATATGCAAGGCGCGCGAATGTTTAGGAGTGGGCCGTACTTAGAAGTACGGCGGAATGACTAAACATAAAGCGCAACGTAGCAGATGGGCTTTCATCGAAGCCGTCAATTTAGGGATTGACATAAACTGCTTGATAATATAAATATTTATTTGAAAACATCAACTCTAATTTCAGTGCCGAAGTGGCGGAATTGGTAGACGCGCTAGGTTCAGGGTCTAGTGGGTGTATGCCTGTGGGGGTTCGAGTCCCCCCTTCGGCACCAACGGATTTCGGGGTCAGGCCTACACAATTGACAAACGTAACTTCTTCACAATTTTCAAAATTAACCTCTCAAGCTCCTTGTCCTCATGTTGCTTCCCCCGGATCCTCAGAAAAAACCGCCTTCCGTTCATTACCCCTGGAAGTGACATGATAGAAAGCCCCGGGATATTCTATTCTTAGAGGACGAGCCACAATGAAATCCACAAAAGTGGAGCCTCAGAAATCCTGGAAGCTTTCATCCTTTCCAGACGATTTTCTGATTGTTTTGTCAATTGTGTAGGCCTGACCCCCATCTTCTTGCGTCGTGTAAATCTGGGCCCTGAGCCGGAGGCCCCTCCGATTCCGGCAGGGCCGGGGTTGTATCTTGACAGGTTGTTGCCCAAAGCCTGATCAAGGACCTATTGACAGACCGGGCATTTATTGCGGCATTTCGCACAGAGGATGTGGAGATCACGGCAGCAGTAAATGTCGGCCATGCTCGTTCTGCAACCCTGGCATACGAGCGGATCGATGGCTTTGGTGATCGGATTATAGATAAAAGAGAAGGTTCTGTCTCTTCCCGGCGCGGCCACGCTGTAAAGTATTTTCACCGCCGGGGTCGTGACAAAAAGGATCGCGCAGGGAGCAATCCTGATCCTGATGCTGTATTTCTTGAACAGGTCATCCTTTTTTCTTTCCAACTCACGAGGAAGGAGGGCTATTTTTTCTTTCCGGTCCCGCACGAGCTCATCGGAAAGCCCCTGTCTTTCCAGGTTTGACCTCATTTCTTTTTCCAAGGCAGTGTAATATTCCTCCAGATGGCCTGCGTCTCTCCTGAAACGCCGGGCCATGCTTTCCCTGAAAGGGACGATCTCCTGCATAATGATATCCCGTGAGCGTTCGCGGACCTGTTTCAAAATCTCACGGAGGTGTTTCTTCTCACCCTGGATTTTCGCTGTTGTCCTGAAGGTTTTGTCTGCCAGGAGCAGCAGGTCGGCCATGTGGGGAACAAATGCCCCTGTTTCATAGTTGAAGGCCAGGCGGATCATGCCCTCCTTCTGTTCATCGCTCTGGGCAGTATAGCGGCAGGTAAACATAAGGTAATGTGTTTTCACGTTGGCAGGAGACTGAAACTTGACCGACATGTCGTTGAAATGGAATTGCTCCTTGATCAACCGGTCGAATCCACTACCTTTCATATAGTCAAACTTGAGCTCGCAGGCCAGCAAAGGGGTCTCGGCGCAGGCCGCTTCGATCATTTTCTCTATCAGGGCTGAGCCATAATGAATCGAATAGGTGTCATCCGCTTCAGTCTCGGAATCTGTATTCATCCGGAAATATTCGGGAACCTTCAGGAATTCCGACAATTCCTCCGGGAGCAGGGCCTCCAGTTCGCCGTTTTTGTTCTCCAAAACCGCCCCCCGG
This sequence comes from Deltaproteobacteria bacterium, assembly GCA_019308985.1. The sequence continues at coordinate 27,815 of JAFDHB010000002.1, read as the reverse complement.
GATTCAAGGAAACGGGCGGCAAAGTGGAACAGTTCGTTTCCGGGATCAGAGTTCATAGTCCTCTCCAAAAAGCTTTTCATCCAGGGATTTCGTCTTTTCATAGCTGGTCTTGGCCTTTTTCAGCCTGCTCCCCAGCCGGTTAAATGCCTTCTCCCTGTCTCCTCCGGGGCCTGAGGCGAGCCATATTTCATAGATCGTGTCGGAAAAATCACGCTCCCCCTCAATCCGGCCCAGAATCATATCGATTTCTCCGATTACCATCTCGAACATGTTGATTTTCTTGTCAAGGAGATCAAGAATGTAATCTTCGATGCTCCCTGCGGCGCACAGGTTGTCGATGATCACCTCGTTTTCCTGCCCGATCCTGTGAAGCCTGCCGATCCGCTGTTCGATCTTCATGGGATTCCAGGGGAGATCATAATTGATCATCCTGTGGCAGAACTGAAGATTCCGCCCTTCCCCTCCTATTTCAGTGGTCAACAGGATGTCTTCTTCCTCCCTGAAGCGCCGGATCTGTTCCTCTTTGACCCGGTTGTCCAGACCGCCGTGAAAAAGGGCATGGGGGATCTCGTGCTGCGCCAGGAATTCGGAGACATGTTGGAGTGTGCCGAGATACTTGACGAAAATAATCTTCTTGGCCGGGGATTCCCTGATGATTTCAAGAAGCCTTGTGTCTTTGCTGCTCTCATCAAGGCTTCGGCACATGTCATGGATCGCCCGGATGTCCCTTTCATGGGCAAGGAGCGGATCTCCTTTGTCGAGCATCCTTTCCAGGGTGAGGCTGACCGCGCGCGGGGAAGAGCCTGCTTCTTCAAGGAGGGTTTTGAGGAGGAGCCTTTGACCGTAGCCGTCGGTTGCCGCGATATCTTTCACCAGGGCTGAGATCCTTTCATAGATGTCAAGTTCTACGGGAAGGGGCGTCACCCTTATGGTCCGGGCAAACCGGGGAGGAATATCCACCCGGGCCAGGGCCCTCGTATTACGGATCATGACCTGCCCGAGCAGTTCCCTGAGTCTGTCCCGGTTTCTCGGGTCCGTAGGATCGCCCCGGGTCATGAACTCCCGGCGGAAATCCGAAGCTGTCTTTAACTGGCCCGGCTTAAGAAGGGTGACAAGGTTGTATATTTCCATCAGGTTGTTTTCCACCGGTGTAGCAGTTAACAAGAGCAGGAATCTCTTTTTGAGGGTATTGACAAGTTTCCAGTTGAGGGTGTTGCGGTTCTTGAGGTGGTGCGCCTCATCCACGATCACCATGTCGTATTCCCTTTCGGTGACAAAGGGAAAATTCCTCTTTGACTTGGCGATGTTGATCGATGAAAGGATAAAGGGCCTTTTCCAGAAAGATGCTTCATCTGTCCGGTAATCAGGGTCATTGGTTGTTGGAAATTCGAGATCGAACTTGGAGCGCAGTTCCTCCTGCCATTGGCTCACGAGCGGTGTGGGGGTCAGTATCAGGGCGCTTTTCACCATGCCGCGCTGGATGTATTCCTTGAGCGCCATGAGCGCTTCTATGGTTTTGCCGAGACCCACTTCATCGGCCAGAAGCGCCCTTCCCCTGAAACCCTTCAGGATCTTTCGGACCGTCTCTTCCTGGTACCAGAACGACCGGACCTCTCGTAGAGAATGGAGAGAAACGAGATTTTCAAAGGTCTCCCTGAACCTGATCTTCTGCGCCTCCAGGGCAAGTTCGTATCGCTCGGGCGACGTGAAAGCACCATTTACAAAGACCTTTTCAAATGCCCGCGCATCCAGCTCGACGGATATGTCGATCTCCGGCAGGTGGGCGCCTGCTGTGGACGGGACGGAAGAAGCAGCAGCAGAGGAAGGTTTTGCCGCTGGGGGCTTTTTCTGTTCCGGCGTTTGTCCAGGGGAGGGCAGGGTGTCTCTTTTTCGTTTTTTCCCCCTGATATTTTCGGCGGCTTCGATTTGGAATCGACAGTACCTTTGCTCATAGGTGAGAGACGCCTTAAGGGTTTTCTTATTCCGAATTTTCATAGCGGGGATAAGCGGAAGGGTCTCATTAATGAGGTCCAGGGCCTGTTCATACTTCTTGTCCATTCTCAGGAGAATACACAGTTTCGGCATCATTTCAACGGGCAATAGACCCATGGAATTTAGTTTGAGAAGGGCTTTCAACTCCACGTCCGGCCTTTCCATCTCATGGCCGAGGCCGGCCAGCGCCGACACATATTCTTCATTGGCCGGTTCGAGCCTCAAGGCCCTTTCGACTAAACTGAGGGCCTTCTTCAGCTTTCCCTTGTTCCAATACCAGGTTGCTTCATGAAAAAGAAAATCGGCCTTTTCCCTTTTTGCGGCATGATCCAGTTTCTGGCGGCGTTCCTTAAGCTTCTTATCTCTTTTGATGTTTCTTTTTTCTTTCTTTGTTTTCATGGGGGACATGAGACAAGTTGAAACTTCTTTGGCGGTACCGTGCTTGTTATGTGTAATCTTTTGACCCGAATTTCGCAATGATCATCTATAACGAAAAAGATTGTAATCGGAATTTTCAACTCCGTTTACAATCTTTATCGTTATGGGAAAAGTGACTTGCAAGTCAAGGGAAAAGAAGCCAAGGACAAGGGAGCAAGCTTCGCACAGCGCCCCTCTTCCTAAAGGGGAGAATGGCGAGCGAGGAGACACAGGCTGTTTTTCGTCATATGCCTTGGTACCAGGCTATATGGCTAAGGATATGTGGAGGGGCTAAATCTTCTCGCATCCGCCCGTGTTGGCGGAGTAAGGAAATTATGGTGTTTTCAAGGCATCTTTGTTATAAAGAGGGTATCCAAGGGAGATCATAATACGAAAACCGGCAAGAGGATTGATAGGCTACCTATTCGTCTTGATCCTTTTCTCGGCCTTGGGATGTTCGCCCGCAAAGGCAACATGGATGAGAGAACTCGAATCAGGGGTATTTTTCAACCCGAATTTCGCAAGGCTCTTGGGTAGGGGATCGTTTACGATCCTAAATTCTTCATTATATTGGCTACTTGTAGGCCTAAAGGCTCCCCCACCCTTGAAAATCAATTCACTAAAAAGGTGAATAGAAAAGACTAAAAAGGGTTTGCAATTCTGAGTTTCGCCCCAACCCTTGCGAAATTCGGGTTCAACCGGTTTTCCCTAGTGAAACTTATGTCCGCGCGAATATTTCCAGATCATCGCGCCAGCCCTACAACTCAGGTGGTCTCTCCGGTGCAATAGTGTCCACAAGACGAGACGCGTGCGCCACAGCAAGATATCCAGCGAGGTCCACGCTATCATTCTTTATACCTGCCTTTGAGAGATGATCTTCATATGACTTTGACTTCAAGAAAGAGAGGATTCAGATAGGAGGGAAGATAGCGAAATGAGAGCATATAAAAGAAAGCTGCTCTGGATCATAGGTGGTGGCGGGGCAGTAGTGATTCTTCTCTTGGTCCTTCTTCTTGTTCTGCCGAAATTCGTCAATATCGCGCCCATAAAGGAGAAGATTCAGGTCAAGGTTTCCCAGGCGGTGGGGGGTGAGGTGGAATTCCAGCGAATTGAGCTTTTGTTGCTTCCTCGACCCCGCGTGGAGATACGTCAAGGCCTCTTTTCGATCCCAGGGAAAATAGACGGTAAGTGGAAGTCCTTGAAACTCAGTCTGAAAATCTGGCCCCTTTTCAGAGGTCAATTTTCCATTGCCAACATATGGCTGGAATCTCCGGATTTCAAGATTGCGCTTCCAGAAAAACCTGGGAAAGGGAAGACTCCGACAGACAAACAGGTTGTCGATGTGGGAATTATGGGGGGAGTTGCACCCCTTCTGGCCTATCTGTCCTTGCGAAGCCCAGACCTTGTCATCGTCATTAAAGAGGGTACTTTGCGACTTTCACGGAACGGGCAGACTCTTTATACCTTCGGGCAGTTGGGGGCACGTGCCTCCTCCGAATCCGGCGGCATGAAGGTCGATCTCTCCTGCAATTCAAATCTCTTTGAGCGCCTCACGTTGAGAGCAAACTTGGACCCGAAGGATTATAGAGGCACAGGGCAGATTCAGCTGGAGCGCTTCCGTCCACATGTGCTGGGGGAGACCCTTTCCCCCCGTTTTGATATCCGTGTTTTAGATTCGGAAGTGAATCTCGATCTCGATTTTGAGATGATGAGTCCCAAGGATCTTCGGGCAAATTTTCAGGTTTCTATTCCCCATCTGGCGCTTTGGCAAAGAAATCAGACCGTGGTCATAAAAGGCGTGGACTTAAAGGGCGGTTTTCGGATACAGGGAAAGAAAACATCCGTCATTCTCTCCCAAATGATTCTTGAATATCCCCGGCTTAAGATAGCCGGAAAGTTGGATGTGGTGGTGGGGTCTCCGCGGTTCAAGGTGGACCTTGAAGGGAGGGATGTGGATATTTACTCGACCAGACAAGCGGCCTTGGCCCTGGCCGGGCATGAACCCTTTGTTCAAGAGATTTTCAGTATCGTGAAGGGTGGGGAGCTAGCCCTGTTCACGCTTCGAACCCATGGTGATTCCGCGGAGGATCTGGGAGAACTGGAGAACCTGCTCATAAAGGTGCACCTGAGTAATGGAGCGATTGGGACCGAGCTTTTTCTTCCCAGTCTTGAAGGGGATCTGGAAGATGCCGGCGGAGAGATTACCCTTTCCAGGGGCCTGCTTGAAGCAACAGGCCTCAAAGCTCGATTCGGGGGCACTCATGCATACAACGGCAAAATGAGGTTGGGTCTGGAAGGTGAAAAAGCGCCTTTCCACCTGGAAACAGAGTTCGAAGTTGACCTGTCTCAGGCTCCCACAGTTCTCAGAAAGGTAATAAGGAACAAAGCCTTTTTGGAGCAAATGGATCGAATTCACCGTCTAAAGGGAAAAGCCAAGGGAAGGCTTATCCTGGGTGAGAGCCTCGACTCCATCAAAGTCAGGGTGGATGTTTCAGAGATAACCATGGTCGCCAAGTATAAAGGTATCCCCTATCCCCTGGAGATTAGCGGGGGAGAGGTTTCCTACGACGGGGAGAAACTTGGCGTGGAAGGCCTCAACGGCAAGCTTGGAAGATCCTCTTTCTCCGACTTCTCCCTCCGACTCTACCAGCGCAACGGAGCGCAAATAGAGGTATTGTCCGGAAGGACGATGATACTCATGGAGGAACTCTTTGCCTGGCTTTCGTCGATTGAAAGGGTGGGAGCAGCCCTGAAAGATCTTAAAAGGATTGAGGGGATCGCCTTGCTATCGGACGTAAAACTGAAAGGACCTGTGCTTGCTCCTCACAAATGGCACTACAGCGCAAAGGGCGAGATAAAGGACCTTTCTATGGTTTCACCCCTTCTTCCCGGCCCCCTGACAGCTTCTCGAGGTCTGTTCGAAGTAAACCCGGATATCCTCAAGCTGAAAGAGGTTCAAACAGCCGTCCTGGATTCATCTCTGGAGTTGTCGGCCGCTGTCACTGGCTACACTAAAGGTCTCCATCATATCCGCTTTTCTTGCACGGGGAGTGTGGGGAAAGAAGCGCTCCAGTGGCTTTCAGGCTTGGCTCATGTGCCCTCAAGATTCAGAATTCGCGCCCCGCTGTCTGTTTCCCGGGCCAAAGGAAGATGGGATCGAGATGGGACTATTTCCTTTTCAGGGGATCTGGGAATAGGGGAGGGTCCAAAGGTATCCCTGGATCTCCGTCTCAAGAAGAAGGCGCTTTTGATTGACAATTTGCTCATCCAGGACCAGGATTCCAAGGCATTCGTTGATCTTGAGCTGAAAGGCAATAAGATTCATGTTGTTTATAGGGGCACTTTGCATGGCTCGACCCTTGAGAGGATTTTTGTCAAAAACGAATTCCTTAGGGGGTGGGTGAAAGGAGACTTTCAAACTACCGTACTGCTGGATCAGCCCATGAAGTCGGCGGCTACAGGAAGCCTGGAAGGGAAAGATATTTTTCTTCCCTTGGCGGTAATAAAGGCAGCCCCTCCAATTTCAATAGAGAATTTCTCATTAGCGGCAAAGAATAAACGAGTCAATGTGAGATCGGCTGCCCTGACCCTGGGAGATAACCACCTTACCCTCAAGGGAAGCCTGGATTTTTCCAGACACCCACTCATTATCGACATGGACCTTTCTTCAGAGGGTCTCAAATGGGATGAAGTGGAACGGATCTTCCCTGGAAAGCCGAAAAAAGAAGGGAAACCCACCCGCGGGGGGGCGGAAAAATCATGGGCCCTGCCCGTGAATGGACTGCTCAGGTTTAACGCAAAATACTTTCAATACAAGGAGTTCACCTGGCGGCCTCTGCGGGTAGATGTCTCCTTCAACCCTCAACACATCAGTGCCGAGGTGATCGAGGGCGACCTGTGCGGCGTTTCAACCCCGGGCGTTCTAAGGATAACCCCGGGGGGGCTGTCAGTAGAATTTGCCCTGGCTTCCAAGAATGAAGAGCTGGATGCTTCTTCAAAATGCCTGTCAAATAGAGACATACACATGACAGGTGTTTTCGATTTCACGGGAAAGATTGCCGGCCAAGGAAAGACTGATCAGCTTATGAACTCTCTAGCAGGGGATTTTGAAATGCTTGCTCGAGATGGACGCATTTACCGTCATGTACCCTTGGCACGGGTCCTTGCCTATCTCAACGTCATAGATCTCTTTGCGGGACGGGTTCCGGATATGAGCAAGGAAGGTTTTCCCTATGAATCCATAACAATAAGGGCAAAACTTCGGAATGGCAGATTGGAGATGAAGGAAGCGATCATAGACAGTGTTTCTATGAAGATGGTCGCAAAAGGTCATTTGGATTTGATAAATAGGAAGATGGACCTAGCCCTCTTGATTTCTCCCTTGAAGACAGTAGACGCGATCATCGAGAAAATTCCAATAATCAGACGCATCCTGGAAGGTACCCTCGTCTCCATTCCCGTCAGGGTTTCAGGTGACCTAGGGGATCCTATGGTGATACCCCTTTCCCCTACGGCTGTGGGGTCTGAAATAGTGGGAATAATGAAAAGGACTTTGAAGACGCCCATGACCATGATCGATCCTCAGACATGGGTGGGGTCAGGAAGATCTGAAAAGTAATCCAGCATTCTCCTGTATTCAACCAGCCGATCCCAGCATGCCCTGCGGCCCTTCAGAGGCGAGCCTTTCCTGTCGCCAGGAAAGGCCCGGATCGATACTATTGCCCGCCACCCCTGATGACAAACCCCTGGGGTTGTAAACCAGTGGAAGAGGGGGTCCCTGCGACCTTTGCCAGGTAAGCGGCACCAAGCTTCTGGATGTGACCGTTTACGCTGTCAAAATAGTTAAGATGGACCTGTTCGTCATCAATGATTCCCTCGAAGAGCTTGACGCTGGTGCTGTCGCCGCTTTCGCTGCATACCCGAAGGAATTGGTTATAAGCACTTATTGCGCCGCCTTCGAGGTCTATGTCAAAGGGGAAAACGGCTTCCACTTCCTGGCCCCTCACGGTCTTTCCCGCCGGCTCTGAAGTGGGCTCTCCACCCAGTTCCTTGATTCTCTCGGCGAACATTTCCCCATGTCGCATCTCATCGATTGCTATGAGCTTGATATTGGCCGCCATCTCGCCGTAGTCCATGTCGTCCAGGTTGTAATGTTGGTTCATGTACTGATAGATCGCCTGAAGCTCCATGGCACGGGCCTTGTTCAGGACTTCGATTACCTTTTCCCTCTTCTTTTCTCTGATTGTCTTAGCCATAGAAAACCTCCTTTTCAAGAATTTCATAAGATGTATATCTCAGAAAAGGTATGCCCTTTTGACATCGAGGAAGACAAGAGAGGGTAAGATCCAAGATGCCAAGGTTCCAAGAGTAAGATATGCTCCCAGGCATCAATTCCTTCACCGTTTCAACCCGAATTTCGCAAGGGTTGAGACAAAACTCAGAATTGCAAACCCTTTTTGATCTTTTCTATTCACCTTCTTAGTGAATTGATTTTCAAGAGTAGGGGAGCCTTTAGGCCTACAAGTAGCCAAGATTATGAAGAATTTGGGATCGTAAACGATCCCCTACCTAAGAGCCTTGCGAAATTCGGGTTCAAACATCCAAAATGATACTGCTTTTCTCAAACAACGGCTACGTTCATTGGTGTCCAAAATATTTTGCGAGTATGCGTCCTCATTCAAAGCATCAACAAAATCTCCATGTCATGCCCGTGAACACGGGCATCCAGAGAACATGATCTTCTATCAGCACACTGGATTCCTGGCGGAGTCTATCCCGCACTTAAGATGCGGGGAGGAATGACAGAAATGAGCACTTTCAGACTTTTTACGAAGCCATCAAGGTTCATATCCACGATAGGAGATGAGAGCGGTAATTTCAACGGAAAAGATGCAAAGCCACTGAAAAAACATGAAGAAATTCTTACCTGCGGCTCACTTAACAAGCTACCGAGAGATGAAATATCACCACACCCAACAGGGCCTTGACTTGATAGCTTAATCGAGCTTGAAAGGGGCTCCCTTTGCTGGTAAGGTCTTTCCCTCTACCTATGGCCGTTTCAAGGAGGTTGAGGGATTGATCCAATGGATGTCAAAACCTCAAGGGCCGTTGCTGGCTCTTTAACAGAGGGGGCAGGGCCGGACCAATAGTGAAGACCGGCTCCATATCTAAACCAGTAATAGGAAGCAGGAGGGTAGCATGGAGTACAACAACAATGACCTGGATGTGTTTGAAAGATTCAATTTCGTAAGCCCCCCGATAGGGGTGAAATTCTCACCGAAACTGCCCGGCACCATGGATAGGTTGGAGGGCAACTTGGCCCTTTGCGAAATGCTAAAAAGGGCACAGGAGGGGATGGCCTTTTATGCGGATTGCGAGAACCATGCTTGTAGCGCAGGGGCCTATGTACTGGGTCAAAAGGATATACAGGAGCGTTATTTGAATGGAGAGTTCGGGGCAGCGTTAAAAATATTCCACTCACCGCGTGCGGCAGGTCGAGTATATCACTATATTCCCAAGATAGCCAAAGGCGTTGTAAAATACACGCTTTTTGCCCCCCTGCACAAATTTGAATATGACCCTGACGTCTTGATTTGTCTTTCCAGGCCGGATCAAACGGAGATTTTGCTCAGAGCTTTGAGCTATCGAACAGGAACGATGTGGTCGAGCCGATATTCTGCCGTAATCGGATGTGCATGGATTTTTGTCTACCCCTATTTATCCGGGGAGTTAAATTATAGCGCAACAGGACTCGGCCACGGCATGAAGCGCAGAAAACTGTTTCCAGAGGGATATCAACTGGTGGCCATACCTTTTGACCAGTTGCCTTCGATCGTGCGCGCCCTGAGGGAGATGCCCTGGGATCTACCAGCTTATCAGCCGGATGGCTTCAAATTTGTCCAGGGGGTGATCTCGGAACTCGGGTTAGAATAGTCCAGCCTGTCTTGGCCTACATCCGGCCTCGCCTCAAAATGGTTATAAGAAGCCAGAAACCCATCACGCCGGCGATGAGAAAGCCTATGAGGCCGATGAGGGGTATCCCGTGCCATTTTGGGGGTATATCTGACAGTACGATCAGGGAAGAACCAATGATAAGGGATGCCAGAACAATAGCAAAGGCCAGCCTGTTGCTTATTCGGTCATGGGTGGAAAGCATGGGCTCCAGACCCCTGTGCTCAAACTCCAACTTTATCTTTCCAAGCCTGGCCTGTCTAAGGATATCGCGGACCTCTCCCGGTATCTCCATCAGGAGGTGAAGGAAATCCAACCCCGAATCAAGGAGGTCCGAGCCTATGCGCCCGGGATGCAACCTCTCCATCTGTACTCGTTTGATAAAGGGTGCGGCCTGGCTTGTTGCATCGAAGTTAGGATCGAGCTTTCGACCGAGCCCTTCCGCATTTCCAAGGGCCTTTATCATGAGGAAGAGATCCGGGGGAATTATGAGTTTGTGCCTGGCGCCGATCTCCAGGAGCTGGTGAAGTATCTTCATGAGATCCAGGTCTTTGAGAGGCCTGTAAAAATGGCGATCTATGAAGTCCGCCATGTCTCGCTCCAGGACCTCACGATCCGGCTCATCCCTGCTGGTAGTAAGCCTGAGAAAGGAATCTGTGGCCTTTACCTCATCCCTCCTGACGATGCCCATGACCAGGTCGGCGAAGTTCTCCCTAGTCTTTCTGCTGATCCTTCCCATCATCCCGAAATCCAGGTAGCATATGACGTTGTTGGGGAGAATAAAGATGTTTCCCGGGTGGGGATCAGCATGGAAGAAACCGTGCAAAAAGATCTGCTTCAGGATCAGGTCAAAACCCCTGCGTGCGATTTCGCGCGTATCGAGACCCTCTTGAACCAATCTATCTATGTCAGAGGCCTTGATACCCTTGATGTATTCCATGGTCAAGATGCGTCTCGTGGTGGTTTCACGATAGATTTTTGGGACGTATATGGTCGGGTCGCCCATGAATTGAATGGCGAATCTTTCCACGTGTGCCGCCTCAAAGGTGTAATCCAGTTCTTTCTCTATGGTGCGCGCAAATTCCTCTAGCAGTCTTGTCGGTCGATGGATTTCTGCGGCCTTCAAATGTCTCTCCACCAGGGTGGCGATGTGGAGCATTATCTCCAGGTCCACTTCAATTGTCTTTCTGACATTGGGACGTTGCACCTTGACAACCACTTCATCACCATCCATGAGGCGAGCAAAATGGACCTGGCCAATGGACGCAGATGCCAGGGGAGTCTCATCAAAATCCATGAAAATGTCCTTTACCGGTGCGCCAAGTTCCATTTCAATGATCTTTTCCTCTTCGCCTTTTTCCACCGGCGGAACATGATCCTGGAGCTTTTCCAGTTCCTTGATGAACTCTACGGGTAAGAGATCAGGGCGGGTGGAAAGGAACTGCCCCATTTTGATAAAGGTTGGCCCCAGTTCTTCCAGGGCCATCCTGACCCTCTCGGCCCTGGAAAGGGTCTCTATCTTTTCCCTCCGCTTTCGGGAGATCATCTGGAGGCCTATTTCGATATACTGCTCGATCTTGAGCACGTCGACAAGATCCCCGAATCCATACCTGAAGAGGACAGTCAATATTTGGCGGTATCGTTGTACGTGGCGATACGTTCTTCCTATTATTCCTATCTTTCGAACATGCATGAGGCTGTCCCTTCCCACTTCATCCATCCCTTCATCGCTTCCACACTTTCTTCCGCTCTGATAGGCAGCAAAACAGAAAATTTCGGTCCCTTCGCTGCGGGACGTTTGATTGATCCCCGTCCCCAAGCAGATCAAGGGATAGATCTACCAGCCCGGCAAAGTGTAGAAACTAGTTGCTGTTCTTGGTATCCTTTGAGACCTTCTTCTCCAAGGTCTTGATCTTTTTCTCCAGCTTGTCCAAATCCTCCTTTGTGGCCACGTCGACCCTCTTCAACACCCTATGGATTATCTCTTCTACCCTGTTTTCAAAGTCTTTCCTGGCATCTTCGGATTTTTTCAGGAGTTCGTCAATCAGCTCCTTGCCTTCCTGTTCCGACATTTTGCCCTTATCTATGATTTCCTTGGCAAGGTCTTCGACCTTATCCTTGGTGATAACAGCGAGGCCTATGCCCGTAAGCATCGTCTTCTTTATGAGATCAAACATGATGTGTCCTCCTTTCCCTCTCCATTATTGATGGCTTCGTAAAAAGTCCAATTTCTGCGTTGCGCTTCACCTCGTTGTGATTGCGGCGTACACTAAGTACGCCTCATCACACGAGATTCGCGCGCCTTGAACTTGGAACTTTTTACTTTACCATGCCAATTTTGACTTTTTACGAGTCCATCATTATTAGTCTTATAAACGATTGGTCTTATAAACGCTCGCAAAATGCGCAGGTCTAACACCTATAAGATCAACATATCTTCCTTCGCGCCCTGTTCTAAGGGTCGTAACGCAAGCCTCGATCATGGGGTGCGAATCGCAAGCCAGAGCTTGCTCCTCCAGGGACGCAAGGCAATGTCCCGCCGTAGGAGCGACTTCCTGGCCACGAACAACGGGTCTTTGAACTCCTGTAATCATGATGGATTTGGATCGAGATGTCTAAAGAATATTCATCAAAGACCAGGTTTTCAAGGCCTTGAGGTCGCGATCGGGTCGGCATTGTTCTTTGTCCTGAATCATACATGAGCCTTTTTCCTGAATGTCAGTGTGGGATCTTCAGCACGCCTGCCCCATGCATCTTCCCCTCCTTGAGTATGACAAGCGCCCTGTTGGCCTCTTCCAGGTCGAACTCCTGGACTTCCGGCTTGATCCCTATTTCAGCCGCAAGGGGCAAGAACTCCAGGGCATCCTTTCTGGCCACGTTGGCCACGCTCTTTATCTCCCTTTCGTGCCAGATGTATCGGGCATAGTCCAGTTCGGGGATCGGGTTGACTTTCCTGATGGCATTGATGGTTACCCTTCCACCCTTTTTCAGCACACGAAGGGCCTCCCGAACCGGTTCTCCCACAGGTGTGAAGTCAATGGCACTATCCAACATCTCAGGAGGTGTGTCGCCTGTTGCTCCAACCCAATCGGCCCCCAGTTTCTTGGCCAATTCTTGGTGGGGTGCCTGCCCTGCCCGGGTAAACACGAATACCTTGCAGCCCCAGTGCTTTGCTACCTGGATGGCAATGTGTGCGGAAGCACCGAATCCATAGAGGCCCAGCACTCCTCCCGGCCTTATGCCTGATAACCTCAATGCCCTGTAACCGATTATCCCGGCGCACATCAAGGGAGCGGCCTGGGAGTCGGAAAATGCCCGCGGGATGGGATAGGCAAAATCCTGAGACACCTTCGTGTATTGCGCATAACCCCCGGGCGCGTCGAGGCCGGTCGCACGAAATTGGTCACAGAGGTTTTCATCACCCTTGCCGCAAAATTCACAACGCCCGCAGCTGGAGTTGATCCAGGCTATCCCGACCCGGTCTCCGATCTCATACTTGTCGACTCCAGGCCCGAGAGATTCTACCCTGCCAATGATTTCATGTCCCAAGACAACAGGGAATTTGGGGGGTACCAGCCTCCCCTCGATCTCATCCAGTTCGGTGTGGCAGATGCCGCACCTGTCCACCCTTACAAGGATCTGGTTTTTGCCGGGCGTAGGGACCGGCATGTCGGCAGGTTCCAGGGGGGCCTTTTTCAAGGGTAGATCCGGCATGGCTCTCTTGCCGGAGCTGGTTTCAACCTCACAAAACTCTCTTAGAATCATTGCCTTCATGGTTGTCCTCCCCGAGTCCGGATGAGTTTGATCCGGTTTTCGCAGGGTCGCAAGCCTGGACCCCGCTGAATGAGCCCATGGTTAAATCGGTACTGTTGTAGCTATTTAAGGGTACCGATTCCTTGAGGTCAAGGGAATTCTGGAAAGTGTCCGTGACCCATGAGGTCATAAAGTTTTCCCTTGACCTTTCATGATTCCATGGTTTATCTTGGGAATCATCTGGGTCCTTCAAACTTGGATGAATCGTGTTCTCCCTTGAAGGCGTTTCCCGCTTTTTCATGATGAGGGCCGATTCCTGCGTTGGGGACTTAATATCTTATTTTTCAAGGAGGATAGAAGTCTTGACAGAGGGAGTAGTTAAGTGGTTTGATGCCAAGAAGGGTTATGGGTTCATCAGCCAGGAAGATGGCCCGGATGTGTTCCTACATTTCTCTTCTATTAACATGGATGGGTTCAAGACCCTGAATGAGGGAGACCGTGTCACCTTTGACCTGGAGGAGAGTGACAGGGGCCCAGTCGCCAAGAATGTAGCCAAGATATAGTTCCCTATCGTGAGCAAAACTTTTTTGATGCATCCCATCTGGCGGTGGTGGGATGCATTTTTTCTTTTTAGGGGCTGAGATATCTTTATCAGAGATAGGTCAATTTTTGCCTCCCCGGGGGATAATTGGATGTTCTGATACGAAGGAAAATGCTCCTCCTTACTGATCAAGATCCAGCAGGTGCCTTGCGGGACATGAATGAGAGTGACGTACACCAACTAGTTTACGGAGACAAGACCGTCATCCTGATCGGTACGGCCCACGTCTCCAGAGAAAGCGCGGATCTCGCTGCGGAAACAATTCAACGGGTTAAGCCCGACACGGTATGCCTGGAGCTCTGCCGGTCCAGGTACCAGGCCCTTAGAGACAAGGGCAAGTGGCAGGATACGAATCTTTTCACGGTCCTGAGGGAGAGAAAGGCCCCATTGCTCCTATTGAACATGGTGCTGGCATATTTTCAAAAAAAGATAGGGAAAAGGCTGGGCGTCAAACCGGGTGAAGAAATGATTCGGTCTATCCAGACCGCAGAGTCTGTCGGTGCAGGGATCCATCTCGCTGACAGGGATGTGCGGGTTACTCTTTTAAGGGCTTGGCGGAGCATAGGGCTCTGGACGAAAATAAAGCTGCTGTTCCAGTTGATTGTCTCTTTCGGAGAAGTGGATTCCCTGAAAAAAGAAGATATTGAAGAGATGAAGAAGAAGGACGTGCTTGAGGCCCTGCTAAGCGAAATAGGGGAATCCTTACCCGATATAAGGGAATGCCTTATTGACGAAAGAGATCAATACTTGGCCTACAACATAAGGAATGCCCCGGGAGACAGGATCGTTGCGGTTGTAGGTGCGGGGCATGTCCCTGGCATAAAGAAGTACTGGGACCAGGCCATAGACCTGGAGGGCTTGGATCAAATTCCACAGAGGAGAAAGACTTCATCCTATTTGAAGTGGGGAGTTCCTGTCATCATTGTCGCTCTTATCATCTCGGGTTTCTTCTTCGCCGGATCCGGCACAGGCAAAAACATGGTCAAATACTGGGTAATAGCCAACGGCCTGCTTGCCGGATTGGGATCAGCGGCAGCGCTGGCTCACCCATTAACGATTCTGGCGGCCATTGTCGCTTCTCCCCTCACGTCCCTCAATCCCATGATTGCGGCAGGATGGGTGGCGGGAGTCGTGGAAGTCATTGTAGGGAAGCCGAAGGTCAAGGATTTCGAAATGCTCCCGGAAGATATTTCTTCCCTCAAGGGATTCTGGAGGAACAAGATCACCAGGATCATGATGGTAGTAGTATTTACCAATCTTGGAAGCGCCCTGGGGGCCTTCGTGGCCATACCTTTCATGCTAAGGGTGTTGACATAAGAAGGAAGAATGAAATAACACCTTTGCAAAAGCGATTTTGAGGACGGCAACATGGTTGCCTCGGTCCAAAAGGTGGATGAAATTGCCCAATTCTTCAAAGGTGTTCATGCATATGCATTCGGGCATTAACAATTTTTGGAAGGTTATGCAAAGGTCTCGTGCCGTTGGCAATGCCTGGGGGAAATTTGATTGGGCCTTGTGAAAAGATCCCCCAGGGCAGCACAGGAGTAAGAACTATTCTCTCCTCTCCTCCCTGCCTAGGGATAAATGCAGCGGGAAGATTTGGTTGAGGGCCTGTCGGCAGGGAACGGGAGTATTACTTGCGCCAGTACTCGGGGATCAACAGGGCCACAACCGTGTATATCTCCAGCCGGCCGACGAGCATGCAAAATATCAACACCCACTTCCCTAGGGTTGGGACTAGGAGGTAATTCTTGGTTGGGCCGACCATTCCCAGCCCAGGACCCACATTGAAGATACAAGCCGCAACCGACGCAAAACTCGATACCATGTCCAGACCCAATGATGCCATTATCAACAGGGAGATCACGAATATGACCAGGTAAAGGATAAAGAATCCCCAAATACCGCTCAACACTTCCGGCGGCACTACCTTTCTGCCGAGCTTTACGCTGGTGATGGCGTGGGGGTGAATGATGCGAAATACCTCCTGGTATGCCTGCTTGGCGAGCAAGACGAGCCTTATGGTCTTTATGCCGCCCCCTGTAGAACCTGCCATAGCACCAAGAAACATGCACAATACCAGGATCTTCTTGGAAAGGGTCGGCCATTGATCGAAGTCAGCGGTGGCGAAGCCGGTCGTGGTTATGATGGAGCTGACTTGAAATGTCGCATATCTGAAGGCCCTTAGAAGAGATCCATAGACCGTGCCATAAAGATCGAAGGTAACCATCAGGACGAGCATAAGTATAATTGTGAAGTAAGCCTTGCACTCCGGATCCTTTCCGAAGATGGTAAGATCACCCCTGAGGAGCTTGTAGTGGAGAGAAAAATTGATTCCTGCAACGATCATGAAGACTATGATAATGCCGTCGAAATAGGGGCTATTGTAATGGGCGATGCTGGCGTTCTTCGGGGAAAACCCTCCCGTAGGCATTGTGCAGAAGGCATGGGCCACCGCCTCAAAAATAGGCATCCCCCCGAGGAATAGGAAGAGGATCTCGAGAGCAGTGATGAGGATATACACTTTCCAAAGTGTTTTCGCGGTGTCCGATATCCTGGGTTTCAGCTTGTCCACAACAGGGCTTGGTACCTCTGCCTTGTAAAGCTGCATGCCACCTACACCCAGGAAGGGCAGGATAGCAATCGAAAGCACAATGATCCCCATTCCGCCGAACCACTGGGTTATACTCCTCCACATGAGGATACCCTTTGGAAGCCCCTCAATGTTTTGCAGTATGGAGGCTCCGGTCGTGGTGAAGCCTGAGAGAGATTCAAAATAGGCATTGGTGAAGTCCGGTATGGCGCCGGAGAGCATATAGGGGATAGCACCCACAAACCCCGCTGCAATCCAGCCAAAAGTCACGATGGCCACTCCGTCACGATGGCCGAGAGATTTTACTTCGTCCCTCTTGGCCGCTAGGTAAAGAAAGGTGCCGATGGCCACGGCAATTATCATGGAATAGAGGAGGGACAGGGAGTCAGGCTCCCCATATATAACGGATACGAGGAAGGGAAAAGCCATGGAAAGGCCGAGGAAAAACACGAGGATTCCAATAAAACGTATTACGGAGTGGGTGTGCATCAGAAGTATTCCAGTTTGACCGTAAGGAGCTTCTCCAGTTTCGGGATCACCTTTTGGAGCGCGAAAATTATCAGGCGATCCTTGGGCCTGATGACGCTGTCACCTCGAGGAATGATGATGTCTTCACCCCGAACAATGGCTCCAACCAGCGCCCCCTTTGGAAATTTTACCTTGTACAAAGGTACGTTTACTATATCAGAGGTCTCCAAGGCCTCTGCCTCGATGGCCTCGGCATGCTCCCCTTTCAGAGGCGCCACGGAAATTATCTTCCCCTTCCTGATATACTGCAGTATCGCCCTGATCGCGGAAAGCCTGGAACTGACCACCGTGTCAATCCCTATCGCCGAAACGAGAGGGATATAACTCAGTTTATCTATCCGCGTGATATTCTTCTTTGCACCGAGGCCCTTTCCGAGCAAAGAGATAAGTACATTGCTCTCTTCGTCCCCGGTGATGGCAACGATAAAGTCAGCATCACGTATGTTTTCCTCTTCAAGCAAGTTCTTATCCGTTCCATCCCCGTTTATGACGATCACCCTTTCCAGCTTCTCGGCCAGGGCCGTGCACTTTTCGCTGTCCTTTTCAATGATCTTGGCATTGATCCTTGTCCGGTCTAGGGCGGTCGCAAGAGCGGTTCCTGTCTGGCCCCCTCCCACTATGATCACCCTTCTGAGTTCTTCATCCTTTGTGTTCAATATCTTATAGATCTCTGAAAGCTCACTCCCCCGGACAACGACATAGACGAGATCATCAGGTTGTATGGTATCCTCACCATGTGGGATTATGACCTGTTCGCCCCTCACTATGGCACCAACCAGCATCTTGCCCTCAAGGCCCTTGATAGAGAGGAGTTGTTTTCCGGCAAACGGTGAATCAGGCTTTATGGTGATACCTATCAACTTGACCCTACCATTAACAAATTCTATGACATCGGAGGCCCCCGGGAAGATCATAAGGTTCATGATAGTCTCGACCATGAAAGACTCTGGGTTGATTATCCGGTCGATGCCTAGTAGACCGGAACGGAAAAGATCCTTTTCCTGGAGGTACTCAGGGTTCCGGATGCGGGCTACCTTTAGGATGTATTGATTCATGATGCGGGCGAGGAGGCAGGCGAGAATGTTTACCTCGTCGCTGTCCGTGGCTGCTACAAGGAGATCAGCATCCTTGACGCCGGCCGCCTTGAGTATGCCCGGACTGGTGCCTGATCCTTGGATGGCCTGGACATCCAGGTTCTCTACGATCCGTTTTATCTTTTCCGGATCCTTGTCGACAAGGAAGACTTCCTGGTTTTCCTCAGAAAGCTTTTGGGCGATATGGTAGCCCACGTCCCCCGCACCCACAATGATGATCTTCACGGCTCCACTCCTAGAATGATCTTTCTAAAGATCCGGGTCCAAAGGGCCCGGCTTTGCTCAGCCCCTGAAAAGCGCTATGGCCCGCACCAACAAACGACATTCAGAAGCCAGAATTCAGAAGTCAGGAGTCAGAAGAATTTTGATTGCCCTTCGCACCAACAAGTTCATAACGTATTCGGCATTGGCGAAAGCCTTATTCTGCCTCGTGGATTCTTCGCCGGCATATCACGGTAAAGCCACTGAACGCTGACTCTTGTCCGAGGCGGGACCATACGCAGCCCCCGGACTCTTTAGACTGATTGGCCATGTTTATAAAAGAAGAGGATAAAAGTCAATACGGTTGTCCCCTAAAGTATTCCCTTCTCTGAGCTAGAGGGCAGGGGGCGGGAGGAACTCTCCTTCCATGTGGCGCCCCGATTTGATTTCACTGGAAAATCCCGAAAAATAGTGCTAAGGTAAAATGCACCAAATCGACCAGGAAAAAGCGAGAGGAAAGCTGAATTGACTATGATTAGGGAATTGAAGCCCATAGGCATTAACGTTGACGAAGTTAGGCGATATATCGATAAGTTTCCTGCTACCAATATCCTGGTGGTCGGAGACATAATCATGGATGAATATATATGGGGAAATGTCTCTCGCATATCCCCGGAGGCCCCGGTGCCCGTGGTAGAAGTCAAAGAGGAGACCAAGATGTTGGGCGGTGCCGCCAATGTGATAAACAATATATATTCCCTGGGAGGTCGCCCCCTGCTATGTGGTGTCGTGGGTGAGGACATCACGGGTGAGGAAATCATCGGGGAGATAGGTCGCCTGGGCCTGAGAACCGACGGCATCATTAGGGTCCCCGGCAGGAAATCGAGTATAAAGACCAGGGTCGTTGCGCAAAACCAGCAAGTCGTAAGGTTTGATCGTGAAGACCGAAGGAATTTGGAAGGGGAAAGCGTCGGAAGGATCTTGAGCTTTATAGAAGATAACCTCAAGGAATTGGATGCCATCATTGTCGCTGATTACGGAAAAGGGGTCGTCACAGGGGAAGTAATGAAGGGAATAAGGGGCCTGGTGGAGAACAGGGACATTATCATTGCGGTTGACCCCAAGACGGATAACTTCGAGTTCTACAGGGGAATAGACGTAATAACCCCAAACCATCACGAGGCAGGGGCCTTCTGCCGGAGAAGCATCGAGGATGACGATTCCCTGGTAAGGGCTGGAAAGCATCTGCTTCGGGAGTTGGATTGTCGGTCAGTCTTGATTACCCAAGGGAAAGACGGCATGACCCTGTTTGAAAACGGCGGAGAAATCAGCCATATCTCGACGGTTGCAAAGAAGGTTTTTGATGTGACGGGCGCAGGGGATACGGTGATTTCCACCTTTTGCCTGGGGCTTGCTTCCGGCATGGGCCTGAAAGTGGCGGCACTCCTGTCCAATTTCGCCGCAGGAATCGTGGTGGGGGAAGTGGGTACTTCGACGGTAAGCAAGGAAGAACTTTTAGAAGCCATCTGTAGCCAAAGAAGATAAGCCAGGAGAGGGAGGAGATGAATATTTGCATCGTGGGAGTAGGTTACGTTGGCCTGGTGACCGGCACCTGTTTTGCGGAGTTCGGTAACAACGTGATATGCGTGGACAAAGACGAAGAAAGGATCGAGGCCCTCAAGAAGAACAAGATTCCTATTTTTGAACCCG
This sequence comes from Deltaproteobacteria bacterium, assembly GCA_019308985.1. The sequence goes on along the minus strand of JAFDHB010000002.1, from coordinate 7,975 downwards.
GACTGGAAGAGATGGTCAGGCGGAACCAGTCCGCTGGCAGGCTGGATTTCACAGTCGAGGTGGCAGAGGCTGTTGAAAAGAGCCTCGTCATATTCATTGCAGTGGGGACGCCGTCGGACAGTTCGGGTTTCGCAAATCTTGAGTATGTGTACCAGGTTGCCAAGACAATAGGCGAACTCATGAAGGGGTACAAGATAATAGTGACCAAAAGCACTGTGCCGGTAGGGACCGGGAAAGAGATAAGGGAGATCATTGCGAACAACCAGAAGGAGAAGATCGCATTCGACGTGGTCTCCAACCCTGAGTTCCTGAGGGAAGGTTCGGCCATAGAGGACTTTCTCCGGCCAAACCGGGTAGTCATAGGGACGGACAGCGAGCAGGCAAAGGCCATAATGAAAGACCTCTACTCTCCCCTCTACCTCATTGAAACCCCGTTCATAATCACAAATGTGGAAACGGCGGAGATGATCAAGTATGCCTCCAACGCCTTTTTAGCGACTAAGATTTCCTTTATCAATGAGATGGCAAATATCTGCGAACTGGTGGGCGCAGATGTTCATCAGGTAGCCAAGGGGATGGGATTGGATGGAAGGATAGGTCAGAAGTTCTTGCATCCGGGCCCCGGTTACGGGGGCTCCTGTTTCCCGAAGGACACAAGGGCCATAGTAAAGCTCGCCGAGTCTCATGGGTACCAATTCAAGATTGTCAAATCCGTGATAGAAGTCAATGAAGAGCAATACAAGAGGATGGTGAATAAGGCGAAAAAGGTCATGGGTGCCCTTGAGGACAAGCACCTGGGCGTCTTGGGACTGACCTTTAAACCCAACACGGATGATATCAGGGAATCCCCCGCCATAAAGATAATAGGGGAGCTTCAAAGAGAGGGGGCAAGGATATCGGCATTTGACCCGGCCGGCATGGAGAATGCAAGGAAGATATTAAGAGATGTTACCTTTGTCCAAGATATCTACGATGTGGCTATCGGGGCTGATGCCCTGATCATAATCACGGAATGGAACCAGTTCCGATTCCTGGATTGGTCAAGGGTGAAATCTCTCCTGAGGTCACCGACGGTCATAGACTTCAGGAATATCTATGAGCCCAGCAGGATGAAGGAAATGGGCTTCAATTACCACTGCGTCGGCAGGACCCATGAGTAAACCGAGGCAGGCTAGGGACGTAAAACTCATATCGAGTATATTCTCGGCCCAGGAACAATTGATTGACGTGACCATCGCCAGGATGGAGGATCTATTCGGGCCTGTGGACTGGAGGAGTCCGCTGCTCCCATTTGACCGCACCAGATATTATGGGAAGGAAATGGGTTGGCCGCTCCGGCGCCGGTTCCTCTCATTCCGGAATCTGATCAGCCCGGATGAAATTGTTGAAATCAAGTTGAAAACCAACAACCTTGAAGTGGAATATGGTGAAGGTGACAGGAGGACGGTCAATATTGACCCAGGGTATGTAGCCCTTGAGAGGATGGTCCTGGCCACCGGGAAAAACTATACACACCGCATATACCTCACAAAAGGCATTTATGCGGATCTTACACTGGTTTTCCGACGGGGCACTTTCACCCCTCTTGAATGGACATACAAGGATTATGCTGATCCCCGGGTTGTTGAATATTTCAACCTGGTCAGGGAGACATACAAGCAACAGTTGAAGTCCGTCGCCGCGTTAGACCATGCAAGAAAAATGGGGACCCAAGGAGAATGAAACATTGATTAGGAGTATGACGGCTTACGGCCGAGGCGAACATATCGAGGGTCAAAGACGTGTTGTCGTTGAGATCAAGTCCGTGAACAACAGGTACAGGGACATAATTGTTCGAATTCCGAGACCTCTACAGACCATAGAAGAGGAGATCCGGTCCCGAATAGCCGAAAGGATAAGACGGGGACGCATAGAGGTGTTCTTGCAAATAGAGAGAAACGGAAGCGAAGATGATTATATCCTGGAGCTCAACGTCCCACTCGTGAAGTCCTACATGGGAATCCTGAAGAGGTTGGGTGAGGAGTTCGGTCTTGAACATAAAGCCTCTGCTGAATCCCTCATCCAGATGAAAGACGTGATTATCATGAAACCACAGGATCTGGACCTAGACTCGATAAGACCATGTCTTAGTGAAGCCTTGAGAATCGCCCTGGATTCCTTTGAGAGCATGCGGGTGGCGGAGGGAGCGGCAATCGAAGAGGACTTTGTGAAGAGGCTGTCCCGGATCGAAGAACACCTCGATGAGATTGAAGGAATAGCGTCGCGTAAACATGAAGAGTATTGGAGGAAACTTAAGGAAAAGATAAGAAAGATATCTGAGGATATTGAAATTGATGAGAATCGACTTCTCCAAGAAGTAGCTCTTTTGGCTGAACGGGCCGATATTACCGAGGAAATTGTCAGGGTTAGGAGTCACCTTGAGCAATTTCGCAAATATATCAAGGTGGATGATGCCATTGGAAGGAGACTGGACTTCCTGATCCAAGAGATAAACAGGGAGGTGAATACGATCAGCTCAAAGTCTCCTGACTCCTCTATTTCGATCAGGACGGTGGAGATCAAGTCAGAATTGGAAAAGATGCGGGAACAGATACAAAACATTGAATGAGAGGAGGAGCGGCATGAGTCAAAAGCTTGTGAACATAGGGTTTGGGAATTCAGTGGTGTCAAGAAGGGTGGTTGCGATTATCTCCCCAAATGCTGCCCCTATCAAGCGCCTTAGGGATGAAGCCAGGGAGGACAAGAGGCTAATCGATGCGACCCAGGGCAGGAAGACAAGATCGGTCATCATTACGGACAGCAACCACGTGATACTCTCCGCCATACAGTCGGAAACCATTGCCCAGCGCTTCAGCCCGGACTGTATGCTGAGCAAAGAAGACCTGGAAGAATAGGTATGCCAGGGCGTATCTATGTGATTTCCGGCCCATCCGGTGTAGGTAAGTCCACGATACTCGATCAAGTGATCAAAAGAGTCGGGGGGCTGGGATATAGTGTTTCCCATACAAGCCGTCAGCCAAGGGAAAATGAGGTTGACGGGGAGAACTATCACTTTGTTTCCAGAGAAGAATTCCTCGGGATGGTAGATGAGGGTGCCTTTGTGGAGTGGGCTCGGGTCTATGATGATTATTACGGGACTTCCTTCAGGGAAGTTGAGGAGAAATTAGATAAGGGCCTTGATCTTGTGATGGACCTGGATACCCAAGGGGCCAGGAACATCAAGGATCGATTCCATGAATCCGTATTCATATATATCTTGCCGCCTTCATTGGAAGAGCTGGAGAGGAGGTTGCGGGGAAGGGGCACGGATGAGGGGGGAGTGATCGCTAAGAGGTTGGAAAAGGCAATTGAGGAAATAAAGTCTTGCATATGGTACGACTACATCGTCTTTAACAGGAATGTGGATGACTCCATACACCAGGTTGAATCCATAATCACATCAGAGAGGTGTCGCACCTCAGCCCAGCTCCACAAAGTAGAAAAGATTTTCAACATAGAGATTTCCGGGAAACAGTAACTAGACTAACAAACACGGTGCTGACTTCGTGGGAGTATTAGCCATGGCCGGAGCTCTGTTAATCCCTGGTATCAACGCGGCCAGGATGGCCCTAAGTCAAGGGAAGGTCAAGATCAAGGAAATCCTGATCAAAGAAGGGAAAAAAGGGCCGAGGACTGAGGAGGTAATTGAGATGGCCGAGGAGCAGGGGGTGGACGTAAAGTTCGTGAAAGGGAAGAAACTGGACCATCTGCTGTCGTCCGTAGCCCACCAAGGAGTTGTCGCGGTGGCAGAGGAATTTCAATACACTCAATTCGAAAAGCTCGTGGACGAAGCCTTGAAAACTCCGGGCTATTCCCTGCTCCTTGCTGCAGACCACATTACCGATGAGGGAAACCTGGGATCACTTGTGAGGACCGGGGCATTCTTCGGTGTTCATGGACTCATATTACCAAAAGACCGTTCAGCAAAGGTGACGGAAACCGTGATCAAGAGATCGACTGGCGGCTGGTTTTCTCTCCCTATTGCCAGGGTCGTGAACTTGGGCAGGTCTCTAGACGAATTGAATCGCAAGGGGTTCTGGATCGTGGGGGCTTCTGTGGAGGGCTCGGAGTCAATCTATGAGTTCGACTGGAACGGGGATGTGGTACTTATCCTTGGCAATGAGGCCAAGGGTTTGAGTCAATCCACAGCGAAAAGGTGCCACCAATTGGTCACAATCCCATCTTCGGGCCCCATGGCTTCATTGAACGTATCCGTCGCAGGGGGGATTATACTATCGGAGATCATGAGACAGAGAAACATGATGGCTTCGTAAAAAGTCCAACTGCCATTCGAGACGCTTACGACCCACATGGGTATTTGAAAGGGCTAAAAGGGGAGCATTACCAGTTTGATAATGTGCCTGACAAGTTTCCGGTGTAGGAGTTCCAGCCAGACTGCTGGGGGCTTTTCTCAGGGTTTCGATTGACAAAGTAACGTTTTTGGGCATATGTTCTCCGATAAGGAGGACTAGCCCGGAGCTATGTAGTAAATGAGTGCTCAAACAACAGGTGCCCGTGCACGGGGCCCGATACACCCTGCGGTGAATGACTTCATGCTCGCCTTCATGAGAGCTGTTAATACCGGCCGACTTTATGCACAAGGGCACGAGCTTTTCGCCAAACACCTCCAACAACTGAATGCCAAGACTCAAAAGGCCATGACCGATAGGTTCTCGCTCTTTATCGGACTGGCTAGGGACAGCATTTTCTTTGAAGGCTCCTTCCATAGGATTGACGAGCCGAACATCCGAAAATTCTTGGCATTTTTCCATTTCCTGGGGATATCCTACCTGTTGGTGGGGAAAAGGATCACTGAAAAAGAGCTTGAGTCATTTATCAGCATACTTGCAGGGGCAAAGAGAGGGCAGGGAAGTGATGTTGTTGCCGCCCTTGACCGCGAGAATGTAAGGAATGTCAGGGTGGGTCTCCTGGACTATTCCATCTTTGCCTCTGTCCAAGCCATTGCTTCCCGGCTGACCCGGGATATGGAAGATGAGGCCTTATGGCGACAGCTTATCCTCCAACCAGCCGGGGCGGGGCCCTTCAGTCTAAGCGAAGAGCAGACCCAGAGGCTGATAAGCGTTTGCGAAGATAAAGAAGGACTCAAAGAGATGCTCTTGCAGCTGGACAAAGGCCTGTCCGGGGTGAGCGTGGACCACAGGGGCATTCTTATTGGGAACTTTATCCACAATGTGGGCAACGTGCTCTCCAGGGTGGGTACGGAGAAGAGGAAGTCCTTCACCTTGAGAATCGCAGAAGCCCTGAATGCCCTGGGCCTTGACAGATTGAGCGAAGACCAACTGCTCGGGCTCCTCCGGGAGGCCATAAGAGAGACGGGAATAAGATCAACCCCTTTCAATAACCTCTTCAAATCCGCTATTTCGAGGTACAGAGACCCGAGTCTGCTGCTGGATTCGGTTAGAAAGAGGATAGAACTTGCGGCCCAGGAGAAGGCTGTCAAAGAGTTGGCAAACTGGCAGGACCTGGAACAACTTCTGGTAAGGCACCAGGAAATGGCCGAGTTCCATGCAAGGTACCGGGAGCAGATCGAAGGCCTTGCTGCATCCATCAGCATACAAGGATTTAGTGTGGAAGGCCAGGAAACGGGGCGGATACTTGGCTCGATCAGCCCGGAGTCATTGAGGAAGTCCAAGGCGTGGCTGATAGTTGAACTGATCGGTCAAGACAAGGAGAGACAGAGTGAGGTCCTCCTCCGGGCCTTGCTGGATAGGTTCGGGGAACTACTTGCACAATTCGTTAATGCCGAAGGGTACGGGATGGCCGGTGACCTCATAAGGGGGATGCACCTTGCTTTAGGGGATTGTTTTGATAGACAAGTTATAAGAGATCGAATGCGCTCCCTGCTCAAGGACGAAGATGTCAAATCTCTCTTCATGGGATTGTTGAGTCAATGCAAAACTTACGGTTCAAGGGAAACCGCTTCACTGGACGTCCTCTGCCGGATGTTCCCGTCAAGGGCCGTTGCGCTCCTTATAGATGTCTTCGTTGGCATTGAAGATGGTCAGGACGAGAGGATCCGCTGGTTAAAGAAGTCCATGGCATCCCTTGGACCATATCTGGGCGAACCCCTGGCGCGAAGGTTTGAAAGGGCCGATGACCATAATGAGATCTTGAGGCTCCTCGAGATTGCACCCCTGTGCGAGGCACTAGGCATCGTCCCGACAATAGTGAAGTTTCTAGGCCATCAGAGATACGACATTCGTCTCAAGGCGATAAAGGCCGCGGGCTCCCTGAAGGCTGAGGGGGCGGTGCCGGTGTTGTCTGAAATCGTTTCCCAAAGGCCTTGGCTGAGAACCAAGAAAAAGAGGGCCCTCCAGGCGGCCGCAGTCAAGGCGTTGGCAGAGATCGGAAGCGAGAGATCTAAAGAAGTTCTTCGCCGGGTGATCGAGGAGGGGCCGGGTGATCTTCGATCCCTGTGTGAAGACCTGGTTTGACGGACCTGGAGCCGATGATGGACGCTTCTAGCAAGAGGAAAAAACTACGTTCTTTTTATAGGGACCTCTATTTCAGGTTCCTGCGGGGTATACGCACTGCCGCACTTTACGGGGAGAACCATTCTGAATCCGAGAGAAGAATCAAAGAGTTTTTTGTGCCTTTGACAAAATACCTGTCCCATAGGCCAGCCCTTACCATGCTTTTCATGCATGGGGAGGTGGTGATCGAAAATATGCCCGTAGAGGAGCTGACAGAAACTCATCTGAAGGTCGTAAGGCGAATGGAGGAAATGAAGCTTCAGCGCATCCAGTTCCGGCGGGGCATAACTGCAAAGGAAGTCCATTTTTTTCTCAAGCTTCTGCCTCCACTGTTGAAAAACCCGGCGGACGCTGATCTGATCCTGGCAAAAAACCAGCACCGATTCCCGCACATCCTCTCCGGCGCTCTCCCATATGGGGATCAATCCCAGATCTCTCAAGAAGAGGCGCCGATGGGGATTCAGTCCATGCGCCAAGCAATGTTGTCATTGACCGAAAATTTGAAGGATATCTTCGCAGGGCTTGAGGGGCCGCTCTCCGACGAGAAACTGTCTCTGGCAAAGGATACCACAAAGAGGTTAAGGGAAAATATTGAGCGGGGTGCAATTACCCTAAAGACGATAATCTATAGGCGGAGCAGCGATCCAGACCCCTATGTCCATGCAATAAACGTATCAGCCCTGTGTATGGCCCTCTCTCAGGAGCTTGGCCTTGGAGAATCAACAACACTGGATATGGGCCTTGGCGGCCTCCTTCATGACATCGGCTTCCACTTGACCCCCACTGTGTCCATGTCAAACACTCAGGCCTTGACTCTGGAGGAGAAGAGACGAAGATGGGAACATCCTATTCGGGGGGCTGAGATCCTTTTGGCTACCCCAAGTATGCCGGACATGCCTCCTCTCATGGCCTATGAACATCACCTCCATTATGACGGGGGTGGATACCCCAGGCGGGTGAACAAGAGAGAGCTCAACCTATCCGGCATGATAACCTGCATAGCGGACACCTATGACAACCTGCGGCGTAACAGGCCGACCCAGAAGGCCCTTCCAATGAAAAAGGTCCTGGACTGGATGGATTTCCAGATCGGAAAGCGTTTCCATCCTGTGCTGCTCAAAAGATTCCGGGCAATGGTAAAGGATCTCTCAAAGGATGAACTCTTGCACGGTGCCTGATTCAAGAGTTTGGATGAGAGAACATCTGGAAGGGGCGCCTTTGCCGAGCTTTCTTTGTGGCCGATATCCTTCCCAAAGAAAATCCCCAGCACCCTGGAGACATGTATTTCCTTATTAAGTATCTCAAAACCCGGTAATGATCCCTCGCGGGTAGGTATCTAGGCGGTCAGGAGCCCTGGGGACTACTCCGCGTGGTTCCGGGATGAGGGTAACACCAGGAAAGACTTGACAAAATAGTTAAACTTGAAATATTAAATATACGGT
>JAFDHB010000182.1 GCA_019308985.1 Deltaproteobacteria bacterium | reverse complement strand
GTACGAATCTCAGCTTTCTAGGTCTTGGCATTGTCTCCCCCAATAATGAGCTTACGCTCATAACATAACTAAAGAAACGATCCAGTCAAGTCTTTTTTGTGGTCTTATGCTCAAAAATTATTCCGACCGCCTAGGCCTTAACGTCATAGCATCTCCATTTCTTTCATCGTCGGCCCATGGATATGGAAAAGAAATAATGGCTACACTCCTTGTTTAAAAATGCTACACCAATATCTCCATTTGTTATCATTAGCGAATTCTTGATAATTGTCGTCCGGCTCGTCAAGAGGTGTTGCTGTTTGCCATTCTTTTTTTTGTTTCCCGGTACTGGTTTGAGCGACCTACAAGTTTTCCCCAAAAAATGACTGTCAAATCAGCAGGATATATAGCCACGGCTAAAACCACAGAGGTGGCACTGTCATTGCAGTTTAAAAAAGGCAATGAGCGGAGATGAAATGAGACAATAACCCTATTTACTTCGACAGGGAGGTGTAAAATGAAAACGAATGTCACTAAAGAGAGGGGTCAGGAAAAGAAGAGAGTCGTCGGGTTCCAGGTCCTGGAAAACGAGTGTATCTGGATGAAAGCCGGCGTTGTCAACTTCAGGCTATGTGATAATGATTTTGACTGTCAAACTTGTCCGTTTGACATGGGGATGCGCAAGGCCATGGGTGTGAGCAGGCAAACGGGCAAAAAGAGTGAGTCCCCATCATGGGTGGAAAAACTGAAAAAACAATATCGTGGGGCATCCAGGCCCTGCCGGCATGCATTGACAGGTCGTATTAATGCCCCAAAGATTTGCACGATGAACTATGAGTGCTACCACTGTCCGTTTGATCAGATGCTCGATGAATTTGACTTTGACCAATTCCATGAAACTGTACATTGTAAAGACGTTTCTGGTTATCGGATCGCCGAAGGTTACTATTATCATATGGGCCACAGTTGGGCACGTTTTGAGCACGGAGGACACGTCAGGGTCGGCTTGGATGATTTTATCAATAAGATCTTTGGGACAGTAGATGATATGGTGCTCCCGCCATTAGGCTCAGATCTCAACCAAAGCGAAGTAGGGTGGACATTTGTGAAGAGCAAACACCGTGCCGGGGTTTTATCTCCGGTGACGGGGAAGGTCCTGGCTATCAACCATAAGGCTAAACATCAGCCTGAAATCGTCCATGAAGACCCCTACCAGCAGGGCTGGCTATTTATCATTGAACCTGAGCGCCCGAAGCAGAATCTGAAAGGACTATATTTTGGTGATGAAAGCATCGACTGGATTGAACATGAAATAAAGACACTTATGAGTTTGCTGGGTCCGAGATACGAATCCCTGTCAGCGACAGGCAGTACTGTAATCAGTAGTATATTGGATACCATGCCGGAGTTGGACTGGGATGAGGTTGCTCGGACCTTTCTTCGTACCGAGGTCGTTGATAACAAATAATTTTTTACCTGTGATCGAGTACTTGCCGGATATGGGTTGAGCAGTATCTGCAGAAATATAGAGGAAGGCCATCAAGGGTTTCCAGAGTGCCGGCAAAGTGCATGAGGCATTGAGCCTCCATACAATGAACGAGGTTGAACAAATGTCCCAGTTCATGGAGGGCCACCTTGGCTATCCTTTCCAGCAGGAGGGGTAAAGGCCGCGAGAAACCATCAGGATTTTTTGTCAATCTGTAGGTCGACACCAGGGCACATTTACCGTTTTGTCTTGCTTCACCAAATACATGAGTAAATACAGGCACATAGATGTCTGCGTCAATAACACCTATGAGCTTGGTGTATGCCTGGAAAGCTTCTGATTCCAACCTTTCGATAATTACACCAGCATCATATTTCAATCGTCTATCGTCAAAGGCATACTCCGGATAGTCAATAGGTCCAAGGATGAATGATTCAAGATTATAATAGCCCAAGATATGAGCTGATATGCTCTTGAGGATGATTTCCGGTATCTCACCTATAGGCAATAATCCGATGCATTGCTCTTTGGGCGCCATCGCAAGAATATGCTCTCATATCGTTTTTTGAATCCTGCGAAGGTTGAATCGCTTGATCATCCTGTGCAGGGTGACCCGGTTGATCTTGAGGATCTTGGATGCCTGAGTCACATTCCATTCACATTCCTCGAGGATTTGTCTCACGTAACTGCTTTCCATCTCCCTGAGTGATCTTGGCTCATCTGTTGAAGGAGGAGGGGCTTTGATAAAGGAGAAATCATCAGCGTGTAATGTCCTGCTCTTTGATAAGACCACGGCGCGTTCGATCGCATTCTCCAGTTCCCTGACGTTTCCGGGCCAATCATAGTTTGTCAGGACAGCCACAGCCTCGGGTGTTATGCGATCTACTTGTTTTGCTGTCTGGTGGCTGTATTTTTCAAGGAAATGGCGAACCAATAAGGGGATATCTTTTTTCCTCTCCCTGAGAGGCGGGACATGGATTGTGATGACGTTGATGCGATAGAAGAAATCTTCTCTAAAGGCCCCGGTTTTTACCTCTTTTACCAGATCTTTCCTCGTGGCTGATATGAGACGAAAGTCAACATCAATTGGTTGTCTATCTCCGATCCTGATCACCTTTTTGTCTTCCAGTACGCGGAGTAAGTCCACCTGCATTTTCGGGCTGATTTCTCCTATTTCATCAAGAAAGAGAGACCCACCGGAAACAACCTCCAGAAAACCCTTACGAGTGCTGATCGCACCAGTGAAAGAGCCTTTTTGGTGCCCAAAAAGTTCACTTTCGAGCAAAGTATCAGGCAGTGAACCACAATTGATGGCGACAAAGGGGGCCTTAGCCCTAAGGCTTTTTGCATGTATGGCCTTTGCTATAAGCTCTTTTCCTGTGCCTGTTTCGCCTGTGATCAATACAGAAGCGTCGCTTTGGGCAAGTTCTCTTATGAGATCAAATATCTCCACCATACCTTGTGACTGGCCAATGATATTGTCAAAACGAGTCATCTCATCCAGGCGGCCCTTGAGGTATTGATATTCAGAGGCCATTTTTCTTTGGTAAACGATTTTTTCCAATACCAAAGAGAGTTGTTCCGGCTTGAAGGGTTTCAAAAGGTAATCGCTAGCCCCCTTTTTCATGGCTTCCACAGCGGATTCAATAGATCCGTAAGCCGTAATAATGATTACTACCGTATCGGGATAGTCTTTCTTCACCCTTTCCAGTAATTCGATTCCATTCATCTTTGGCATCTTGATATCAACAAATAGAACTTCAAAGGGATACTTCTCCAGTTTTTCCAATGCCGCAAAGCCCGATGATGCCGAGTCAACCTTATAACCGTATTTCTTGAACCAATGCATCAGGGACTCACGAACGATCATCTCGTCATCCACAATCATAATGCTCATTTTTCTATCCATCGTTTCCTCCCCTGAGAGGTGGGGCCCCACATAAAGGGGTCTTGTCGGCGTCTTGATCTAAAGGAAAAGTTAGAACGAATGAGCTACCTTTATTTACTTCACTCGATACGGTGATCTTACCACCATGGAGTTTAATGACGCCGTAGACTATGGACAAACCCAACCCAGTTCCTTCACCTTCTCCCTTGGTAGTGAAAAAAGGGTCAAAAATATTATTCAAGTGTTCCTCAGGAATGCCACATCCTGTGTCAGTAATCTCTATGTACGCCATGCCGTTATCCGGCCTCGATACAATTTTCAATTCGCCACCCTGGGGCATGGCTTCTATAGCATTAAAGATAAGATTGAGCAGACATTGTTGGATCTGATTAAGATCTCCTCTTACCATTAGAGGTGTCTTTGATATGTCTGTGCTCAAGCGGATGTTTTGGATTTCCATCTTGTGGCGTGTCAAAGCGATAACAGATTTGAGGGCTTCATCGATATCCAGGCTTTTACATTCCCGGGTTCGTTCTCTGGAAAAAGAAAGAAGGCCCGAGACAATATCTCCACATCGTTCGAGTTCGTTTGCCATTAGAGTCAGGAAGTCCTGAAAGTTTTTCCTGTTTGCTTCATCAAGTTCACCTTCCTGTAACGTGTTCAGCATAAGGTGTGTGAAAGTCAGCAGGCCTTGAATAGGGTTATTGATTTCGTGAACACAGCTAGCGACAAGCTTGCCAAGAGAAATCATTCTGTCTTCCTGGATGAGCTTTTGAAGGTCCTCCTTTATCTCTTTCACTCTTATATCCCAGCGAGACGATAGCTCATCTGTAATGTCACGCCATATTTCGATTACCTGGATGATGTTACCGTCCTGATCCTTCACAGGATAGGTGACCATATCGCAATACCTAAAGCCTCCCTCCGATCTTGGATGTTCGTGTATGACGTGGGCTGATTCACCGGTCCTGAGTGTTTCAATCATAGGACACCCCAGCTCCGGGTGGGATTGCTGGCAGGGAATAGGAAGTCCATGTGTGGTTTCATAGCAATGAGTGCCGATAATATCTGCCTTAGTTTTGCTTACCGCCTTAGAGTAAGCTTCATTGGCTTCAACAATGGTAAAATCAGGATCCAGCACCACAATGCGTTCATTAGTTTGCTCTATCAAGAAATGAGTGGCCATCTTTGCGCGGGATGCCTGGTGTTCGGCTGATTTCATCCTTTGATAGACTTTAACTAGTCTGCCTATCAGTCTTCCCAGATTGTATTCCGTCACAACCATATCCCTGGACCTTCTATGAAATAACTCGAGCAGAACATCTTGCCTGTCAGTGAGTGGAAGAATAGAGTCAAGGTTATTGATTTTAAGAAGGTTATTCAGATTATTGGTCGTGTAGACTCCCATCTTCCTTGCCACAATAATCCCTTCAGCATTTGGGTCGGTATCACAGACTCCGGCAATTTTGATAATTGATTCTGGAAATGACTCTCCCTGAAGAAATTCCAAAAAATATTTGCAGGCCTTTCCGCCCCCAACTATTGCAAGGTTCAATCTTGGCTTTTCAAACCCTTTGTCTCCATTATTTGTGCTACGGTTATGAGTAGCGCCTTTTTTCGTTGACTTCATGAAGGACCTCTTTTCATGGATTGTTTTCCTGACCCAAAGCCCTCAAACTGATCTTAGATATCAAAGGAATCTATAAAGCGCTTATAACACTTCCTGCAAATATCCGGGACCTTTCCCCTGTGCAAGGAATGGCGGAATACTTTGTATTCTTTCCTGCGCCAAATAGTGTTCAGCGGGTCTTTGCCTATATTACCAAAGGCAAGTCTTTGAAGGCGTACCGCCCGACCCTGAAAATAGTAACAATCTTCACCGCTGACAGGTACTTGAGTCATCACACAGGGGGAGACATCCCCGTTTGACCCAATGACCAGTGCCTTTGGAATATTTTCACTACAATTTCCTCCTTTCTTGAGAGGAGAGACAATATGAAAATGGACATCGGTCCCCAGTTTTCCGGCTTCATCTCTTACTGCCGTCAAACGGGCCCTGAGTTCTTCGTATTCCTCTTTTCCAGAAGCAAGAATCGATTCTTCCGCCATTTCCGGAGTGGTCACGAGCGACAGGGAGCTTATTACGGCCTGCACCGCACCGGTGCGGGCCAGAAAGGCGGGAATTTTTTCAATGTCTCGGAGCCGGGAGCGCATGAGCATATATGCGATATGGATTTTCGGTGTATCTGTGCCCAGCTTATCCTTGACTTTGTTTAGACGTTCCATGGAGTCAAGGACCTTTTTGATACGGGTTCCTTTCCTTATCAAATCGTTTTTTTCGTCTACACCTGCCAGGGAGAATCCGATGATATCAAGCCCCCCTTGTACCAGCCTCTCGATAGAATCCTGATCCAGTAAGGTACCGTTCGTTGTTGTTCCTGTCATGCAGCCCGAGTCCTTTGCGATCCTGAGCATCTCAAAGAATTCAGGATGCATAATAGGCTCTCCCCACCCCTGGAGGTAGACAAGCCCGGTCTTCTTGAAGGCGGGTACGAGCACACGAAACCGATCCAAGGGCAGAAACCGGTTTTGCCAGTTCCTCTTATACGTCCTTTGAGGGCAGTATATGCATTTGGCATTGCAACAGGAAGCGATCTCTACTTGAATCCAGTCCAGTGAAGGGTAACTTCTTCCAAAAAAAGTCGTCAGGTCCATGAAAGCAGATGATTCGGGCAATGGCCCTTTGAAGTATCAGGTGCTTCTCGCACAGAAGCGGTCCCAGTCCATTAGATAGGCCGCCCCTGCGATGGTTGTTCCGTAGAAGAGGATAGGCTTGATGTGCAAGAAATCCTGGATGGTGCCATTGACTAAAGTGGTTCCAGTGACGAGAAGCAGGTCCGCCCAGGCTACTGCATCGGCTGTGGAATCCGGTCCTTCGACTTCGATCCCGAACTTCAGGGTTCCTATGTTGTCCGGATCCAGATCCAAGACGCGGTATTCGAATCTCCTTGCCAGGTGTTCCACAAACCGGGGTTGGAAACCAACCTGGGTAACTTTTATCCGTCCATAACGTTCCTTCAGAAACAGGGCGAGGTCTTTTGCGCATAGCGCAGGTCCCTGATCCTTGCAATGGACCGTACCCTGGACTTTCTTGAGGTGGTTTAATACCGCATTAATCGAGGCTACGAAGACGGCTCGCCTGAAGTTGTTCGCCAGTGACATTTCGATTATGTCCTTTAGCTTACCGGAATAGTCACCATAACGGTCGGTGAATGCCTGGCCCTTCCCTGTCTTAAACTCGGCCTGCATGAGCCTTTCCTTGCCCTTCTGAATGGGAAAATCGTCCTCCTCGGGACTGCCGATGGCTTCCCTGATGCCAAGGGCCCTGGCCTTGATCTCCACGGTCTCGTGGAGAAGGTTATTGGTCTTGCAAATCTCGTGGAAGTCTTTTCGGAGCTCTGAGTATATATCCTGC
>JAFDHB010000181.1 GCA_019308985.1 Deltaproteobacteria bacterium | reverse complement strand
AAAAGGCCAATATCCCGGAGATTATCAGGATTGACGTCTTTGACATAAATCTTGAATTCATCTATGTCCCCCCAAATCGAAAAATTTGCACGGGCTAGAGGTAAGCTCAACCCAAAATGCTTTGCATGAATCAGCCTTTTTAACTGGTGCCGATTCTTTGGCCTGAAGAATATTTGGTTGCAAAACTGGAAATAGTGGCTAATTCTCGGTTACATGTTGCAAGTTTTATGCCTTTTTGTAATATTGTGCAAAGAAAAACACAACTTGTTGAATTATGGTATAATTTGGTTGTATCCAGGAAACCCCTTATTCTATATGCCGGCCCCGGGTGGTCGAAAAGCGTAATTTTTGCCGCTTGATGTAAGGTCCGTGCGCCGCTTAACGGACCCACAGGTAATTATCCAGCCGGGTATCTAAGCGGGAATCTATCCCTGTGTTGCCTCTCCGAAAATCTTTGAAGCCGATCAGGGTTTTCTGTTATAAGGCATTGAGCAGGGAAGTTTTTCTTATGACCCCTTGATTGGCTGCACCGGTTGGTGAGGTGGGGAGATGACTTGCCTGGCCTGGTCCGGGAAGTAGGGGGAATAGAGATTCAAGAATGAATAATCCTATTATTCTGAGTGCCCTGGGTGTCGGGATCGCAATAATCGTAGCGTTTTTCATCCTGTGGTATTTGAGTGTCTATTTGAAGAATCGGGCATTGCCGGAGCAGTCCAATGCCGTGAAGGGAGTGAATCTCCGGTTCACGGAGGAGAGGAGGGAAGAACCAAGGGCCGCGGTCTCATGGGAGGCAACCCTTCACACCTCAGGTGGTTCGATGAGAGGCCGGTTAAGAAATGTGACTCGCGGAGGGGCATTTATTGCCTGCGAATATCCCCTATCTCCCAAGGATTCCCTGCGTATAGCCATCAAGCTTCCCAATGGCAAAGGTGTTGAACTGGAAGCAGAAGTCGTATGGTCCAATGCCAATGTCCCTGAAGCCGAGGTTGTCTTGAGGGGCATGGGCGTGAGGTTTCCAGGGGTTGGGGAAAAAGAACGCAAGAAAATCAGTGATGCAATATCCCGCTTGAAGGACGGGGAAGAAGGCCAGGAGGAGTAGATACACCTGGAATGGACTCTTGGACAATATTGGGGACCGCCTGGGCCCTTGCAATGGATGCCTTCGCCGTTGCAACGGCAATTGCCGCGGGGCTATCCGATAGCCTGACCGCACGTCACACCTTTCGCCTATCATGGCATTTCGGTCTTTTTCAGTCCATGATGACCGTTATTGGATGGTTTGGTGGTGCGGGATTGGCTACACTCATGGGAGGTATGGACAAGTGGCTCGCCTTCGGGGTGTTGAGTTTTCTTGGACTCCGCATGATCAGGCAGTCCCGGCATCCGGAGGGACAGCAGCGCAGTTACGACCCAACCAGGGGGTGGAGCCTGGTCGGCCTGTCTTTGGCGACAAGTTTGGACGCACTGGCCGTTGGGATATCCTTGGGTTTGATCGGCGTGGACATATGGTTGCCTGCCGGCGTCATAGGCCTGGTGGCCATGGTCTTGACTTACACGGGAACAAGGATCGGCAAAAGGGCGGGATCTCACTTGGGCCAATGGGCGGAAGGCATTGGAGGAATTATCCTCCTGATAATTGGTAGCAGGATATTGATCCGGCATCTGGCGGGATGATCATGAATGAAAGGGTATTGTTGGCCTTTTTGATGACTCTCCTGGCGGGGCTGTCCACGGGGATAGGGAGTGCCATTGCTTTTTTCTCAAGGCGTACCAACAGGACTTTCCTCTCTGCGGCGATGGGGTTTTCCGCAGGAGTCATGATATATGTCTCCATGATAGAGATTTTCGTGAAAGGAAAGGCCGCTCTGGAACAAGTCCACGGGCAAGTAACCGGGACATGGATAACCACCGGGGCCTTTTTCGGCGGTCTGATCCTCATTGCCTTGATTGATCGGATCATTCCTTCTTACGAAAACCCCCATGAGGCTCGGTCCATCGAGGAGATGGAAGAGGGAATATCCAAGGAAGCACGCCTTATGAGAATGGGGACATTAACCGCCCTGGCAATAGGCATTCATAATTTCCCCGAGGGACTGGCGACATTCTTCAGCGCGTTGGCCGATCCTGCGTTAGGGGTCGCGATAACAACCGCCATTGCGGTCCATAATATCCCTGAAGGGATCTCCGTTTCAGTCCCCATCTATTTTGCAACAGGGAGCAGAAAAAAGGCCTTTTGGCTTTCCTTTCTTTCGGGTGCCTCAGAGCCCGTCGGGGCTGTTATAGGCTATACCGTACTTGCATCATTTTTTTCCGACACCCTGTTTGGCGTGCTTTTCGCCTCCGTTGCCGGGATCATGGTATTTATTTCCCTCGATGAATTGCTGCCCACCGCAAAAGAATATGGAAAGGGGCACGTGGCCATCTACGGCCTGATCTGCGGCATGGGTGTCATGGCCTTGAGCCTGCTCCTGTTTCTGTAAGGTCATGGCAAAAAGGGTTTCTTAAAGGTCTCATAAGCCTTATCTGAGAGGGAGGTGTCGAATATTGGTTGCAAAGCCGACTAACATTGCAATTGGCTTTTTACTACTCCTTCGTCTTTTCTCACCGGAGCAGCACGCCGACGCACAAATCCCTCTTTCTGTTGCGGTGAGCATTTTGCCCCAGAAGTATTTCGTGGAAAAGATAGGCGGGGACCGGGTCAGGGCGACAGTGATGGTTCCTCCAGGAGCGAACCCGGCTACATACGAGCCCAGGCCAAGTCAACTGGTGGCCATATCAAAGAGCAAGACATATTTTGCCATTGGTGTCCCCTTCGAGAGGGTGTGGCTCGAGAAATTCACCAGGATCAACCCCAAGATTCAAGTAGTCAGGACCGAGCGGGGCATCGAAAAGCGGGCCATGGATACCTATGACGATCTGTTTGTGGACTGGATCCCCCCTTGGATGAGAAAGAGCGGGCTGAGGAAATCGGAGAAGGAGATGTTCATGGATCCGCACATCTGGGTTTCTCCCCCCTTTGCCATGATTATTGCCCGAAATATCCTCATGGCCTTGTCCTATTTCGACGGGGAACACCGGGATGAATACAAAGAGAACTTCGAGAAGTTTCAGCAGGAGATTATTACACTGGACAGAGAAATCAGGAATATTCTTTCAGGAATAGGAAAGAAGAACCGATTCATGGTCTTCCATCCTGCCTGGGGATATTTTGCCGATGCATATGGTCTCAGGCAAATCCCAGTGGAAATAGAGGGCAAGGAGCCCAAACCCGCCCGACTTCAAGCAATAATCCAATATGCAAAAAGGCTTGGCATCAAGAAGATCTTTGCACAGCCGCAGTTTTCCGCAAAAAGCCTCCGCATGATTGCAAGGGTGATCGGTGCGGAGGTATCATTTGCAGATCCCCTTGCCATTGAATGGGCCAAGAACCTCAAGGAGCTGGCCCTCGAAATCAGGCCCGCCCTGAGATAGAAACAGGAGAGTCAAATCAGCCGAAGAGTTTGTCCCGTTTGTATTGCAGGTAATGATCCGAGATGAAATTCAGGGGCTTTTTTGCCTTTTCGAAATTGCCGTGCAGATCCCAGAAGATATCGGATATCTCGGGCTCTCTGTCAGAGAGATATTCTGCAGCGAGCCTGTAAAATTTCTTTCCCTCTGATTCATATTCTTCGGGGCTGATCCGCAGCTCCCCCCGGATGCTTGGTCTAACCTGCCCGGAGAAAGGATAACGGTAATTTCTTTCCACGTATTCCGGGAAAATGCCCAGGATGAACAGGCAGATATCCGCAATTCTCTTATAGAACCCGAAACGATATTCCTTGCCGACCGCTTCTGAGAAATGTCTCAGGCTATTGATGTCCAGGTCGTTAAAGCGGATTCTTTTCATGAAACCCTTGGCCCTGAGGGTAATCGTGTAACTCTCGATCCTGGTAAAGGATGAAAGCATATCAGCCAGGTAGACAAGGAGGGATTCCTTTTCCAGGAGTTCAACAACTTCCCTGGAGTCAAATACGGGGATTCTCATGTGACTGGTCTTCTCCACGGTATAGCCCACCTCCTTTAGATCATTGACCGCCTTTCGGAGGAGAATTTCAAAGAAGAGGGCGGGCGATACCTTTAGGAATATCTTTTCGTCATCCATGATCCTGCGGAAGACCTTTTCATCGCATATAAAGGATCTCTTGAAATCTTCATCCTCACGAATAATTTCCTTTAGCCTGGACTTGTCCCTGACATCCGGGGAGACCGTCTCCACCAAAAAATCCAGGTCGTTTTCGGTCAATCTTAGTTTCTTGAACTTGAAGTCCTTCGAAGGCATTTCTTACTTCCTCCTAAGCAACAATAAAATGATTTCCATTTGGAGAGTAGGCACAAGGTCCCGTCTTTTGAGACACTTGCTGCATAATATATTAGAATTGTCGCCTGAATAGGGCAACAGGATGTCCTGGAATTCCCAGGCATTGGACCCAGAACCTGTCAATTATTATACAAAGGCTTTGGACATAATCCAAATAGATTTCTCATGGAAGGCAGGCCGAGTCCGGATAGAGGATTGTTTCTTTGCGGCCCACTGGCCGTGTCAGGAGAGGGGAAGGAATGGGGGCGGCCGGGAAATGGCCGGCCGCCATGACGGTCAACTTGGGGTGGTACGGGCTCTCACGGAGGGTGTTATTTCTGCTTAGAGAATATTTCAGGCGGTCTGGTCCTGTAGCCTGTTGCGTTGGGCCAGTCCTTGGCGACATAGGCCTTCTTGTTGTGCTTGATCAGCTCCCGGGCCTCTTCCATGAAGCTTACAAATCTCTTCTTGCATTCGTAAAAGCCGTGCCACCACGCGTAGTCCGGGGCCATCATGGCTGCACCGAACCTGGCCCTTCGGCCCTCATGGTGCCATAATTCATAAAACCCCACTTCAAGGCGCTCATCGAAGAATTTTGTCTTGTCCAGCAGTCCCCTTGCATAGAGATCGTCCAGCATCGCTTTCGCGGGCTTGAAATATATCTCATCATATTCCTTGATAACCTTGTCATACCTTATGAAATGGCCCTCTGTCCAGGTCTTGCCATGACACTGGAAGCAAATCTGCTTCATTTTCTCTCTTTCGATCTCCCAGTTGGTCTTTGCCGGGAATGGTTTGAAATCCTGGGGGCGTACCGTCAGAGGGGCCTGGCTCTCCCAGGCCAGTCGCTCTGTTACGTCGTGGGTAGTGAGGACGGTCCCGGCGCCGGACATGTGGCATGCAGCACAGGTGGGCGCCCTGTAGTCAACCCCGGGTGTCCAGGTACCCGGAGCAGCATCCCAGTTATAGTCGTGTCCATGGGCGGTGTAAATGTCACCATGCTTTGATTCCATAAAAATCTCGATCTGCGGGTGATCGGGCCCCAGGTGACATTGCCCGCAGGCCTCAGGCTTTCGGGCCTCCATGACGGAAAAACGGTGTCTGGTATGGCATGCCGTACAGCTCCCTTTACTGCCATCAGGGTTAAGCCGCCCTACCCCCACGTTTGGCCAGGTATCAGGGCTCAGCTCTCCGTCCTTGATCTTGAGGACGGTGCCGTGGCAGGCAAAACAACCGGTCAAGCGTTCAAAATCACTGTTCATTCCCTTGTTTAACCAGGGATCAATCTTCCAGATGATCTCCAAGGTGTTGGCGTGCTTGCTGCGGCTGTACTGGATCGCCTCATCAGGGTGGCACCTGGAACAATCCTTGGGCGTTACCGCGGCTGCCACAGGGACCTTGTACTCTGCGGTCCCGAATTTGTACTCCGTCCTTTCATATTGCTTGTAATGAGATTGGCTTACATCCGGATCAAAGGATTCCGCAAGGTGGCAATCAAGGCAGGTGATATTGGCATTGGCATGCCGGCTCTTTGCCCAATCGGCGAAGATCCCGGGTTGCTCCAACCTGTGACACTCTATGCATGCTATGGCCTCCTTGGGGAGGCTCCGCACTATGCGGAAATCTTTGGTCTTGGGTTGATTAGGCGCTGTCTGGGCAAACACCCGGTTGTTTTCGCCCAAGCTCGGCAATCCAAGGACGCCTACTAGAGTCAGTACGAAGACCGTCTTTTTCATAATACCATGCACCCCCCTTTTGTGAAACTGTCGTGAAATGGGCAACCAAACAAGAAAGGATTACAAACCGAAACCCCTGTATGTAAGCCTGTACTGCTTGTACTCATAGAAAGGCCTTTCCCTGTGGACCAGGTTTCTGTGGCAATCTACGCAGCGCTTTTCATAACCAGGCAGAGGGTAAAGGACCGATCGGTGTGCCAACATGGCCCCCCGTTTATCAGGGATATACAGGATATTCCTATGGCATTTCAAACATTGCCTGTTCTTGAGAGAGGCATAGGCCTTCTGCCTGTTCTTCTCGCGATCATACTCCTCCATGAAAATATGAACCAGGATATCTTTCATGCCGTGCAATGTCTTGGAGTAGAAAAAATCGAATGTATCTTGAGGTGCCGGCAAGTGGCAATCCATGCAGTCTGCAACGAATCCCTGGGCATTATTGAAATGGGTGGATGTCTTCCAGGTATTGTAAGCGAACTGGATTTCATGGCAGGAGGCACAAAACTGCGGTGTTGAAGTGCGGACCATTGTATAATAGGCGATACTAAAGAGCGGAAAGGCGACAACTATCCCTAGTCCAACAAGAAGCAAAGGCTTGATAGCCCTCTTTAGCAAAGGCTTCTTTTTCCCCGGGCCGGTTTCTAGCGGTGGCATATGCTGTTCCTGATTTTAGGGGAAAAACGTTGATGGCTTCGTAAAAAGTCCAATTTCTGCGTTGCGCTTCATCTCGTTGTGATTGCGGCGTACGCTAAGTACGCCTCATCACACGAGATTCGCGCGCCTTGAACTTGAAGCT
>JAFDHB010000028.1 GCA_019308985.1 Deltaproteobacteria bacterium | reverse complement strand
AACACCAGGAAAGACTTGACAAAATAGTTAAACTTGAAATATTAAATATACGGTTAAAAAATAGATTGTACTGGCTTAGACTCCCTAGGTGTGATATTGATGGAAAAAAAGACCTTAAAAGAGAAAAGGACCGATACGATCAGGCGGATCAAGGATGCGGCAAAAGAGGTGTTTGCAGAGGTCGGGTTTGAAGGAGCAAGGATTGAAGAGATCGCAAAAAGGGCGGGTGTCAATAAGGCAATGATCTATTATCGAATCGGGGACAAGCAGGCCCTGTATGCCGCCGTAATCCATGATGTATTTTCAGACATCCTGCGACGCATCACCAAAGATATAGGCGATGACAAGGATCCAAGGGAAAAGCTGAAGAACTATATCTGGAACCTCAGTCTTACAATGGAGAAGCATCCTTACCTGCCTTCGATTATGCTCAGGGAGCTTGCTTCACGCGCCAAAAGCCTCCCGGGAGTCGCGCGGAGAGACATCTTTCAACTCGTGGGGGTTGTCACGAAGATTTTTGAGGAAGGGGTGAAGAAGGGGGTGTTCAGGAGAACGAATCCTCTGATCGTACATACGATGATTGTTGGTGCCATATTGCTTCACAGGAGAATCCAGGTAATCAGTCCGACCATCCGGTCTATGCCCAAGAAGATGAAGGGCATGATCCTGGAGGATCCAAGGGATATTGCAGATAGGGTCTATGAGCTTGTCCTTCGGGCAGTACGAAGGGGCGACAGGAATTGAGTAGATACGAGGACCTTGATGGCAATGAAAGGGACAAAGGGTATTGAGGTAGAGCGGCAATGAAGAAAAAGATCATCCTGATCTTGTTTATATCGTTACTCGCAGGTGTAGGGCTTCTCGTCTATATGGGACAAAGGAAGGTAAAGATCGAGGAGCTTTACTATTCTGGGATAATAGAAGCCAGGAGGTCTGATTTGGCATTCCAGGTGAATGGAAAGGTCACCAGAGTCCTGGTGGACGAGGGGGAAGCAATCAAGAAAGGTCAACTCTTAATGGAATTGGATCGCTCGGAATATCTGGCCCGCAAAAGACAGGCGGCGGCGAACCTGGATGCGGCACAGAAGACTCTCCGTCGGCTGGAGCTTGAACTGGCCATGTATGAAGAGATACTTCCTGCAGAGGAGGAGGGGGCCAGGGCGACTGTTGAGGCATTGAAGGCAAGGTTGAGGGAGCTTGAGTCAGGGTACCGGAGGCAGGAGGTGGAACAGGCAAGGCAGGCCCTGCTTGCAGCGAAGGCCGCAATGATTGAGGCCAAAAAAGACAAGGAAAGACAAGAAAGGTTATATCGCAAGAAAATAGTTTCTGAAAGGGCCCTTGACCTTGCCAAGCTCAGGTACGAGACCGCTTCAAGGGAATACAGGAAGGCTGAGGAGGGGTACGCTCAGCTGAGGGAGGGATTCAGAAAGGAGACGATCCAGACAAACAGGGCGAGGCTCAAGGAGGCGGAGGCGGTTTTGAAGCAGGTCCGGAGCAAGCTGAAAAGACTAGAGATAATTAAGCAGGACATTGAGGTGGCAAGGTCGAAGGTGGAGGTTGCTGCCGCACAAGTTGAACTGTCGGAAACCTTGTTGGGCTATACCCGACTAACGGCCCCCTTTGATGGCGTAATCACAAGCAGGAACATAGAGCCCGGAGAAGTCGTATCACCTGGTCGCGAGGTTATTTCCCTTTCCGACCTATCAACAGTGGACCTGAAGATCTTCGTGGACGAGACGGAGATCGGGAAAGTGAAGCCGGGCCAGAAGGTGGAGGTAAGGATCGATACGTTCCCGGAGAAAAAGTACTGGGGCAGGGTCGCGTTTATCTCCCCGGAAGCGGAGTTTACACCCAAGATGATTCAGACCCAGAAGGAAAGGGTCAAGCTTGTATACCTGGTCAAGGTATCCATACCGAATCCCTCCCTTGAGCTGAAGCCGGGCATGCCTGCCGATGCCTGGTTGAGATAGACGGGCGAATCTACAGGATGATGCCATGAAACCGATGGTACTGTTGAGGGATGTTTCAAAGGACTACGGCCGTGTCAAGGCCGTGAGCGATGTGAGCCTCCAGATCCCGCAGGGAAGGATATTTGGTCTCATCGGATCAGACGGAGCCGGGAAATCCACACTGCTTCGAATGGTTGCCACCATGATCAAACCTTCCTCCGGGCAAATCCTCCTGGATGATCTGGATGTCTCGAGGGAAAAGAACAGGGTAAAGCCCCTGATTGGATACATGCCCCAGAGGTTCGGCCTCTACAGGGATCTCACAGTAGAGGAAAACCTCGACTTCTTTATGGATATCTTCGGAATTACCGGCATGGAAAGGACAAGGAGGAAGGAGAGATACCTGGGTTTTTCCAACTTGCTACCATTCCTGGATCGGCCGGCAGGGGATCTTTCGGGAGGAATGAAGCAGAAGCTTGGCCTCGCCTGCGTTCTCGTTCACCAGCCAAAGGTCCTGCTCCTGGATGAGCCGACGAATGGCGTTGACCCCGTATCAAGGCAGGAATTCTGGGAGATTCTCCGGGAAATGCGGGCCCAGGGTATGACCATCATGATTTCCACCGCTTACCTGGAGGAAGGAGAAGAATGTGACCAACTCGCGATCATGCATAGGTCCAGGATCCTTGCCCGGGGGACACCCCAAGATGTCAAGGCTTTTCATGCCGACCTGGAAGAGGCCATGATACATCACATTGGAAATGCGGACGAGGACCTTGCCCATGAAGGCTTCAGAATCTGATGCGGTACGCGTAGAAAGGCTTGAGAAAAAATTCGGCTCTTTTGTGGCAGTGGACAAGATCTCTTTTTCAGTTAAGCGAGGTGAAATCTTCGGTTTCTTGGGCCCTAACGGTGCAGGCAAATCCACTACCATTCGCATCCTGTGTGGGATCATAAGGCCGACTTCAGGCACAGGTCAGGTGGCGGGTTACGACATATGGAAAGAGGGTGAAAAGATAAAGCAGAAGATCGGGTACATGTCGCAAAAGTTCTCGCTCTACGAAGATATGACGCCCTTCGAGAATATCAGGTTCTACTTAGGTGTTTACAAGGTGCAACAGCATCTCTGGGAAG
The DNA here is from genome assembly GCA_019308985.1 of Deltaproteobacteria bacterium. Next base: position 24,609 of record JAFDHB010000028.1, on the reverse strand, counting down.
AGAAGATAGCCTGGGCGCTGCAGATGACCCGCCTGGAAGAGCACAGAGACAGACTCACTATGGAGCTTCCGCCCGGGGTGCGGCAGAGGCTTGCACTTGGATGCGCCTTACTTCATTCTCCAGAGATCATCTTCCTGGACGAACCCACGGCAGGAGTGGATCCCATCACCCGTCGCCACTTCTGGGACTTCATCACACTCCTGGCGGAAAGCGGTGTCACTGTTTTCGTCACTACCCATTACATGGATGAGGCAAGGAATTGTCAGCGTATAGCCATGATTAACGAGGGACGTATAGCGGCCATGGGAAGCCCGGGGGAGATCATCAGGGAAGTCCTGCCCGATCACCCGGAGGCGGACCTGAATGATGCCTTCCTCAGCCTGATGACCGGGAGGTGAACATTGAACCCAGTCAAGGTGAAAGCTGTCGCCCGCAAGGAGTTCTACCACCTGATCAGAGACTTCAGGAGCCTCTACCTGGCCTTCATAATTCCCGTCGTGCTGATCCTGCTCTTCGGATATGCCCTCAGCCTGGACGTGGAAGACATAAGGACCGTGATAGTGGATTATGACAGGAGCGATCTGAGCCGGGATTTTGCAGCCAGGCTGAATGCGTCGTCTTATTTTAATGTGCTGGGGTACCTGCCGGACACCAGAGCTGCAACAGAGTACCTAGACCAGGGAGAGGCGACGATTGCCCTGATCTTGCCTCCGGGATGGACCAGTGAACTGAGGGCGGATCGGGAGGTGCCCATCCAGGTGCTCATTGATGCCAGCGACCCCAACTACGCGGGCCTCTCCAGGAGCTATATCATCGCCTTTGTTGAAGATTACAACAAGGATCGTCTTCTTGAATTCCTCAATCGCCATGGCCTTGAAGAGATCAAGGAGCCCGTGCAGGGCAGATTCAGGGTCTGGTTCAACGAGGATCTGGAAAGCAGGAATTTCATCATACCCGGCATAATCGCAGTCATCATAGTCATAGTCGGTGCCCTGCTGACTTCACTTGTAATAGCGAGGGAGTATGAAAACGGAACAATGGAGACAATCCGCTCTCTCCCCCTGGGTGGAGGAGAGTTCTTGGTCGGAAAGGCAATCCCCTATTTTTTTATCGGACTTACGGATGTGTTGATTGCGGTTCTCATGGGCCAGGTGCTTTATGGTATCATTATCAAGTCCAGTTTTTGGTTGATGGTCCTGGCTTCGGCCCTTTATCTTTCCGTTGCCCTGGGGCTGGGGTTGCTCATCTCGGTGGCCACTAGGTCTCAGCTCATTGCCAATCAAATGGCCATACTGGTTACCTATATGCCGTCTTTTCTCCTCTCAGATTTCGTCTTTCCCGTGGGGAATATGCCCCGGGTGCTACAGGACATAAGCCGGGTTGTCCCGGCCACATATTTCATAGATATTCTCAACGGCCTTTATCTCAGGAGACTGGGTCTGGCCCATCTCTGGCACGACTACCTTGTGCTGCTGGCAATGTGCCTGGTACTCCTTGGGGCAACCTATCGCCTCTTGCGAAGGGAGGGAATGTGATTTGAGTTGGGTCCGGGTCCGGGAACTGGTGAGGAAAGAATTAATTCAACTGTTCAGGGACAAGAAGAACAGGCCCCTTCTGGTCATTGCGCCCTTCGTGCAACTCCTGATCTTCGGGTACGTAGTTACCACGGATGTGAGAGATGTCAGGGTAGGGGTATTGGACTATTCCCACAGCATTGAAAGCCGGAGGCTTCTTGACGCCCTGGATGCCAACAAGACATTCAGGATCACCCGCCACGTCGGAGATTCAGAGGCCCTCGAGGAAATCCTGTTGAAGAGGCAGGTGGATATCGCACTAAAGATTCCCCCTGATTTCTCCAGACGAATCAGGGAAAAGGATTCCGCAGAAATCCAGGTCTTGGTTGACGGGACCATGAGCAACATGGCCTTGGTCAGGATCGCGTATACAGTCCAGATATTAAATACCCTGAACCAGCAGTTCATCCAGGAACTATATGCGAGGAAGCTTGAATACGGCAAGGTGGATACCCGGTTGCGCACATGGTACAATCCCAACCTGGAAAGCAGGAACTTCTATGTGCCTGCGATAGTCGCGGTACTGGTAATGATTCTTTCCCTCCTGTTGACTTCCATGGCCATAATAAGGGAGAAAGAAAAGGGAACCATCGAACAACTGATCGTAACTCCTCTCGGTCGCGGGGAGTTCGTTCTAGGCAAGACCGTGCCGTACGTAATCATTGCCTTGGGACAGATGGTTATGGTCACCGTCTTTGCCGTGTTTTGGTTCTCAATACCTTTTCGCGGCAATATCGCCCTCATCTTCCTGGGCACGTGCCTGTTTCTACTGAGCACCCTGGGAATAGGTCTTTTCATATCCACCATATCTTCCACCCAGCAGCAGGCCATGATGACCACCTTCTTTTTCCTGATGCCCTTTTTTATGTTCAGTGGGTTCGTTTTCCCCATAGCAAACATGCCTGTTCTTGTACGGTGGATAGCCTACGTGAATCCTCTGATGTATTTCCTCGTCATTGTGAGGGGTGTATTTCTCAAGGGAGTGGGGCTTGGGGTTTTGTGGCCCCAATTCCTGGCAATGACCGTCATTGGGGTGGCCGTGTTCTGCGGAGCACTGAATCGCTTCCGCAAGACACTCGATTAAGAGATCTTCCAGGGGTTACCACCAATTACTTCGATAACTATCCTGGGGAATCCTACCCGGGTGCCACGGAGGTGACAGTAAAGAGAAAACTTGGTTTGGAGCCGGACAGAGGTTCAAGGAGGTACTATTGTTGGCCTTTTTATCTCGATTAGGCAAGCTGTTCATTGACAAGTGGTTTTTTTTGAGCTAAAATTAATAAGATTAAACAGAACTTAGGGCTCTATTCCAATTGGAATGATCAAATAATAGATCTTGGGCCACAGGTCCTTTCGCGGTAAATGAGCGGCCTGTGTGCACTAGCACAGGATAGGGGATGATGTCTGAGGCTCATTCCGATACTGACGAACACCCCGCCCAGAAGATTCGGGACTACCAAAGGCATACCGGATCTTCAAAGGGGGAAGATTGGCCGGAGAGAAGGATCAGTGGAGATCGCCGCTCGGGTAAGGATAGAAGACAAAGACAAGACCGCATTGATTTCAATGACCGCAGGAAAGGCCTGAAGCGGAGAGTAAAAGAGCGCCGAAAGAGGACCATTAGGATTTCCATTTTCACAAAGCTGGCTGTTCTTTCCACGATGCTCATATTGCTCGCAATATCTACGACTAGCTTCTTTATCCTGGAGAGGCAAAAGAAACAGTTCATCGGGCAATTGGTCAACCTCGGAGAAAGCCTTGTACGTATTTTGGGAAATAACGCACGAGACAAGCTCTTGGGAGAGGAGGACCTGGCCCTTTTCCAGCTCGTCAATGACGTTGCACAAAATGAACAGGTTCTCTACGCCCTCATTGTGGACCACAAGAACGTAATACGTGCTCATAGTAAGATAGAAGAGGTAAACAAACCCTTTTCGCCTCCCCGGGTAAGAGAGCCCTTTCGCCACGCAAAGGATGGTCGTGCTGGAATTATCTCCTACGAGGGGAAGGATGCCCTGTTCTTTGAAAGACCCATTGTCTACCAGAAAATCAAAGTGGGAAAAGTTTACCTCGCTATCACGCAAGAGAAGGTCCTTCAAAACATCAAGGATGCAAGGACCTTTACCTGGCTCCTCACAGCAGTAATCACCATGCTTGGTATCCCCTTGAGCCTGATCTTGAGCACATATTTCTCGGGACCTATAAGGAAGCTTGGGGAAGGGGCTAAGGCACTGGGAACGGGCCAGCTGAATTACAGAGTTCGAATCAAGAGGAACGACGAGCTGGGTGACTTGGCATTGGCCTTCAACAGGATGGCGGAGGACCTGGAACTAAAAGAAAAAATCAAGGATTCTTTCGGGAGATATGTAGCACCTGAAATAGTGGAGAAGATCCTCGCAAACCCTGACGATAAATGGATGAAGGGGTTAAAGGTAGAGGTCACTGTCCTGTTTGTGGATATAAGGGGTTTTACGGCCCTAGCGGAAAAAAAGGACCCTGAAGGGATTGTCGATGTGCTTAATGCCTATTTCTCCCAGGTTACTGAAGCTGTGATCAAGCATGGGGGACATATCAACAAATTTGTCGGAGATGAGGCAATGGCTGTGTTCGGGGCCCCGGTGTCCAATACCATGCACGCCCAATCGGCGGTGAGGTGTGCCTTGGAGATCCAGACGCGTATTTCAAGGCTGAACGAGGAAGGAAGGTTCGGGAAGGAGGGCATAAAGGTCGGCATAGGAATCAACACCGGAGAGATGGTCGCCGGCAACCTCGGGTCCCCGAGGAGAATGGAGTACACGGTCATAGGGGACAATGTGAACGTGGCCTCGCGAATTACCTCCATTGCCAAGGAAGGCGAGATACTGATCAGTGGCAGTACATACGATCTGGCGGTGGATGGCGGTGAGTTCCGGTTTGAGGAGATGGGCCGGGTAACGGTGAGAGGGAGAAGCGAGGGGGTCAGGATCTTCAAGGTGTTGGGTTCAAGAAAAGAGGAATATTAGGGGATGATAGGTAGAACCGCAAGTTGTTCAAGGGCCCTTTTAGTCTTGTGTATCATCCTTGTGCTGTTCCCATGGGTAGATGGTTGTATCCCGGCTCTATCTGAGAGGGGTAAGGGCTTGTCCACCCCGGCAGGAAAGAAGAGAGGCATGACTTTCCGGTCCGATGATTATGTAGTTTACAGGTTAGAAGGTTGGGAGACTCCCGCAGATCTGGCGAAAATATTCCTGGGCGATCAGAGCAAGGCCTGGATCATTGAAGATGAGAACAAGGACGTGCACTTTGAGAAAGGGAGGCACGTAGTCATACCTTTGAGGGAAGAAAAAAAAGGAGGTCTTGGGCGTGAAGGGTACCAGGTCGTACCCATCCTTCGCTACCATAGGTTTGGGAAGGACTGCAATTCTCCCCTTTGTATCTCTCCCCAGTTGTTTGAACTACAAATGAGATATTTGAAAGATCATGGTTATAGAGTAATAACATTAGATGAGATGAAGGGTTTTTTGACCTACCGAAGGAGGATACCTGAAAGGTCGGTGGTCGTTACGATCGATGACGGCGATAAGTCTTTCTACGATATCGCCCTCCCCATCCTGAACAAGTATGGTTTTAAGGCCGCCATTTTCATATACACCGGTGTCATAGGCCGGTCCAACAACGCGCTGAACTGGGATCAATTACGGGAAATAAAGGCGCTGGGTTTTGATATCGGTTCCCATGGGGTATCCCGTGGAAGCCTGACAAAACAGAGACCAGGAGAGGATGAACGCGGATCATTGGAGAGGGTGGAAAAGGAACTGGCAGATTCCAAAAAGGTGATTGACCGGAACCTGAACCAAGATACGGACCTTCTGGCATACCCCTTTGAAAAGACCAGCCCAAGGATCTTGTTGATCGCCGAAAGAGTAGGTTACAGCATCGGTCTTACGGACCAACCGGGTAGCAATCCATTTTTCGCAGACCCGATGTCATTGAAGAGGTGGCGGATCACAGAGCAAGACAAGGACGGATTCATAGCCAGTCTTCAGGTGTTTAAGAGGTTTTTCCTGCGTGAGAACAGCGGTGAGAATTAGGCGTTTTATACTGGTTGGTTCCCTCCTCCTGTTGCTGGGTGCCTGCGCAACCGGGAGGCAAATACTGGCACCTCTTGAAAGGCCTGGAGAGAGGCTGGCAGCAGAATACCTTGCTAAGGCCGATGGGTACGAACAAGAAACGGATCTGGTGGCGGCCTATAGGTATTTCAAGCTTGCCCGCACGGTTTCCCCCCACAAAAGGGAAGCCGTCGAAGGATGCAGACGTCTTGAACAAAGACTGCGTGACCTGGCCAAGGCCCATTATAAAAGGGGAGTGAGATACCAAAGGCAAGGAAAGTATGGCCGGGCGAGGCAGCAGTTCCTGGTCGCACTGAGGCTCATGCCGGACTATGGTGAAGTTGTGAAAATCCTGACGGGAAGAAAGAGGTTAAGGATCAAGGGGTATGTTCTGCATGCCATACAGCGAGGAGACAGCCTGTCCAAGATTGCAGAAACTTATTACGGTGACCATGCCAAGTTCAGCATAATAGCAGAATTTAACAACATAACCGATGTAACCAAGATAAGGGTGGGGCAGCGAATAAAGGTCCCGGAAATAGAAGGGCTGAAGTTCCTTGTAAAGAAGGGACAAGTAAAGACAGATCTACAATACGTCCATGACGAGGAACAGTGGGACTGGGAGAGGTCACTGCTGGAGAGCGGAACGCCTCCTGTTGCTGAGGATTCAATTGCTCTGCAGATCGCCTTTTACAGACATCGTGGAGAGCAACTGTTTGAGAAGGGCAGGTATGTGGAGGCCGCCGAGGAGTTTCGCAAGGTCTTGGAGAGGGAGCCAGGGGACGAAAAGGCGCTTTTCTATGTAACAAGGGCCCATTTGCTGATAGGGAAGAGCTTCCTTGAGAAGGACCATTATTTGATAGCCCGTGAGGAGTTTAAGAAGGCCCTCCGGTATGATGCCCAGTGTGCTGAGTGCCGGAGATATATCAAGGAAAGCGAGACCCTTTACAAGGAATACCATTACAAGAGAGGTATGAAATATTACGGAGAAGAGAAACTAAAGGAAGCAATCAGGGAATGGGAGCTGGTAAAGAAGATTGATCCGGACTACAAGAGGCTGGGGTATCTGATACAAAAGGCGGAAAAGATCCTGGAAAGACTTGAAGAGATAAAACAGTCAAGCCAAGTCGGTGGAAGGAATGGGCCCCTGCCGGTGGAAAAGACGGGAGAGGCCAAGTAGGGAGCCCCGTGGTGGCGCCCCCAGGTCCCTGTGTCACTTTGTCCTTAGTAAGACGTAGACGGCCCCCGCCCCTCCATCGTAAGGTCTTGCGGTTGCGAAGGCGAGAACGATTTTTCTCGCCGGACCGCGGCTGAGCCATCTTGGCAGACCCTCCTTCAATACCGGAAAACTGTCCGGTGAGTTAAGACCCCTCCCGTGGACTATGAGAACGCACCTTCGTCCCAACCTCCTGCTCTTTATGATGAAATCCCTGACCGCCCTTTCGGCCTCCTGTCTGGTAAGGCCGTGTAAATCAATATAGTCCTGAACAGGCACTTGTCCCATCTTGAGGCGTTTCATTAATTTCTTGCTGAACCCCTTGACCGAACCCTCCATATATTCATCACTGAAAGAAATGTCCATCTCAATAGCGCCCTCAAGCAGCTTGTGGAGATGATCAAGGACCTTTTCCCTGTCGTTGGGCGGGGGGTGCAAAGGCTTGGTATGGGCTTGAGGGGTTTTGAGCACCCTGTTCTTGGAGGCATCCAGGGGGGTAACGTCGGAAAGTGCCCTCAGGAAATAATCTTCCTCATTCTCAACCCTATCAGGGATGTCGGATTTATCGGCTCCGTCAGACTCGATTCGTCTTCGATTCGATTCAATCCTTTTGCGCAAATCTTTAAAGGCAGGATTGAAAAGATCCTCTTTTTTCTTCTTTGTTCTCATCTTCCCCGGGCGAGGAATGCTATAGGGTCCGGCAGCGAGCAATAGAACTTGATTTAAAAAATATTATAACATAAATATACATTGTACAACAGGGCTCATCGATGTATCAAGCGCTGAAAGGACAACCCATTTTGAATGGGCTTCGAACAGCTTGAAGAGTGTTGCACATATTTGGGGAGAGGAATTATGCCAAGAATAGACGACTACAAACAGGCCCTGGAATTAGGGAGAAGAGGGCTTACGGGAAAGAACCCCGATCTTGTCGCGCGACTTTCCGGCGCACAGATTGTCAGGGACAAGGATGGAAATACAGCCTTGTCATTAGCGTTCCTCAATGAAGACATATGGATCTCATGGCCGGAGATAGGGATAAGCAGTTCAGACCCGAACAGGGAACTCTTCATTCAACAGCAGATATTGATTCTACATTACCTGCACGGCGCATGGGCGGAAAACGGCCCCGGTTTGACAGGGGAGTGGTGCGCGTTCCAAGACATCCCTGATGGAAGGTTTTATCTGGATGCCTTCAGAAAGAGGGCCAAGACCCCGTTGCTAAGAGCCTTTGGAGCCGAACCTGAGAGGTTGATTGAAGTCGCAAAGGCGGTATACGATGCAGAACCCTTTGACCATGGTGACGTTTCCGTGCTGGTTAAGGCCTTTCCACTGGTGCGCGTTGCCCTTATTATATGGAAAGGGGACGAGGAATTTCCTCCTGAGAGTAACATCCTTTTCGATCGGAATATTTCCCGGCTTCTCTCGGCGGAAGACATCGCCTGGCTTGCCGGGATGATAGTCTATCCTCTAATGGGAAGGTGATGTGTTTGGTCATAGCAGGACTATGGCCTGTTCAATAGTGAGAATTGGAAAAGAGAGGAGTTTTCAGCAATGGATAATTCGCCTTTAGTAGCAGTGATCATGGGTAGCGTGTCGGACATGGACGTCATGAAGGGATGCATCGACCAATTGAAGGAGCTTCAAATCCCCCATGAAGTCAAAGTGAGTTCAGCACATAGGACACCTGAGCAAACAAGAAAGTATGCCGAGTCCGCCTCTGAGAGGGGAATTGAAGTGATTATCGCCGGCGCAGGATGGGCGGCCCACTTGGCAGGAGTAATTGCGGCCCACACGGTCCTGCCTGTCATAGGTGTTCCCATAGACTCCTCTCCCCTGAGGGGCATGGATTCACTTCTTTCCACGGTGCAGATGCCCCCGGGCATACCGGTTGCAACGGTTGCCATAGGAAAGGGCGGGGCAAAGAACGCGGCGGTCCTGGCAGCCCAGATCCTTTCCCTCAAACACCCTGACATAGCCCGGCGATTGAAGGATTTCCGGGAAAATATTACAAGGGAAGCAATCCAGAAATCAGAGGTTTGAGCTTGGGCCAGGGAGGTGTGGGAAAAGGGCGGGGATGGGTGTTCCGGGTAAGGAGTTTTGGGCAATGGCTTATCTAGCGAGAGCGGAGGAGATGAAAGCTTGGACGAGATAAAGGTCTCGATAGATTACGACGCCATAACGGCGCTATTCCGCAAGGCCCATGAGGAAGGGAGGAATTTTCTCTTCGAACATGAGGTGTATAAGCTTTTGCGGCACTCCGGGGCTGAGACGCCGCCACGTGCCTTCTTGCTGGAGAGGGGAATGAGGCCGACAGAGGAGGAGCTGGGGTCCATCCCAGGGGAAAAGGTGGTCCTCAAGATAGTCTCCAGCGCCATAGTACATAAATCAGACGTGGGAGGGGTGAGGATCATCCCCAACGAGCCGGTAAAGATCCTTTCAACCTGGAGACGTATGCTCTATGAGGTGCCCGAGGCATATGCGGACCTAATAGAACGCAACCCGTCAATTGCACCTCCTCGGTACCTGGGGCTCAGGGGCGATGCATTGCTCGGGGCCATATCCAGGGATATTCTGGGCGTGCTCCTTGTCCAATATATGCCGCCTGATACAGAGGAATTCGGTAACGAACTTTTTGTGGGTATCCGTCGGACACGCGAATTCGGCATGGTTATCAGCGCAGGGTTGGGAGGGACGGATACGGAACTATACGCAGAACGTTTCCGAAAGGGACAGGCAGTCGTCGTAGCATCTACCGTGATGACGGACGGAGACACCTTTTTGGAGTTGTTTCGCAATACCATTTCTTACAAGAAACTGGCCGGTCTTACCCGAAGCCGGCGAAGGGTGGTTACGGACGAGCAGCTGGTTGAGTGTTTCCTATCCTTCATCGAGATGGGAAATACCTATTCCCCGGAGAATCCCGAGGCGGAATTCATTATAGATGAGCTGGAAATCAATCCCTTCGCATTTACCGACTACCTGATGGTCCCCCTTGACGGTCTATGCCGATTCAGCCTTCCGGAGGGTAGGGCCCTTGCAAGGCCCATCCATAAGATCGGCAAACTGCTTCACCCTACCTCCATAGGCATTGTCGGCGTATCGCCAAGCAGGATGAATTTTGGGAGGGTCATAATCAACAACATAATCAAGGCTGGTTTTGATAAGGGTAAGATGGTCATTGTTCACCCGAAGGAAAAGGAAATAGACGGGGTGAGGTGCATCCCCGACCTTTCACGCCTGAAGAAAAAGCTGGACCTGTTTGTTGTTGCCGTGGGGGCCGAGATGGTCCCCATGCTCGTTCAGGAGATAATAGAAAGGGATGCCTCGGATTCCGTCATACTGATCCCAGGAGGGATGGGCGAGAAGGCCGGTACGGAACAAAGGGCCATGGCTGTCGCTGAAACCATAAACGCGGCCCACAAGCGGGGAGACGGAGGCCCGGTCTTCCTCGGGGGGAACTGTATGGGAGTGGTCTCCCGCCCGGGCAGATATGACACCTGGTTCATACCAGAGGAAAAGCTGCCAAAGGCAGGAAAGAGCGACGGGCGCAGGGCGGCATTTATCAGCCAGAGCGGGGCATTTATGTTGACCAGGCTCAGCCAATGCCCCAGCCTCGATCCCGCCTACATGATCTCTGTGGGAAACCAGACGGATCTTACCCTGGGAGACCTTGTGCACTATGTCAAAGACCTGCCTGATGTGGATGTAATAGCCGTGTACGCGGAAGGATTCAAGGACCTGGACGGCTTGGCTTTTTGCAAGGCAGTACGAAGGGCTGTGCTGGAAGGGAAGGAAGTAGTGTTTTACAAGGCGGGAAGGACTCCGGAAGGGAAAACGGCCACAAGCGGGCACACCGCATCCCTGGCCGGGGATTACACGGTATGCGAGTCATGCGTAAGACAGGCGGGGGCTATAGTCGTTCAAAGCTTTACCCAGTTTGAAGACCTGTTCTTCTTGGCCGAAAGGTTTCACGAAAAGAAGATCTTGGGGAACAGACTGGCAGCCATGAGCGGGGCCGGGTTTGAGGCTGTTGGAATTGCAGATTCCATTCAGTCGGATGACTATTCCATGCAGCTGGCCCCCTTGGAGAAAAGGACCGAACAAAGACTGGCCGAAATATTCAGAACAGAGAATCTTGCGGAGTTGGTGACAATCAAGAATCCCCTGGACATGACCCCCGGCGCCGACGACGAAACTCACGTACTGGCCGTTGAGGCCCTTGCAAGGGATCGGAACGTGGACGCTGTCGTAGTCGGGCTCGACCCCCTTTCCCCCGTGATGCGCACCCTGTCGGACCCAGGCAGCCCTGCCTTTGATCTGGAGGACGAGAGGGGCATCGTAAGACTCCTGGAGAAGTCCCTGCCGCGACTGGATAAACCGGTGGTTGGTATTGTAGACGGGGGCAGGCTGTTCGACTCCCTCACAGATAAACTAAGGGATGTGGGTGTCTGTGTGTTTCGGACAGCGGACAGGGCGGTGGCTGCCATTGCCCTGTATATCGAAGGAAGGCTGAACATGGAAAAGATCCGGCGTAGGTATGGAAAAACGTGTTGATGATAGGGCAAGCAAGAATTCCCTTGACAGATGAAAAAGGAAATGAGAATTTATAAAGACGTAAAGACGAATCAGGCTTATTAGAGAGAAGTTAGATGCAGATCAGGTCGATCATTCAATCCGGGCGTAGGTATTACTATTACGGGAGGTGTGGTATGCCCGCGGGTTGAATGATGGATATGTTTGCAAGTACAGGCCGTGGGCATCGAGAGTGCTCACGGCCTTTTTTTTTGTGGCCTGATGACTGCCGTCAATCCGCACAAAGGCAGGAAGCACAAGATATCTGTCATTCTCTTGTGCTCCGGGCGATGCAGTTATTTGAAAGGTGGTGGAAAGAAATGATTGTCACCGAGATCTTGAAAAGAAATGCAAGGATGTACGGCCATGAGACGGCCCTGGTGGAAATAGACCCTGAACGGGGCGCCAGGAAGGCTGTAACCTGGAAGGAGTTTGATGACACGGCCAACAAGGTGGCGAATGCACTGATCAGGAGGGGGGTAGGAAGGGACGATAAGGTGATGCTGTTCATGAAAAACCGCCTTGAGTGGCTTCCCCTCTATTTTGGGATATTAAAGACCGGTGCCTGGGCCGTACCTCTGAACTTTCGCTTCACGCCCGAAGAGATAAGGTATTGCGCCGAGGTCTCCGAAGGGAAGATACTGATCTTTGGAGAGGAGCTTGAAGGATCCATCGACGGGATCGTAGACAAGTTGGATAGTGTCAAAGATTTTGTCTGCGTCAATTCTGAGGAAGATCCGCCGCCCTATGCACAGGACTATGAGACCTTTTTGAGTACCGGGAGCAAGGAGGACCCCCCGGTTGAGATCACCCCCTTGGATGAAGCAGGGCTATACTTTACCTCCGGGACCACGGGCATGCCCAAGCCCGTCTTGCTCACCCACAGGAACTTGGAGTTCTCATGCATAGTGGAGAACAGGCACCACAACCAGACCCATGAAGACGTCTTTCTTTGTATCCCGCCCCTCTACCATGCAGGAGCCAAGATGCATTGGTTCGGAAGCTTTATAGTAGGAGGGAGGGGCGTCATATTGAAGGGAGCAAGGCCGAAATGGATCTTGGAAGCCGTCTCTGAAGAGGGAGCCACCATTGTCTGGTTGCTTGTTCCATGGGCCCAGGATATTCTCGTGGCCCTTGAAAAGGGAGAGGTCCGCCTGGAGGAATACGGGCTGGAGCAGTGGCGGTTGATGCACATAGGGGCACAGCCTGTCCCTCCAAGCCTGGTCAGGAGATGGAAAGAGGTATTCCCACATCATCAATATGATACCAACTACGGCCTGTGCGAATGCACTGGGCCGGGTGTCGTCCACCTGGGCATGGAAAACTTTCACAAGGTCGGCGCAATCGGAAGACCCGGCTTTGATTGGGAATGCAGGATAGTAGACGAGGCCTGGAATGATCTTCCGCCGGGGCAGGTAGGAGAACTGGTGGTCAGGGGGCCCGGTGTGATGAAGGAGTATTACAAGAATCCTGAGGCAACCAGGAAGACCCTTGTAGATGGCTGGCTGCTCACAGGCGATATGGCCCGTTATGACGAGGATGGTTTCATCTGGCTTGTGGACAGGAAAAAGGACGTGATTATTTCAGGAGGAGAGAACATCATGCCTGTTGAAGTGGAGAATTTTCTGATGGAGAATGATAACATACAGGACGCCGCGGTGATTGGCATACCGGATAATAGGCTGGGGGAAGTCCCTGCCGCCATAGTAAAAATGAAACCTGGGCGGCATATGACAGAAGAAGAGGTAATTGAATACTGCCAAGGCCTGCCGAAGTACAAGAGGCCAAGGAGGGTGTTTTTCGACGATGTGCCCAGGAATCCCACGGGGAAAATTGAGAAGCCGAAGCTCAGGGAAAAATACGCAGGTTTCACAGAGAGCTTCAAGGTTTTGTGAATCCATTGGCGGGCAGCCCGTCAGTGTTACATAAATTGTACATAAATTGCACCTAGCTGCCGTTTTTTGTATTGTTTTTGACACACTGTATGGACAAGACCCACCTCGATCTGTTGACAGGGTGGGGCAAAGATCGGATAAGTATCTAATAAATCAGCATAAAAATAGTAATTTGATGAAATAATCTAATATGGCACATAATTTGCTTTAATCCTCCGCATCCAGAATAGCTCTGGATCCATTTTGAGCGCCACAATGACCCCCAAAGAAATGTCCAAAGGACAGCCATGGGCCCCTGGTGATAGCAAGTAGGGGGTCTGCGTAGGCGTCAAATCCATTTCCGGGATGCAGGTGATACTGCTTCTTTCCCCTGTGGCAGGACCGGCAGACACCGCATCCCGGAATTCATTTTGTGGATCCATAGTCTTGAGTTTCCAAGGGAGGCGATGTTGAAAGATCGCTCCCCGCCCCTTTTTACCTCTCCCCAACCTATCAAAAAACATTGAAAAAATTGACGTATCTGTTTTAATCTCTACATCTCCGTGTGGAGGTGAAGAGCAAGGCACGCCCGGAGGCCGTGGGACAGGGGGCAGAAGAAAAAGCCGGGCTCGGAACTGGTTGCTGAAAACGACAAGATATTGGGCTTTGCTATGGACAAGAGAAACAAGGAAATAAAGGCTTCGCTGGAATACCTGAGGAAGCTGTTCATAATGCCGGATTCCCCGGATAAGTTCATGGAATTCGGGCAGCAGTTGCTGGAGATGATTCATCACTTCTTCAAAGAGAAGGGTGGTATCCATAGCAGTATTACTCTCCCGGAGCTGAGCAGGATCTTCAACCAAACCTCCATTCCTGACCAACCTCACCTCATAAAGGACGTCCTGGAGGAGATAAGGGATAAGGTTGCAGCCCATTCCGTCAGGGTGGGAAGCCCTTACTACATCGGTCACATGATCAGCGCCGTACCCTATTTCATGATACTGCTTGAAATGATTATTGCGACCCTGAACCAGAATCAGGTCAAGATAGAAACAGCCAAGGCCTCAAGTTTTGTTGAAAGGGAACTGGTGGCTTGGTTTCACCGATTGATATTCGACAGGTCGGAGAGGTTTTATGAAAAGAATATCCAGAACCCGAGGATAGCTCTTGGTAATGTCACATCGGACGGGACCATTGCGAATTTGACTGCCCTGGCGGTGGCGAGGGAAAAGGCGTTCCCTCCCGACGGAAAGTTCCCAGGTGTAAGGGCGGCAGGAATGAAATCCGCCTTGAGTCACTACAAATATGACAAGGGCGTGATATTGGTTTCCACAAGGGGACATTACTCCATAAGGAAGGCGGCAAATCTCCTGGGCATGGGCGAAGAAAACGTCATAAACGTACCAGTCGACCGTTTCAACAGAATTGACATCAAGAAGCTGAACAGGAAAATCGAGTCCTTGGAAGGCCAAAGGGAAAAGACGAAGGTCATAGCCATAGTTGGGATAGCGGGTACCACGGAAACGGGGAACGTGGACAATCTCCAGAAGCTGGGGGAGATCTCTCGCAGGATAGGGTCCCATTTTCACGTGGATGCATGCTGGGGTGGTTCGGCAATGCTGGTAGAGGAGTACAGGCCCATGTTTGAAGGGATAGAGGAGGCGGATTCCGTGTCCATCGATGCCCACAAGCTCCTCTACTGTCCCATGTCCATGGGCCTGGTGCTGTTCCGAAACGAGAAGGACCTTAACTACCTGAAGCATACCTCCAATTACATCATTCGTCGCAATTCGGTGGATACCGGGAGGTTTACCATAGAGGGCTCCCGCCCCTTTGCCTGTTTGAAACCTTGGGCGTCCTTGAAGATAATGGGCAGGGACGGATACAGGCTCCTTTTCAAGAGCGCAAGGGCAAACACGGATTCCCTTAAGGAGATAATTGACGGGTGCGGTAACTTCGAGACGCTCAATATACCCGAACTATTTATCATCAATTATCGTTTCATACCGGCAGAGGTCAAGCTCCGGCTGACAGCATGGCAGCAGGAGAAGAACAGGGCCAGGACCAGAAAAGAAAGGCAGACCATTGAAAGGAGGGTGCGAAAGATAAATCGACTGATAAATGCCTTGAACGTGAAACTGCACAAGGCACTTCGGATGGACGACACCACCTTTGTTTCGAGGACGACACTTGAATCTACCAAGTACCGTCCCCAGAACATCGTGGTATTGCGGGCCGTACTATCCAACCCCCTCACGGACAGGGGCATCCTGGAGGAAATAGTAAGGACTCAGAATCGTCTGGGCATGAGATTGTGGAAGGAGTTTGAACAGGCGTACAAGAAGGCGTTGAGCAATGAAAAGGCCCCTTAAGAAACGCCCGGCAGATTGGAGAGTGGGGACTTCCGGCTGGAACTACAAACACTGGAAGGGAATCTTTTATCCAGAGGGGGTTTCGCAGGCCAAATGGCTGGACTACTATGCAAGACATTTCAATACGGTCGAGGTCAATGCCACTTTTTACAGGCTCCCTGCGCCAAGCACCTTTAAGAACTGGTATGCAAGGACCCCGGAGGGCTTCCTGTGGTCAGTAAAGGGGAACAAGTATATTACCCATACAAGAAGACTGAGCGAGCCCAAAGAACCCATTAACAGGCTGTATGAGGGAGTCGAATGCCTCGGAGAAAAACTGGGGCCTATTTTGTTTCAACTTCCTCCGAGCCTGTCCTTCGACAAGGCCCTATTTGAGTCCTTTTGCCGGGAGCTGAGGCCATCGTTCCAGCATGCCTTGGAGGTGAGACACCAGTCCTGGGTAAATGATGATGCCTTCAAGATAATGGAGAGGTACAACATAGCATTTTGCATCTCTGACACGGCCGGCCGGTATCCATACATAGAAGTGGTGACCGCTGATTTCGTATATATACGGCTGCACGGGTCCAAGAAGCTGTACGCCTCCTGTTACTCAGAGGAGGAGTTGAAGGAATGGGCTGATAAGATTAGGAGGTGGGATAGGAGGCTCTTTATCTATTTTGATAATGATTATGAAGGCTTCGCTGTCAAGAACGCGGCCAGGCTCAAGGAGTTGCTGGGAATAGAGTAGGAAACAGGGGGTGAATGGTGGCCGAAGTGGTTGAGAGCCATGGTAAGCTGGTGGTGGAAGACAGGGGCGAGCTCATCGTTGAATTCTTGGATCGCAAATCAGTGGAGGCCCTAAAGCATTCCCTGCAAGAACACTTTGGGGACCAGGTTCTTCTCGCACCGTGAATCAGGCCGGATTCCTTACTGAACCAATGCCTCAGCGACAAGGGAGCTCAGGAACTGAACATCTACCCCCATTTTGTAATGGTCGTTGAGGTTGCTCAACTGGGTGTGACAGTTCTCGCAGGCGGTGGCCAAGATTTTGGCCCCTGTCTCATTGATCTGCTCCACCTTGACCCTTGAGGACTTCATGCGAAAGTCAAGGGTTTCCTCGCCAAGGGCTACCAGTCCTCCTCCCCCTCCGCAGCACCAATTATATCTTACGTCCGGGGTCATGTCCCGGAAGTCGTCCGTAAGGTGGCTCAGAATGTACCGGGGTTCGTCTATGACTCCGCCGTTTCTTGCAATCTGGCAGGGATCATGGTAAGTGATCGGGACATTGAATCTGGATTTGTCCAACTTGATCCGCCCTTCTTTCAGATACCTGGCGTGTACTTCTGTGACGGAAGTAACCTGGAAAGGTTGCTCTCCCGCCGTCTGCTTCATGACGCGAAAGGCGGTCCCGCATTCGCAGATGCAGACCTCTTTTACCTTCAGGCGCCTTGCCTCCCCTGTGATTCTGTCCGTTATTAACTTGGTGCGGGTCGGATCACCTACGAATGCCCCGAAATTTACAGCCTCGAAAAAGCTCAGCGTCCAGTTCTCACCCGCCGCATTGAAGATCGCAGCCGTGGGAACGATGGAATGGGCACCGGCCAAGGCCACGTAAAGCAGGTCTGCTCCCTTGACATCCACCGGGATTGCGGTTTTCCCCGCTTCCAACTTCCATCTTTCTACAACTTCTTTTTCAAGCTTTCTGATCCCCTCGAGGAAGCTCTCCTTGAACAGCTCGAGACTCTTTCCCTTTTCAATGGAAGTGTCTGCCAGGAGGGTCAGGATCTCCGGTTCAGCCTCTGCTCCCACCAGGAGCAGTTTGGCGATTGACATAAGCATCTGGGTATCGATCCCGTGGGGGCAGTATACCATGCAACGCCTGCAACCTGTACAGGAATAGGCAGCCTCGTAAAGTTCTTCGAGGGCCATTTCAGTCAATTCCTTGGCCTCTCCCACGGACGGCCACAGCCTTCCCCTGGCCTTGAAATATTTCTTGTAGATTCTCCTGACAATTTCGTGCCTGTAAGCAGCGATGTATTTCACCTGCCCCATTGAAGCATATACGTGACACGCTTCAGTACAGACGCCACAACGGGAGCATGTCTCCAGATAGAATCTCATCGCCTGGTTCAGCTTGCTTCGGAAAAGTCCCAGCAATTCTTCTCGCGTCTTTTCATCCATCCTCAGCCTCTCCTCAACTTGTTCATGGCCAGTGAAAAAAAGGAATGCGTTATCTTGCTCGAGGGGAAAAAGATCAAAAAGAGGTTCGCAAAAAAGACGTGGAGGACCAGCATGAAGGAGTGCCCTGAATCCGTGATAGTCTCAGAAAGTGTCGGCCTGAGATAAAGGAGGCTCGAAAGGTACTCCCTGTAAGCGTCTACGTCCATCTCTCCGTACTCGTACCACCGCCTTGCCCAATCCATCTCACTTCCAAAAATCACTGTAAGGAATAGGAGGATGAGAAGATAATAGTCTTCCGGCACTGATAGATCTCGAACCGGTGATACAAACCTTCTGAACAGGAAGTAGAGTAAGGCTATGGACATTATCAGCCCGATGAAACCTCTCCCCAGGAATACCTCGTGCCCTATCAACTGAAATACCTGAAACTCCCTGATGAGTTCCAGGTGTCCGATTATCAGTAGGAGAAAGGCTATGTGAAAGGCCATGAGAAAGACCCACAGAACAGGCTTGTGCCTCCTTACGGTCGGCATCAGGAAGGTATCATACAACACCAGGGGCCATTTGGGGCGTTTTTCCGGGAATATCCGAAGGGTTGAAGGGTTTTTTGGTGTCCGCATTATCCTTACCAGTCTGAACAGTATTCCCACAAAAAAAATCCCAAAGGCGACGTATACCATGGGGACCAATACTAGGTAGTAGACAGTTTCCAATGGCTCCTCCAATCAGCGATATTACATAAAATGCCCCCCAAAGGGGGCATGTGTAAGACAGATCGTGCTTCACCTCATACTTTTCGTTTTATGTAGAACTTGATCACATCCCCTTCCTGGTCCGTTTTTATTATCTCGTTTCCACTGGTTCTGGCCCAGGCCGGGAAATCAGCCAAGGATCCTGGATCGGTAGTCAGGGCCTCAACGACCTGACCTATTTCCACTTCCTTTATGCCCTTGCTCATCTTCACCACAGGCATAGGACAGGGCAATCCTTTCAGATCCATGACCTTGTCTACTTTGATCTCTTCGCTCATTTCAACAACCTCCTATATATAATTGATGCTTTTTGCTATATGAAGAGTTGGACTTTACTGTTTTTCGCCTCTTCGAGAAACTTGGCCACCCCGCAGAACTCCAGGTTCGGATAGCTGATCATCTCTTCGCGCTTGAATCCCATGAGATCCATGGACATCTCGCAGACATATATCTTCACGCCCAGCTCACCCGCCATTTCTATCATTTGATCCAGGGACGCAACATTCTTCTTTTTCATCAAGGATTTCATCATCGCTGTGCCCATGCCGGCCATATTCATTTTGCTCAGCTTGAGCGAGTCAAATCCTTTGGGTAGCATGGCTCCGAACATCTTGCCCATGAAATCCTTTCCCCCAACTGACTTGTTCTTGTCCCTGAGAAGAGGAGTGCCCCAGAAAGTGAAAAACATTACGACTTCCATTCCCATCGCCACTGCCCCGGTGGCAATCACAAAGGCGGCCAAGGCCTTGTCAAGCTCTCCGCTGAACACTATCATGGAGATCTTGTCTTCCTGCACAGCCTTCCCAAGGGCTTCCAATCGGGATTTTATGTCGTCGATCTGTTTCTGAAATTCCTCCAGCCTTGAAAGATCCTGATTGGAAGCATGCCCCGCTTCCCCTCTTGTTACGACGTCTTCTTGCATAATGCACCTCCACTGGGTTTTTGACAAATTTGTTAATAATATTAACCAAGAACAATGGCTCTCGCCTTTTTCAGGCAAGAGCTACAGGACATTAAACGAACTGCTCCTTCACCGCCTCCATAGCAGACCTGAGAAGTTCGAGGTAAAAGAGGACGCTTTTCCTCTCATCCGAGTCCATTTGAAGCAGGATTTTCCTGTGAATGTCCCTGTGAAATGCATCGATCTCCCGGGATGTCTTCTCCCCCTCCGGCGTGAGACTTATCAGTTTGACCCTGGCATCATCCGGGTCGTCGATCCGTTTCACCAGCCTCTTCTCTATAAGGCCGTCAATGATCTTGGTCACCCTGCTCTTGGCCACCTCTAACTTTTGGGCAATCCCCTTGACCGTCAAGTACCTCTCCCCGTCAAACAACATCAGGCACTTCAACTCGGAATAGGGGAGCCCAAACCTTTGAGATTCATAAAGCTTCCTGTCTTCACAGCACTGGACCATCTCGCTTATCAGGCCTTTGAGTCTCAAGGTCTGGTAGTTGAGCAGGTCCTCGTTGATTTTGGTTTGAGCATTGTTCATAGTATTAACAAAATAGGCCTTTGAGGGGTTTCTGTCAAGCAAAAAAATAGCAAAATGCCAATTTTTTTGAGATGAGTCATGTAATATCATGAATATTCGAAAGAATTCCGCTTGGATATTGCCTGGCTAGACTTCGGGGGGTGGCATATCGTTAATATTGTTTAATAATCGTGCACAAGCACTGACGGCAATTGACTATGGATTCCTGCCCTAGCGTGGAGAGGGTGTTCTTATTGAAGCCATCAATTCTGATGTACGAGATCGATGACCGTAACCTCCGGGGGAACCAGAAGCCGCATGGGAGGACCCCAGGTGCCACTACCCCTGGTGACGTACAGGATCGAGGCCCTACCAAGCCTTATGAGCCCGGTGTTATAGGGGTAGAAGAGCTTGGAGATTACCTTGAAGGGCAAGAGTTGACTGCCGTGGGTGTGGCCGGAAAGCTGGAGGTCGAACCGACCTATGGAATCAGGGTGGACTTCCGGCCTGTGTTTGAGCAGTATCCTGAATCCCGCCCCGGGGACCTGGGAAAGGATTTCTTTTTCCGAGATGGGATACCCAGCGTTCCCTCGAGCAAAGGCCGCATCATCCACGCCTATCAAGGTGACAGCGCCCCCAACACTGACCCATTCCCCGCGAAGGATGGTGAATCCCGCCTCATTCATAAACTTCAGAGAGTGTTCCAAGCCCACGTAAAACTCGTGGTTTCCGGTGACCGCGAACTTTCCATACCTTGGGTGAATCTGCCTGAACATGGCAGCAAGGGTGGAGACATCTGCAAGTTGCCCGTCAAGCAGGTCGCCGGTGGATACAAGTATATCCGGATCTGCCTCCTTGACCCTATCAATTATCCTTTTCAACCTGTTCTCTTGAACAATGATCCCAAGGTGTACGTCGGATATCTGGACGATCCTCACTTTCCCGAGCTCCTTCGGGATCTTGGATGTCTTGATGACCAGGTGATCGGTGCGGACTGCCAGTGCTTCGAAAAAGGCATATGTCCCTGCCACGGCGCAAAGGACGAGTATTACAAGAAAGGACTGCCTGGCTGGAAGGACCAGGGAAGACAAGTCTCTCGAAGCGATCGAGGAGATTAAATGCATCACCATATGGTAAAGGTCCAGGATAAAGCATGAAAATGCAACCAGAAATAGGAAGCCCATCCAGGTATAACCCAGATAGGCAAGGAGAGAAGCGGTCGATCCAAATCCCAACCGTGATGCTGTTCGAGTAAGAATCGGTGAGACGACCATGACGGCCATAAATACCAACAGCATGGCACTTTGAACCGTCCCTGGTGCCAGACCCGTCTTCACCTTTAAGAACACGTAGAAATTCAGCAATCCATAGATAGTGCAAAAAACGGTCAAAAATAACAATAATCTCAGCATGTTGTATTTAAGTCCTCCCTTGGCTGACGAATCGGGCTGTTTCAACTTGAACTGCTTCTTTTATGTGGTAGTAGTAAGAGCACCGGGGAATTACATCAGCACCAAAACATTTGCACAGCAAAATTGTCAAGAAACAAATCCTCTCTTCATGCAAAATGAGGCCATCGGCCTGAGACGCCAGGTCTCCGGACAAGGAACATGAACAACTTACTGGAAATGACGGCCCAGGTACTATTCTTTGCGTCACCCTTGTTAATAACGGCAGTAGCGCACGGGGTGATAATAAAGTATGATCTGCTGGTTCCCCTGAAAAGGCCCCTTGACCTGGGTCTTACATTCAAGGACAGGAGGGTGTTCGGGGAGAACAAGACATTTAGGGGCCTTTTGATTCACCTTGTTTTTTGTTGCATCGGGACCCTGATCCAGGCATGGGTTCAAGAGAGCGGCTATGTCCCGCGATGGGTTCTTCTCCTGGACTATGGACGTCACTGGTTCATATCCGGCGTGTTGATGGGCCTCGGAATGACCATCGGGGAATTACCTAACAGCTTTGTGAAAAGGCAACTGGGTATCGCCCCTGGCGAAAGGGGGAAGGGTTTGGTGGGTGCACTTTTCTTCGTGCTGGATCAAGTTGATCTGGCAATAGGCATTTGGGCGTTCTTGTATCTTCTTGTAAGGCCGTCGGTGCTCTTGATTCTTTGGTCCATATTCCTCACGCTTATCCTGCATGTCGGTGTCTCAGCCTTAGGGTATGTCTTGGAGATGCGAAAGACCCCGGTGTGAAAAATTTGCACATCTCGGACTCCCTATCCAAGGCGGATAGTCCATTGTCATAGCGAGCTCCGGGGGACCTAGGGACCAAACAGTGCCATTCTACGAGGTGACCATGCCGGGAGGGTTCATAGGATGGGGCAAGACAACCACTTTAGGGAGTTCTCTGCCTTTTGCCATGGGGGCCAAGCTGGCCAACCCGGAAAAGATGGTGGTCAATATCATGGGAGATGCGAGTATAGGGATGACAGGCTTTGATCTGGAGACGGCGTCAAGAGAAGCCATTCCCATCCTGACCATCATACTCAACAACGGCAGGTTCGGGGGGTACAGGAGTACGCAACCGGTCGCTACGGAACGATACAATATTGATCGGTGTGGAGGGGAGTACGCCAAGATCGCCCAAGGAATGGGCCTTCACTCCGAGAGGGTCTAAGAGCCCAATGAAATCGCCCCTGCCATAGAGAGGGCGAAGGAGGTGACAAGAAAGGGCCGGCCGGCATGTATTGAAATAATAACAAGAGTCGACACCGACTATTCGCTTTATGAGGAAAGGTAAGGAACGCAGCAGGCATACACTACCTAATGCCCAACAACGGAAATGTTTCTTCCCTGTCCACGAAACAGGGCAAATTTATCCGAAGATAGCTCTATTGTTACGGGGTTTGATAGGCAATGAAAACTTAACCGGAAATTGCCTTAATTTGAAGTTTTGTTTTTAAAAACTATCAGAACTATGCAATAATAAAGGCAATTCTACAATTTGTGAAAAGGTAAGGCAAATCGTGTTTCTTGATCCTCTTTTAGGGATTTTTTCACACGACCTGGCTATCGATCTTGGTACGGCCAACACGCTCATCTTTGTGAAGGGAGACGGCGTAGTACTCGATGAGCCCTCTGTGGTAGCCGTTAAGACGGGTGACAGGGAGGCCAACAGGATCCTTGCCGTGGGCAAGGAGGCCAAAATGATGCTTGGAAGAACTCCTGGAAACATACGAGCCATGCGACCCATGAAGGACGGTGTTATCGCAGATTTTGAAGTGACAGAAGCGATGCTGAAGTATTTTATCAGGAAAGTACATAATCGGGCTACCCTTGTAAGACCGCGGATAGTTATCGGCGTTCCTAGCGGTATTACACCGGTTGAAAAAAGGGCTGTGCGGGAATCTGCCGAATCCGCCGGAGCAAGAGAGGTCTTCTTCATTGAGGAACCGATGGCTGCCGCAATAGGCGCAGGATTGCCCATCATGGAGCCAACGGCAAGCATGGTAGTGGATATTGGGGGTGGAACGACCGAGGTTGCAGTGATTTCCCTGGGAGGGATAGTTTACATAAAGTCAGCCCGTATTGCAGGGGACAAAATGGACGATGCGATTCTTCAGCATATCAAGAGGTTTTACAATCTGTTGATCGGGATAAGCACCGCAGAGGCGATAAAGAAGGCCATAGGCAACGCCTTTCCAGGTGAAGAGATCGAGACGATAGAGGTAAAGGGCAGAGATCTTGTCACAGGCATACCCAAGATCTTGACCATAGATTCTGATGAAGTCAGGTATGCAATGTCGGCGCAGGTAAAGGCAATAGTGGAAATTATTCGGAGCGCCCTGGAACAAACTCCCCCGGAGCTTGCCGCAGACATCGTTGACAATGGAATCGTCTTGACAGGCGGGGGGTCTCTCTTGAAGAATCTTGAGGTATTATTGAAAGAGGAGACAAGGCTGCCGATTATTCGTACCCAGGATCCTCTTTCCACGGTCGTTTTGGGCTTGGGGCAGGCACTTGATAATTTCTCCATGCTGAAACAGGTAATTATTGATTGATGGCTCACAAGGGAGCCATTGATTGTCCTTTTTTAGGTTTCCACCTCGAGAAGGGGTTTTTTTCTCCTCTTTTTCAAAATGAAACGCAGGACAATTATCAATAAGGCGAAACCTATGAAGATCGCGTCATCATTTTTGCCAGGGGTGAAATCCGGCATGAAGTAATAGCTCAAGGCGCCAAAGAGAAGGCTTGTCCGTAAAGTCCTGGCATAGCCCATGAAAGTGAAGACACGGAAAAAGGTCATGAAAAGGAAACACCAAAAAAGGAAGAGGAACAGGTCTGCGGTGTAACGGTACTTTTGCGGGATTTGCTCGGAAAGGGCCATGAGGACCTTTTCGTAGAAGGAGCTTTCCTTCTTGAAACGGATCCGGGCAACCTGGCCTATCGTCATTTTCTCATCAATGTATGTCCCGCTGGGGATTAAAAAATCAAGGGTAAACGCCGAATCTCTCTTGTGTAGTGCGTCATTGGTGGCCCTGAAGGGAAGTTGAAGCACGTGTCGAACAGCGAGAAAACCAC
>JAFDHB010000180.1 GCA_019308985.1 Deltaproteobacteria bacterium | reverse complement strand
TTGATCCTTGTAATCATCTTTTTGGCATAATCTATCTCAGGATCGCTACCGTCGACATAGGCGCCGATATTGATCAGGTCTTCGGCATCCCTGTATGCGGCAAGTACCCTTATCAGCTTTTTGGCATTGTCCAAGTGCTCGCGGCGCACGATATCTTTCATTACCCTGCTGATACTGGCAAGTACGTCTATTGCGGGATAGTGGCCTTTGTGGGCCAGGGAGCGGGAAAGTACGATATGTCCATCCACTATAGAGCGTATGGCATCCGCTATAGGCTCATTCATGTCATCTCCCTCCACCAGTACGGTATAGATGCCGGTTATGCTGCCCCTTTCTTCAACCTTGCCCGTCCTTTCCAGAAGCTTGGGCAGTTGGGTGAAGACGCTCGGGGTATACCCCTTTGAGGAAGGGGGCTCGCCTGCGGCCAGGCCGATTTCCCGGAGGGACATGGCGAACCTGGTGATGGAGTCCACCATCAGGATGACATCCAGACCTCTGTCCCTGAAGTATTCCGCCATTGCCGTGGCAAGATAGGCCCCCCTTATCCTGACAAGGGCAGGGGCGTCGGAGGTATCCGCCACGACAATGGATTTTTTCAATGCCTCGTGCCCGAGGGTCCTTTCTACAAACTCCCTGACTTCACGCCCCCTTTCCCCGATTAGGGCTATGACGGTCACGTCCGCCGATGTGTTTCTGGCGATCATACCCATGAGGACGCTCTTTCCTACGCCTGACCCGGACATAATAGCTATCCTCTGTCCCTTTCCTAATGTGATAAGCGCATTGATGCAAGACACGCCCACATCCATAACCTCTTGGATGATCTCTCTGTTCAAGGGGTTGAGGGTATTTCCGTAAATAGGGTGTGCCTTGCTCCCTGCTATGTCACCCTTGCCGTCAATGGGTCGTCCAAGGCCGTCTATAACCCTTCCTAAATATTCATCGCCCACCTTGATCATCGGCCTGTGGGTTATGTCAATGATCCTGCTCCCCGGCTTGATCCCCCGGGTCTCCCCGAAAGGCATCAAAATAACCCTCTTGTCCTTGAATCCTATGACTTCCGCCTGGAGGTCGGACCCTTCCGAGCTTTCAATGGCACAGAGACTCCCGATACCGAGGCCGGGGCCGTGTCCTTCCGCCACGATTCCAGCGACCTTTACCACCCTGCCCTCCAGCCTGATGGGCCGGCACGTACGCAAGGACTCCAGGTACCTGTTCCATCCTATTTCAATCTTGCCCTGGGACATCTTTTCCCCCCATGAAGGTCTCTTCAAGGCATTTATGGATTTTTTCCAGCCTGGTATCGATCCTGGCATCCACTGCACCGTACGGAGTTTCCAGGAAGCATCCCCCCCTGCCGATAGCAGGGTCAGGGGTGACTATTATGGACTTGAGCCCCTGGAATTTGGAGAAGAGCTCGGGCCGCAACTGTTCCACATAATCCATGTCCTCGGGGTTGATCTTGAGGATGATTTCACTCTTCTCGACCGCCAGTTGAAGTGCATTCAATATAGTCTCTCTCAAGACACGATTGTCTGATTCCACATGGAGATAAGTGATCTTCTTGGATATTTCAAAGACCAGTTCCAGGATCTCCTCTTCATAACGCCTCAAGATCTCTTCCTTGATCCGAGTGAGCTGATTGAGAAGATCCTCTATGCGGTCTATCGCCTTTTGCGCCTTTCTTCTTCCCAGGTCAAATCCGTCTCTTTCCCCCTGGGCAAACCCCTTTTCATAGGCCTCCTTTTCCAGAAGGCTGATCTTTTCCTGTGCCTTGTCCAGGATATCAGGGTCTTCTTTCACATCCTTATCAGGAGGGGGTGTCGCCGCCCCAAAAGGGACAAACCCGCCTCCCCCTTTGTCCCCCGAGTGGAGGGGAGCGAATTCGGTCACCTCCCTCTTACCGGGTGTGCAAAGCTCTGTTAATGCCTCGAATCGGAATTCAGCACACGACCCTGTACCCTGGTTGGGATTTGTGGGATGTTCAGACAAGGATCTCCTCCTTGGTGTTTAGGACTATCTTTCCTTCTCTTTCTAGGTCCTTGGCCACCTTGATGATATGCTGCTGGGCCTCCTCGACCTCTTTCAATCTGACCGGGCCCATGACCTCCATATCATCCCTGAGCATTGCTGATGCCCTTTCAGAAAGATTGGCGAATATCTTCTCTTTCATCTCGTCGGGGGCGGTCTTTAGTGCCTTTGTCAGGACCTGGTTGTCCACGTTGCGGAGGATCTCCCTGAATCCCCTGTCATCTATCTCCATGAGGTCTTCAAAGACGAACATCCTCTGCCTGACCTCCTCCGCCAGGTCCTTATCTTCCTCTTCTATTCGGGATAGGACATATTCTTCCGTGTTCCTGTTCATTTCATTCAGTATGTTTGCCAGGGTCTCCAGACCGTCAAACCCTTTTCTCGTAATCCCGATCTTGGATAGCTCCTTCTTGATCTCTTCGTCAAGGTCCCTGACAAGCTCCTCCTGGACATTGCCGAGGTGTATTATTCGTAATGCAATATCCGCCTTCTGTTCGTCCGGCAACAGGCTGAGTATCTCTCCCGCCTTGTCTTTCGGGATGTAGGAGAGCATCAGGGCAATGGTTTGAGGATGCTCCCCGTGAATGATATTGACCAGGGTCTCAGAGGGGACATAGGCCAGATCGCTGAAGGGTGCCTTGGCCCTCTCATCACCTATGACTTTAAAGACCTCCCTCGCGGTTTCTTCATCAAGGGTTTTGGCCACCACCTGCGTCAGGAACTCCTTTCCATTACTGCGTTCAGGACACGGGAAGGAATATATGTGATCTCCGACATTTGCCTTCCGATCTTTTTTATGCTGTTGCTGTCCAGCCCTTTGAAAAAGGATGTCGTAAACTCTTCGCCCATAGCAAGGAGAAATATCGCGGCCTTTTGGGGGCCTGTCAGGTGATCCGGGTCCAATATGCCCGATGCCATTATTCCTGTTCTCCTATCCATCCCTTGAGAAGCTGGGTCGTTTTCTCGGGGTTTTGCCTGGTTATCTCGAGGATTTTCTCTTTGCGGTCCTTTCCCTCGGGTTCTGAAATCTGCACGTATTGTTCAGGGCCTTGAGGCAGCTCTTTGTTTTGCAAGACCGCCTCTCCTCCCATATTTCTCAGACCCTTGATCAAGGGCCTGACAACGAGCAGGAAGACCAGCATCACAAGCAACAGGTTGATTATGGCCCTTTGGTGATCTTTCAGGACTTCAAGGATATCAAAACTTCTCTCCCCCCTATAGGGCTCCATGACTTCGGTGAGAGGATTATTGAAGGGCATTGAACTGACAGAGACCTGATCCTCCCTGTCTTCATCGTATCCCATGGCCCTCTTGACCATGTCTTCAAACTTCTGCAGTTCCTCCTCACTCCTCGGGACATAGCGTTTTCTTACGGTTCCGTCTTCCATCTTTTCCGTAACGTAGGCCCCGTCGATAACGGCAGCGACTGAAAGACGCTTGATGCTCCCGGCCGGTTTGAGGATTGTTCTGGTGATCTTGTTTATCTCGTAATTTGTGGTTATATCCCTTTTGGTCTTCCTGTTTTTCCCTTCACCCCGGGCCGGCACCACCCCTCGCCTCTGATTGATCAATGACTGGGCCGTGTCTTCGACTCCTGTTCCTGTCTCTTCAGACTCCGTGATGTTTCTTTGGCTCCTGATCACCGTTGCGGTGGGGTCGTATTCTTCCTCATTGAGGGTTATTTTCGTGAAATCAATTTCAGCGTTTACCCTTACAATGGCCCTGCCTTCACCCACGATGCCCTCCAGCATACTCTGAACATCCTTTCTTATTTCCTCTTCTACCTTTGCCTTGTAATTGAGCTGGGCGCTTCTCAACAGGGCGGATGACTCGTCGCGCATGCCCCCTTTAAAGAGTATTCTGCCTTTTGTATCCACCACTGTCACTTGTTCCGGATCAAGGCCTTCCACTGCGCTTGCAACAAGGTGGACGATCGCCGCAAGCTTGGCAGGCGGAAGGTCGGTGCTCAGATCCAGTTGGATTGATGCGGATGCCGGCCTGCTCTCCTCCACAAAAAGAGATTCCCTGGGAAGCACTATAAACACCCGTGATGCATTGACCTCCTTGAACCGGTTTATGGTTCTTGACAATTCGCCTTGAAGGGCCCTCCTGTAATTCAGCTCTTGAACAAATTTCGTGGTCCTGAAGTCCGTTTGGTCGAATATTTCAAAACCCACATTGCCGCCACTGGGCAAGCCGTCTCCCGCCAGCACCAGGCGGAGGTCATATACTTTCTCGGCCGGTACCAGGATAGCCGCTCCATTGGTTTCGATCTTATAGGGTATCTTTTTCTCTCTCAACTTGGCCACAATCGCCCCTGCATCATCAGGGGAGAGATTGTTGAACAGGACCTGATAATCCACCTGGTTTGCCCAGATAAACATGAAGGCAAACCCGCTGACCATCATTACAACAACGAAGGCAATGCTGATCTTTTTGGAGAGAGGTAACGCCCTCAGAAACTCCGGAAATTGGTTTATTGAATTCATGGCAACATCTTTCCGATAGCCTGATTATGGTTTAGATAAGCCCCCGGGTTGCTTCACCTCCTGTCAAAACGCCGATGAGCCACGGGTTGTCAAAACTGCATGCGCATGATCTCCCTGTAAGCCTCAATGACCTTGTTCCTTACGGTAAGTAGTATCCGCATGGATATATCGGCCTTTTGAAGGGCTATCATTGCCTCGTGTGTATCCGCCTTTCCCTGTAAAAAGTCGATGACAGACCTGTCGGCTTCCCTGTCCAGGGTGTCGACCCTGTTGATCGACTCCTTTATTATCTTTCCAAAGTCGGACTGGGCCCTCCTTTTGCTCCCTGATATACCTGGAGCAGGGGGGGCATCTTTGAAGCCTTTGATAAGCAGATCGCCCATGTTTATCTCCCTATTTCAAGGGCCTTGATGGCCATCTGTTTTGTCACCTTGAGTACGCCTACGTTTGCCTCAAAGACCCTTCTTGCTATCAACAGGTTGGTCATCTCCACCAGGAGGTCTATATTCGGCTTGAGCAGGTACCCGTCCCTGTCTGCATCGGGATGGTTCGGATTGAAGACCTTCTTAAAGGGACCGGGATCATCCACGACACCGTCCACACTCACCCCTCGGGCCTGGAGGTCGAGAATCCTGTCAAAGTCCGTAACAGGCCTTGCTCTCATTACGATCATCTTGCGCCTGTAAGGGCCACCCTCAGGGGTGCGGGTGGTCTCTATGTTTGCGAGGTTGCTCGCAATGATATCCATTCTTTTCCTCTGGGCATAAAGCCCTGAAGCGCTTATTTCAAGAGATTGCAAGAAATTCATCCTACCGTCCTCCTTCCCGTATTACCTCTTTTAACAGGTTTATTTTCCTCAAGAGGATTTCGGTGGCAGCCCTGTACCTCAAGTTGTTCTCTATTAGTTTCGTCATCTCCCTGTCTATGTTTACCCAGTTATAGCCGTTCCACTCACCCTCCTCTTCAAAGAATTCAAAGTCCCGCCCGGATATCGCCCCTGATTCCATGTGTCGAGGGTCGCTCCTGCGCAACCGGAACTCCGAATCGTGTCCCAGCGCCTTGTCAAGGGCCGCCCTGAAATCGATCTCCTTCGCCCTATAGCCCGGTGTTTCCAGGTTGCTGATGTTGCCGGCGATAAGCACATGCCGTTTGTGTGCTATGTCTATCGCCCTTTCCAGCGCACGAAAGGTATTGGCAAACGATAATTTGCTAGGCATAAAATTCCTCCCTGTTCACACTCAGGATATGTATCATTGCTTTCCGGTCGGGGTTTTTTAAGATCCTGACCGGGTAATATCGGGCAGGCACAGGAGTTAAAAGCAATTTGCATGCCTTTCTTGATCCTGCTCCATTTTTTTTCGGTACTCGTTCAACTTGTTTCTGAGCGTTCGAACGCTGATCCCCAGGATCTCCGCCGCATACGTCCTGTTGCCGTTTGTGCGGTCAAGGGCCTGGAAAATCATTTTTCGCTCCATCTCCCTTAGAGACAGGGGAGTCGATGGGGGCGCGAGGTGCACTTTGCAGACGGCTTCCATGTTCAGCCCAAGATCGCGCTCCCCTATCCAGCCCCCTTTGCACCTGAGTACCGCCCTTTCAATCACGTTTTCAAGCTCCCGGACGTTCCCTTTCCATGGCAGGCCAATGAGTGTCTGTTTTGCCTCTTTTGTCAATCCTTTGACGGACCTGCCGTCTATCCTGTTATATTTTTCCACAAAGTGCTCAGCCAGAAGGGGTATGTCTTCTTTCCTTTCCCTCAAGGGGGGCAGATGAAATGGTATGACATTCAATCTGTAAAACAGGTCTTCCCTGAATCTCCCTTCATCAACCTCTTTCTGAATGTCCCTGTTTGTCGTGGCAACAACCCTTATGTCAACGGGAATGGGGGTCGTGCCTCCGACCCTGTCGATCTCCCTTTCCTGGAGGACCCTGAGCAGTTTGGACTGGAGCTGAATATTCATCTCGCTGACCTCATCCAGGAGTATTGTTCCCGAGTGGGCCATCTCAAACTTGCCCTTTTTCCTGCTGATCGCCCCGGTAAAGGAGCCCTTTTCATGACCGAAGAGCTCGCTTTCCAGCAATGTTTCCGGGAGTGCGGCACAGTTTATTGCCACAAAGGGGCCATTTTTTCTATTGCTGTTCCGGTGGATATACCTGGCAAAAAGCTCCTTGCCTGTACCTGATTCTCCCTGGACAAGGACCGAGGCCTGACTGTCGGCTATGTCTCTGGCCTCCTCCAGGAGTCGTGCCATCTGATTGTTTCTTGTAATAATGGAGTCTCTTGATACGGATGACAGGTCGACCCTTTTTCCGGGAGATGCGCCGTTGGAGAGATAAGAGATGACGGCCTTCATCATTCCGGCGGTCAAGGGTTTTACCATGAAATCGCTGGCCCCAAGCTTCATGGCCTCCACGGCTTCCCGTACTCCGGCATCCGCCGATAGGATGATGACCGGCAGGGCTTCATTGATCTCCTTGATACGTTGAAGAAGCTCGAGACCGTTTCCCTTTGGCAGGCTCATCTCCGTTATGACAAGGTCATAATGGTCATTGAAAACCCTTTCCAAGGCGGATGCCGCGTCATCAGTCACGCTTATTCGATGCCCCGCCCCTGTGAATGCCCTGCTGATGATTGATCTGTCTTCCCTATCACTTTCAACCAACAAGACCTTTTTCCCTGTCATCTCCGATACCTGCTCCTCTTCCCGATCCCGGTTCTCTCCTCTCCCCCAATTCCTTGTCAAAGGCGGCTTCCTCCAGTCTCTCCCTGGCCAGGATGCTCCAGAAGGGGGATTTACCATTCAGGATCTGTTTGAATATCTCATTGGATTTTTCCCTGTTTCCCAAGGCCTCATAATACCGTGCTATCATAAACATCACCCGTGTCTTGTCCTCGCCCGTCTTCTTGTCGATTTCACGATACAGGATCGAAATCGCCTTCCGGGGATTACCCAGGTCAAGATACAGCCGTGCCATTTCCTCGTAGGAATGGGGGGAGGGCAGGGTGCAGTCCTTGATCATCCTGTCCGCTTCTCTCAGGGCCTCCGAGGCCTTTCTCCTTGAGGCCATGGCCGTCAAGGCCCGTGCCCTGTCAAGCAAGATATCCACCCTGTCGCATTTTTCGGGATTGAATCCCAGAGCCCTGGCAAACATCTCCGCTGCCGGAGGGTATTTTTTCTCCTGATAAAATACCCTTCCCCTCAATTGATAGGCCAGGGGGACCAGCCTGTCACCAGGATGATTCTTGATAAGCAGGTCAGCCATCGCCAGGGCCTTCTCCAGCCTGCCCTTTTTGAGGGACTCCCTGCCCAGAGAGATAAGGAGATCGGCGGGTTTTTCATGATCCTGTAGAAGGGAGTCTGCTCTCTTGAAAACCTCCAGGGCGAACTCCTCCAGCCCAAGTTGCATGGAGGCCCTGGCTACGGTCAACATGGGTGCCGGGGATTCAATGAGATCAAAGAGATCCCCTACCTCGAGATACAGATTGACTATGCTTTCGTACGCCCCATTTTTCATCCAGGCCCCCAGGAGGTCGTCCAGGGTCTGTGCGAGGGCATGCTGGAACTCTCTTCGGATGCCGGAAAGTCGGCGCTGTTTCCTTTTTAGCATCTTCAGGACGTCCAGGCTTTCTTGATATTTTCCGTCCTTGCGATAACCTATTGCCAGCTTGAGCAGGGTCAACCCCAGGAGGAGATTATTGCCGTCTTCCTTGGAGAGCCTGCCCATGATATCTTCATATATCTCTACGGGGAGCCCCACCGCCTGCCTTTTCATCTCTGAAATGGGTACGATCCCCCTATTTGTCTTCAATTTGCCCTCTTCCTGGAGTTCGGCAAGCCTGAGTTGGGAAATTATCGCTCCTTCGGTGCCGGGGTGACGATCGAGGACCAGTTCGTAGAATTTTACGGCATTATGGATTGCGCCCTCATTCCTGTAGGTATCCGCAATCTTGGTCAATATGTAGTCACCAGAGGGGGAATCAGGGCGTATGTTATAGAACCTGATCAGGTTTTCACGGGCCATGGCGTTGTCGCCCAGTTCGTAGTAATTACGCCCAAGGTATAGGGATATCTCGGGGTAGAGATAGATGGTTTCAGGCCTTGATACCTCGAGCCCGGTAAGAAGCTCCAGTGATTTTCGAAAGCTGTTCATTTCATAAAGGACGATCGCCATCGCTGTTTTTGCCCTTATTTGCAGCTCAGGGTCCGGGAATGCCCGATTAAGGTGCCTCGCAATAGAAAGGGCCTCTTTCTTTCGTCCCTTGAGGAGCAGGATCTTGATTTTCTGTATCATGGCCTCAAAGGCACGGTTCGATTCAGTGTCTTTTTTTAGTAGGAGGTTGTAGTAACCCAATGCCTCAAAATAGTTTCGGGCCTTGAAGCACAGGTTGCCCATGGCCAGGAAGGCGTCCGGGACAAACGAGGAGTGCGGGAATTCGCTGATCGCAGCCTCGTAACGGCCTTTGATTTCCCCGAGATGATCAAGCAGAGAAGAAGAGTACAGGTGCTCGTAAGATTTCGCCAGGAGGAAATAGGCCCGCTCGGCATGTCTTCCCTCGGGCTTCGAGGCTATCAACCTTTCAAAGTTATCGATTGCGCCCCGCCAGTCTTGAGCATGGTAGGCATTAAGCCCTCTTATGAATATTGCGGTGTCTTTCCGGCCATCATCCGCTGGAAGTTGTGTCAGCCTGTCCGGGGGATAGTACTTTTTCCTCGGACTTCGAGCCATGCCCGGCCGATACCTTCCGGATGAGGCTGTTTCCATGATTCCCAGGGCCTTTCTTTCCAGGACGGTTTCCGGTTCTGTCTCGCCAAAAGAGACCGGTGCTTGCCTGCTGCCCCTGCCCCGTGCTCTTTGCGTGTCACGAGGATTCAGTACAATAAACAGTCTTTGATCATATGCCCATGCGGTAAATGAGGGTATTTCATCATTGTTCAGGTCCAGGACGATCCTTACCCTGTTTTCGTGGAACCCGATCCTCACATCCTTCACATACTCATGTTTAACAGGGGTCATCATGGTGCGGAAGGGGTCGGTAATGCCGAAAATATCGATGGCGATCCTCGGGGGGGAAAGCATGGTGCTGGTTGAGTAGTCCAGTATCCTGCCATCGCCCG
>JAFDHB010000179.1 GCA_019308985.1 Deltaproteobacteria bacterium | reverse complement strand
TCCAGAAGCCATTTTGAGAACTGGAGGACACGATCCGAGTAAGTGTTGGCCAGGGCTATCTTCCTGCCCCTGAGCATGGGCCGTTGTCTTTCATCGGGATGTTCCAAGAAATGCTCTACCAGTTGCTTCAGGTGTTCCGGTGACTCATACTGGGGCACTGCATCACCGAATATATTTGAAATCCCATGATTCTCGTCTGAAATGACGAAACCGCCGCTGGCAAGGACATCGAATACCTTGTTAGATACGAAACCTTGCCTGGCCATGTCCGGGTGGTGGTCTGTCAAGGTGATGCGGGCGGATGCGTATAAGTGTTCAAGTGTCCTGTAATCCCAGTACCTGCCTCCATAGTACTTCCGTGGAAGGATCTTCTCCCACAGGTTGCCCCATACCTTGAAATCGTAAGGGGTGCCTCCCATGTCTCTTACTATGGACCTCCCATCCCGCCTCGATGCCCTGGCATTGCCGAGAAAGACGATATCATACCGGGGCGGCAATGATAAAGGCCTCTTAGAGGTGGATGGGAGCATGAGTTCAACATTTTCATACCCCATTTGCGCCAGCTTGGGGATAAAGTCTTGGGAAGCGCAATATATTTTCCTGAATTGCTTTAGGTTTTCCGGCGTCACAAGATCAGGATGGCTGTAAAGCCAGACAATGTTTAATGTATGGTCAGGCAAGGTCGCCTTTGGCGGGGAACCGAAGAGGTGAAGAATGACATCCGGATCTTTATCTACCACTGTAGAGCCCTTCCTGGAGAATTCCCGGGCCAATTCATACTTCACCCAGTGATCTCCCCACATCAATCGTCTTTCCGGATCAAGGTCCCTGTCCGAACGAGACTGTATGAGGATTCTGACGCCTTTCACCTTGGTCCGTCGACCTTCTTTTCTGCTCCGTAGATCCTGGGATGATAGAATCGAACTCCGTGACATTACCTTTTAACCCTGTCACATGATATGGCATGGTACAACATTTTACAAGGGGATATGCCTCGCATCCTGAGCTATGGCATCCGTTCTTGACTCCAATCATGCCCTAGTCTATACTCGATCCAATTATCGGCAATCGCGAGGGAAATTTCTCCGGCGCCTGTATTCGGGCGGCGGTAGCAAGGCCTGTGGAACAGTTTAGAGCTTGAGAGGCGAGTTCCTTTTCCTCTCTTTTCCAGGGACAGTGAATCTTATGGAAGACAAAGACAATGTTTCGGGCAATTCAAAGGTCTCGGATCGGTTGAAGAAGTTGATCAAGGCGAACCAGTCCCTGGCGCACGTAGAATCACTGGAGGACTTGTTGCCTGAGCTCTTGGCCCTTGTGAGGGATATCACGGACGCGGAGGCCTCTTCCATACTGCTCTATGACCCTGAGCGCGAGGTATTGAGATTCGCCGCAGTAAAAGACGAAGTCCTGGGCGAAAGGGCGGAAGAATTGCTTCATGGAAGAGTGGAGCTGAAGCTAGGGGAAGGGATCGCCGGATGGGTCGCCCAAAACAGGCAGACCATAAACATCAAAGATGCTCAAAGGGATCCGAGGCTGTTCAAAGAGGCAGACAGGAAGACGGGGTTTGTTACCAGGAGTCTGCTCTGTTCCCCGTTGCTTTACAGGGAAGAGGTCCTGGGTGTGATCAATGTCGTCAACTCCAAGGGGAAACCCTATTTCGATTCCGAAGATCAGGATATCCTTGAGAGCTTTGCAGATCTTGCAGCAGTGGCCATTATACGGTCAAGGCTCCTTGAGAGCCGTCTCAAGCAGCAGGAGCTTGAAATTCAACTTGAAACGGCGGCGAAAATCCAGGCCATGTTCTGGCCCACTATCCCCCAAATGGAAGGGGGAAGCCATGCGTGGGCGGTTTCAAGACCCGCCGCCATGGTGGGAGGGGATCTTTATGACTTCATCCCGGCCCAGGGAGGCCAGTGGCTGGTCTATGTGGCCGACGTCTCGGACAAGGGGCTGCCTGCGGCCTTGATCATGGCGGCCCTCTCAGCAAAGATAAGAAGTGAGGCCCTTAACCATGACGACGTGGGTGAACTGCTACAAGCGGTCAACAGGGGGATGTACGACATAATGTCCCAAGAAGGGTTCTTTGCGACAATAATATTCGGCAAATATAATCCCATTACAGGCAGAATGCAGTACGCTCTCGGCGGACATTTCCCGCCGGTCTGGATCAAGGGGAGGGAGATAAAAGACGTTCCCCCGTTGAAGGGGGTGTCCCTGGGCCTTGCTCCTCACACAGAGTACCAACAACGGGAGATTGTGATCGACCCCGGAGACTCGGTGCTATTCATAACAGACGGGGTCACCGAGGCGGAGAATGAAGGCAATGATCTCTTTGGTTATGAGGGGCTGAGGAAGTATATACACAGTAGCGAAGGCCCCCCCTGGGGCAAGGGCCTGCTGGAAGCAGTGGACGCTTGGCGCGGCAGTGCCGAGGCAAGCGATGATTTGACCATAGTTGAGATATGGCGTAGCTAGTCCCTTTCTACGAATAAACCTCTCGATTACTCAAATTCTTGCATTTGCTCTTTTGGTCCCTGGGTGTCTTTTCCCAAGGCCCAATATGGCTCCTGAGCCATTCTCACGCCCCCATTATCCTCATAGGGGTTCCCACAATAGGAGAAGGGGTGTGGAGGCTTCGGTGGAGATGATGTCCTGGGGCTACTGCGGCCTTCGATAACGTGTTAGGTGCCCTTGTAACTGCCTGGGAGGAATCTGATTGGGCCTTGGGAAAAGACACCCAGGGACCATTGATGATCGTGGATCAGGCCGTGAAAAGCTGAAGCCCTCTGCCGCGACTCACTCCAGAAAGGGAATCACGGTCCTCAGAGGTGTTCTGAGAGGGTAGAATGATACAATACGTGTGAGGTTCGGTAGTAGTTCAACCTCCCAGGTCGCCCCACTCATACTGGGCAATGGTCGCGATCGCCAGGGAGGCGGTCTCTGCCCTCAAGATCCTTTCGCCCAGAGAGACGGAAACAAACCCTGCCTTACGGGCAAGCTGGATTTCCCGGCTGGAAAACCCGCCTTCCGGGCCGACCAGGGCAATGAACTTCTTGCCCCGGGTGGAAGTCCTGAGGAGGGACTTGAGATCTTGGGATTGTTCCTGTTCCCAGAGGATCACCTTGAGACCTTCGACGTCCCCTGTGGCCGAAACAAGGTCCTCAAAGGCCCGCAGCGGGGCGATTTCCATGGGGGCGGCCCTGTCGCACTGCTTGGCGGAATTGAGTGCGATCTCCCCCCAGTGCCTTCTCTTCACCCCCATCCGCTCATTGTCGGGCTTGACAATGGTCCTCTCGGAAGTAAAAGGGAGGATTCTGTCCACGCCTATCTCTGATGCCTTCTGTATGAGGAAATCCATTGCCCGGGACTTCAGCAGGGCCTGACATAGCAAGATTTCAATGGGGGAAGGCGAAGGTTTGGGCGCCGGTTTCTCAATGATCAGGGTGACGGACTGTCTACCCAAGGACCGGATGACCCCATAGAAACGGTTACCTTCCGGATCAATAACGATCATCCGATCCCCCCTTCCCATCCTGAGGACCTTGATAATGTGCCTGGCCTCTTTTCCCGATATGACTGCCGGTTTCCCGCAGACGGGGGTCTCTTTCAAGAAGAAGCGCCTCAAACCATGTCACCTCCGTTGGTCCGGCCCAGGTAGCCGGCTATGACGCACGCCCATTCCTCCTGGGTGAGTACTTCCAAGAGATGAAAATGGGAGCGGTGAAGGTAGGCCACCAGGTCTTGCACCTGGCTTTGCAGCACCCCTGACAGGATGACCTTGCCTCCGGGTAAGAGCCTGCGCGGGAAAAGAGGAAGAAGCTGGAGTATGGTCTCAAGAGTGATATTGGCTACGAGGAGGGAAAACCGCTCCTTCCATGTTTCGAGGGGCGGGGTGGAGACCTCTATCTTGCCTGCGAGATTGTTTAACTCTACATTCCTCTCGGCCCACCTCGCCGCCTCCGGGTCAGTGTCTATGGCAAGGACCCTCTCGGCACCCAGCATTTTTGCGTAGATGGCAAGAATGCCGCTCCCCGTGCCCACGTCCACCAGGGACCATTCCCCTCCCGGAACGTGATTTTCCAGGGCCTTGAGACACATGCGCGTAGTGGAATGGCGACCCGTACCAAATGCCGGACCGGGATCGATCCTGATTACATGGTGGGGGAAAGGAGAAGATAGGGTTTCCCAGGGAGGGAGAACCACCAGTGTGGGAGTGACGTGTTCAGGCTTGAAAAACCTCCGCCACAATAGATCCCAGTCCTGGGCTTCCACCTCTTGGACCCGAAATTCCGGGGGATGCATCCCAGGAAAGATCTCCCCGAGAGTTTCGAGAAACTCCCGGAGGCCTCTGAGTCTCTCCTCTGAAACGAGTTCCGCCGACAAGTACGCCTTGAGGCCCGGGGCAGGGTCATCAAGCACCACCAGGCCTTGGCTTCCCATTTCGAACAGGTAGTCGCTAAGCGCTTCCTGGGCCATTGGATCAAGGAATATGGTTATCTGGATCCACCCACTACTTTTAGGAGATTGGACCAAAACTATTTTTCTTGTCCCTTGCCTTGGACCGAGGCAACCGCGTTGCCGTATTTGGATCGAGGTGACCGTGTCACCGGATTTCCGCCGACATGGTCGGCTCGCTCCATAATTAGGGGAAGGTTCAAAGTTCAGGGTTCAGGGTTCAGGGCTCCTGCATCAATCATGTGTACAATTTCTATCCCCGTAATCCGTGCCAAGAATCCCTTGCTTTGGACCGAGGCAACCGCGTTGCCGTATTTGGATCGAGGTGACCGTGTCACCGGATTTCCGCCGACATGGTCGGCTCGCTCCATAATTAGGGGAAGGTTCAAGGTTTACGTCCGTTACGCCTTTTGGAAGACGTAATTCAGCTGCCCGTTGGGTAGCTGATTGACCACTGTCTTCATCTCCATGCCGATCTTTATCTCTTCGTCGGGGATGGTGCTGTCTATACGACCAAACACCTTATAGTCACCATAGTCGAGCACTGCAATGGCATAGGGGAGGTCCTTTTCAAAACCCACGGGAGCGTACTGGAGCTTGCTGTAGGTGAGAAGCTTCCCGGTACCGCTCACCTCGAACCACTCCATGTTGCTGGTAAGACACCGATAGCAATCCGCCCTCGGCGGAAAGAACACCGCATGGCACTCCTTGCACTTGGTACCGGCAACCTTGCCCTTTTCAAGGTAGTCGACGAAGTCGTTCACCTTTGTAATGGCGGTAAAGCTCACCGTTCCGAACTTCTTGAACCGATCATCTATTTCCTTAACCTTGCCCATTCTCTTACCTCCCCAGGATAGTCACGTTGCCGTAAAGGCCGACACCACCGATGTTATGGACCAGGCCGATCTCAGGGTCCTTTACCTGCATCTCGCCGGCCTCTCCCCTCAACTGGAGTACTATGGTCCTTATCTGGGAACCCCCGGTCGCCCCGATGGGGTGCCCCTTTGACAGCAGCCCTCCGTCCACATTGACGGGTATGCTCCCTTCCTTGTAAGTTTCCTTGCTCTTGATGAGTTCCTTTCCTTCCCCCGGCTTTGCAAAGCCAAGATTCTCATAGGCCATGAGTTCCGCGATGGTAAAGCAATCGTGTACCTCGGCCACGTCAATATCCTTTGGTGTCACCCCGGCCATCTTGTAGGCCTGTTCACCAGCCTGCTGGGCGACCGTCAGGCCGGTGAAGAGATCCCTTCCGGTCATGTTGACGGGACACGAAGCCGCGCCCAGTCCCAGTATCCAGACGGGTTTCTTGCATAGGGCCTTCGCCTTTTCTTCGTTGGCAATGATCACGCATGAGCTGCCGTCCGCATTGGCACAGCAGTCGCCGACCCGAAGGGGACTGGCCACGGGCCCGGACATGGGACTGGTGGGGTCTGAGAACATTTCAAAGGTGACGGGTTTGCGGTAGACTGCCTTGTCGTTTATCTGGCCGTAGGTGGCGGCCTTGACCCTTATGAGCGCCAGGTCGTCAGGCGTTGTACTGTATGTCTCCATGTGGGCCCTGGCATACATGGCGTAGTACGCCGGCATCATGGTCCCGAAAGGGCTTTCCCACTGGATATCAGCGCCCCTCCCCATCCTTTCCTGGGATTCAGCGGATGAAATCTCGGACATCTTTTGAAATCCGATTACCGCGACCACGTCATGAAGCCCTGATTTGACAAGAGAATAGGCAACCCTCAGGCCCATGCTGCTGGAGGAGCAAAGAGATTCCAGGTAGCACGTGGGTTGCGGTATAAGCCCCAGGTATTCTGCGAACACCCCGGCAGGTGACCTTTGTTTGTCATATTCCGGCGCAGAGCATACAACAGAGGCGTCGATATCCGTCGTCGATATTTGGGCGTCTTCCATGGCCTCCTTGAAACCCTCAAAGGCCAGTTCCCTGATGGATCCGGGGTATCCCCTGACAAAGGCGCTCTGGCCCACTCCGATGATGCCGACTTTTCCCATAACATAACCTCCTACAAGTTGATGGCCAAAAATGAAATTCAGCCACGGATAACCAGTCCAAGTGAAATGGAAACTTTTCACAAGCGTGAAGCCGAAGTATAGAGAAGGATCGCGGCGGGGTCAAGTGCAAAGCTCTGGTCGCCTAACTGCCCGGGTCAAAAGGGGTTTTTGGCACGGATTACGCCCCGGTACCATCTGCCGGAGCTACCCCAGAGAAATAGGCTACGCATTTCGCAGGGCACGCGGGGCACGCGGATCGCACAAACCTTGAACCTTGACAGGCTGTTGCCCAAAGCCTTATCAACCGCGATCAATGGTCCCTGGGGGTCTTTTCTCAAGGCTCAATATCGCTCCTGAGCTGTTCCCACGCCCCCATTGTCCTCATAGGGGTTCCTCAATAGGGGCGAGAGGTG
>JAFDHB010000178.1 GCA_019308985.1 Deltaproteobacteria bacterium | reverse complement strand
CGGTGCAAAGGAGGGTGAAAAGAAGTCCTTCATTAGGCGCTACTTCCATATCCTTCCGACACCATAGGGACTGCAAGAAGGTGATGAGTAAGCAGTAAGCAAAAGGAAGTGAGCAGAAGGGGAAAGTGAGCAGACGGATAAAGCACAGACGACCGAAGACCGACGACGTGGGAGCGGCATCTTGCCGCGATCCCCGCCTCTTCCTGTAGGAGCAACATGTTGTTGCGACAAGAAGAAGTGACGAGTGACGAGTAACGAGTGACAAGATCAACCAGACAGACCAGACAGACCAAACAGACCAGATAGGCCAACCGCGGGAGCCCATTTTGGATAACAATAAGATCATTACTTGTAGTATGACGATGGAGAAAAGAGAAGAACTCCTCAGGCGAGCGGGAAAATACCTAGAGACCCGGGAGGAAATTCTCTTTGCTTACGCCCATGGCTCATTTGTTGAGGCGCCCTATTTTAGGGACTTGGACATCGGGGTTTTCTTAAGGCAGGAAGATGTGAAAACGATCCGATATACCTATGAAATTGGATTAGAAGACGCTCTTGAGAAGATCTTGAGTGTGACATTTCCCCTTGAGGTGAGGCTGCTGAACTCAGCTTCTATTGCATTTCGATATAGAGCCATTCGGGGCCGCCTCCTTGTGGATAGGGCCCCGGATTTAAGGGCAGATTTTTGCATGAGAGTAATAAGTCGATATCTAGACATAAAACCTATCCTCCTCTACCACACAAGAGAGGCATTTACCTATGAAGCTCGATCATGATCGAATACGAGCAAGACTGCAGGACATCTCCAAGTCGTTGATTCGCCTCAGGCGCTTTCAAGAAGTTAGCAAAGAAGACTTCCTCTCGGACGAAGACAGCCAGGACATTGCTCGATCCCGCCTGCTGACGGCAATAGAAGCCGCCCTCAATATCTGTTATCACATCAGTGCGAAGGAGTTGAAGAAGGTCCCGGAAGACTATGCCGAGTGTTTTCAGTTCCTCGGGGATGAACACCTTATTGATCCGGATTTGGCTGTTAGATTATCGCAGATGGCCCGATTCAGGAATAGGCTGGTACATCTCTATTGGGATATTGACTACGGTCAGGTATACGAGATCATTAAGAATGACATAGATGACCTTGAGGAGTTTTCAAATCAGGTCGTGCGGTTGCTATGACACAAGCCCTTCTGCCCTGCGAGACTGGGAACCCCCCGGGTGTTCAACCGGGGTGCCAAAAAGAGAGTGGTAAGCAGAAGAATGTGACAAGTCACGAGAAACGAGAGACGAGACCCGCCAGACCCGGAACCCCGAATAGACCGAATAGACCAAACAGACCGAATAGACCAGATGAACCAGACAGACCCTTGTCTCTCGTCACTCGTATCTCCCTTTCCCTGTGCTCACTGTTTACTGCTTACTGCTCACTCTCCCATCAACTTTTGGAGCGAGGCAACCATGTTGCCGTCCAACTTTTGGAGCGAGGCAACCGTGTTGCTGTCCCCAAAATGAGTTTTCCAAATGTCTCGTCGATTTCATCCAAAGAAGCTCGCGAAACCCACTATTGGTTGCGGCTGCTCAGAGATAGCAATCTCTTCAATGGTATTGATTTTGCCCGCGCATTGAAAGACTGCGAAGAGCTCATTAGAATACTCACATCGATAGTAAAGACAGCACAAGCTGGTTAACCATTCAAAACTCAAAATTAATATTTCTCATTCAAAATTAGGCACTCAGCATTCAAAACTTCACGAAGAGCAAATACTATTATGCACGCTCTGCACGAACGTCCCCCACTGGGGAACAAAAGGGGTCGGGGGTCGACCCCAACACAACCAAATTGCACGGGAAGGAAGGATAAATACCATGAATGATTCGACCGATATCACGCAAGTAACCATGGCTAACACGAAAAAGGAGATGCTCGAGGCCTACCAGGCTATCAAAAGTCAGCTCAAGATGCGGGAAAAAGAGCTCATGGATGCACAGAAAGCCAGGAAGCAGATGGAAAAGCAGTTGGCTGCCGCCGCTGCTGAGGCCGAAGCTACCCAGGACCCTTTACAGCGGCTGCACGAGCTAAGAGGCACTTTCAGTAAAGAGCTGGCAGACCTGGCGGATCGATTCGAAAAGGAAATCGATACCTATCGCAAGATCCAGTCTGCCGTCAGGGCTAAGCAGGAGGAGCTGAAGACCATCTACGAGGTGGAAACAGCCGCCTCTGACCTGGCCGCCCTGATTGAGGCCCAACAGGCTAAAAGGCAGAAGTTTGAGCAGGAAATGGAAAGCAAGCGCACCGCTCTTGAAGAAGAGATGCGGGAAGCCAGGGCCAAATGGGAGAAGGAAAAAGAGCAAAGAGAGGAAGAAGAGAAAGAACGTGAAGATCTGTTAAAAAGACAACGACAGAGGGCAAGAGAAGAATTTGAATATGCTTTTGCTCGTGAAAAAGAACAGCGCAGAAACTCCCTTGAAGATGAGCTGCGGGCCATAGAAAAAGAAATCGAACAGAAGCGGAAGGATTTTGAACAGGAGTTCCAACAACGAAAAGCAGAGCTAGACTCACGTGAGGACACGATTGCTAAACAGGAACAGGAGATAGCGGAGCTTCGAGAAGAAGTCAAAACATTCCCCGAGAAAATTGCAACCAAAGTAAAGGAGGCGGTAGATGCCAATACGGAAAGACTGACCAGCGACTTTCAAAAGACCCGGGCACTTTTGGAAGCAAAGTTTGAAGGGGAAAAGAACGTGCTGGTCAGTAAAATCGAATCTCTAGAAAAACTTGTCGACACACAGGCAGCACAGATTACTGAACTTTCCCGAAAACATGAAAAGGCATATGAGAAAGTACAAGATATCGCCAACCGTGCGGTTGCCGCCGCTAAAAGAGAGGTTATCTCCGTTCCAGTAACATCTCCTCCAGGCAGCGCAGGCCAGGAAGAAAACCGTTAGGACCATGTTCCCGGGGAGGCCCAAGCAAGAAACTGCGGGAAATTGCAATTTTTACGATTCAAAGAAAACTGTCTGTGCCAGAGACGCTTCACCTAGTCTCTGACAAAGAATTCCTGGCATGTGCTCTGCGCTCGCTTGCCGTCTTTGTCTATAATGATTGAAATTGAGAACGAGTATGTTCCTAAAACCGATAATGACTATTATTCACATTACAGTGGGATTATGAAAAAATATCCGGGAAAAAGAATTGACAAGCGGTCACGCATTAGGTATACCTTATATCTATAAAAGGTATACCAGGGGAGGTGAGGGAATTGTCCAGAGTAACTGCCAAATATCAGGTTACCATACCTGTAAAGAT
Organism: Deltaproteobacteria bacterium; assembly: GCA_019308985.1. The sequence goes on along the minus strand of JAFDHB010000178.1, from coordinate 9,323 downwards.
TAGAAAGGAAATGGGTATCGTTCCTGGAACTGAAGTCGATATTACAAAGGAAGGGGAAAAATATGTTCTTGTTGTTGATCCGATCGAAACGATTAAGAGGAAGTGGCGTGGAAGGTTCAGGGGTGGACGAAAAACAATGGAATATATGGACGAAGTTAGGGGCAAAGTAAATTGAGAGTCTGCGTAGATACGCCCATCCTGCTTGATATTTTGAAAGACGAATTCAGGAACTTTCAGGACAAGTTATATGCTGCTCTCGCAAGAAAAGAGAATCTGGTTGCACCATCGGTGGTGTTTGCTGAACTTATGCCCCAATTTAAAGGAAAGGCGAGGCAATTGGGCGAGTTTTTAGAGGAACACAAAATTGCGATAGAACCCCTGGACCTTGATTCTGTTATTGCCGCTGCACAAGCATGGATGAGATATTTGAAGCGAAAAACAAAAGTAAAATGCCCTGAATGTGGCCACAAGCTGAATCCAAGAAAGCATTTCTTGTCAGATTTTTATATTGGAGGGTTCGCTTCTGCCAGATGCAGTGCCATTCTGACTAGAGACAGAGGTATATATACTAAATATTTTCCAGCGTTGGTCGGGTATGAAGATTGTCTCAAGGAATCACCATCCTGAGTGCATTCGCCTTTCAGCTTCTATGCTTGATGGCTTCGTAAAAAGTCCAATTTCTGCGTTGCGCTTCATCCCTGCCCCGTTAAATGGGCATTTTTAAATGGGCATTTTCTGCATTGAATCAAAGGCCTGGAACCGTCAGAGAACATCGTGCGTTCAATAGTTGTGAATTCAGAGTTATTTAACGGGGTAAATGATTGCGGCGTACGCCAAGTACGCCTCGTCACACGAGATTCGCGCGCTCCTGCTCAGCCGGATTTCGCAAGCTCAACTTGAAGACTTACTTGAAGCTTTTTGTTTTGCCATCCCAATTTTGTCTTTTTACGAGTTCATCAACTTTCAACCGTGAACTCTCTCCGGGGGAGCAGCATCTTATTGCGATCCTTTTTCCCGCCTTTTGGCGGGATGCGGTGCAGCTGCGATTCGGGCTTGTCGCGGCGTAGCCGGAAGCGAAGACGGAAGCCCCAATCCCGGTGCCCCAAAAATCCGCTTGCCCCGTTGAACAGGGAACCCCCTGGGTGTTCAACCGGGGTGCCAGAGGGCTCCACTATCCCCTTGACATCCAATCCCAATACAGTTAAAACGTTCATGTCATGAACAGCTGCGAATATGAAATCCGCTACCGCCTCCTCAAGATCCTGAGCGAGGATTCCTCCCTCACCCAGAGGGAGATGTCCAGGCCCATGGGCATCAGCCTGGGCAAACTCAATTACTGCCTTTCCGAGCTGGCAAAAAGGGGGTTCGTAAAGATTTACCCTTTGGCGTCATTCCTGGTGATTAGGCGAACGTTGTTCAGGTCTTTGTCAATACGAGCACAAAATGCCTCCAGAATATGACACGATTACGCGTGGGGTTCACCGCTTTAAAGATTCCAAGATCAAGACCAAGTATATGTATCTCCTGACACGCAGGGGATTGGAGGAGAAAGCTCCTGTTACCTCGAGTTTTCTGAAGCGTAAGATAAGGGAGTACGAGGAGATCAAGAAACAGATCAAGGCGTTGTCCCAGGAAATAGAGAGAGGAGAGGCAAAGGATATCTCACCAGAGGAAGTGCGGGAGGTCCTGGACGGGATATCCTGAGGTCCCCGCTAACGTGTCAACCATCCACAAAAACCCTTGTGATATAAGCCGGTTACAGAATTTTCCCCCTGTGACCGAAGGAGCGGAGCTATATTCTCAATCGCCTCTAGTTGCTTATCAGTGGTATCTCCTTATCCTTCTGCTTACTGCTCACTGCTCACTCTCTTATCCCTCCGGACCGGGAGCCCGTGACCCTGAGCAGAGTCGGGGGGAAGCACGGAGGGGTGAGAGAGGCAGGCGTGTGAGACAAGAAACGAGGAGATAACATGAAATTTACGAGAATTACAGTTGACGCTAAGCAGATGGATGGAGTCCCGTGTATACGAGGATTAAGAATCCCCGTTGCAACGGTGGTGGGTATGATGTCCGAAGGCATGACCGAAGAAGAGATCCTGAATGCATATCCTGACTTGGAACCCGAAGACATTCGTGAGGCTTTGCGATATGCTGCTGAGGCGGTGCGGGAGCGCGAGCTTCCATTGCTAAAAGCGGTATGAGATTCTTGGTAGATAACGCCCTCTCTCCGAGGGTAGCAAGAGGTCTTGCAGATGCGGGTCATGACGCGGTCCATGTGAGAGATTACGATTTACAATCTGCCAAAGATAGGCAAGTGTTTGCCAAGGCTGCTGAAGAGGAAAGGGCTTTGATCTCGGCTGACACTGATTTCGGGATGTTATTGGCGATGAGACAGGAGAGGAAGCCTTCTGTTGTCTTGTTTAGACGAGGCACTGAGCGAAGACCCGAAGACCAGCTAGCCTTACTCCTTTCCAACCTGCAAGCAATTAAGAGGGATTTGGAAGAGGGTTGTATAGCCGTCTTCGAGGAAAACAGGATACGCATTCGGTCGTTGCCGATAAATGGTTCTGCTTCGGACAGTAGACTTTGAAAAGATAAAGGGCCAATGCCAACCTCGAACCTTGAACCTTGAATTTTGAATTCTCAACCTTGAACGTTGAATCACGAATTTCGAATGCCGCCTTTGACGGCTGACTGAACAGACCAAATGCCCCAAGATACCCCCAACCACCTATCCTGGCATGACGGCTACATAACCCGTGAGGACCGAGAAAAACTCCATGGCCACAAGGGTGCTGTAGTTTGGTTTACCGGTCTCTCCGCCTCCGGCAAATCAACCATTGCCCAACACCTGGAGAAGATGCTCTACGAGCGGGGCTGTTCCACCTACGTCTTTGACGGCGACAACGTCCGCCACGGCCTGTGCTGCGACCTGGGCTTCACCCCTGAAGACCGCACGGAAAACATCCGAAGAATTGGCGAGATGGTCAAACTCTTCGTGGATGCCGGCATCATCGCCCTAACCGCGTTTATTTCCCCTTACCGGAAGGACAGGCAGAGAATCCGGGACCTTGTCGGACCTGATCGCTTCTTTGAAGTCCATGTGGACTGTCCTGTGGATGTGTGTGCTTCCCGTGACCCCAAAGGCATATATCAAAAGGCAAAGACAGGAATCATCAAGGAGTTCACTGGCATCTCAGGGCCCTACGAGCCACCAGAAAATGCAGATCTTGTTATCCGCTCGGACCTCGAAGACCCCGTTGGAGCCGCAAAACGAATATTGGCATTGATCGAGGAAAAGAAAATCATCTAATCCTTTTGCTCACAGGGCCCACTGAACTGTCGAGCGCTTTGCACAGGGTAACCAACAATTGCCATGTCAAAGACACCAAGCCAAGTTTCGGTACTTGTATCTAGTCTCTCGTGAGTTGTCACTCGCTTTTCCCGCAGACTTATGAACCAAACCCACATGCTTCATCCTGAACAAAAACGCATTTACCAAAACATGACGGCGGAACAGAAGCTGAGGATTGCGGCAAACCTTTACCATTCTGCCCGAGAGCTAAAAGCATCTGGCCTAAGGGCTCAACACCCGAACTGGTCTGAGAAGAGAATTAGGGAAGAGGTCAGGGAGATCTTCCTTTATGCCAGGACCTAGCCTGACAGTCGCTTTCATTAGCCGTCTCGATAAACTGGAGATACCTTATGTGATTACAGGAGCGGTAGCTTCGATCATCTATGGTGAGCCTCGCCTGACCCACGACCTGGATCTGGTGGTCATGATGAAGATAGGGGATGTGGACGGATTGATTAAAGCCTTCCCATCCACGGAATTCTACTGCCCGCCTGCAGAGATTCTGAAGATAGAAATTAGACGCTGCCATCGTGGACATTTCAATCTGATTCACTATGAAACCGGAGCCAAAGCTGACATATATCTTGTCGGAGAGGATGAGTTGCATCAATGGGCTTTGTCAAAAAGAAGGGAGTTTGATCTTGAAGGGGAAAGGGTATGGGTTGCGCCTCCGGAGTATGTGATCATCCGAAAATTAGAATACTTCCGAGAGGGCGGTTCCGAGAAACACTTGAGAGACATCGCCGGGATGCTGGAGCTTTCCCCGGACCAAATCGATTTCAAGCGGCTTGAGGAATTCATTCATCGCTATGGACTAGAATCAGAATGGCAAAAGGCCAGAGCCTTGGGCGGGTTGTGACTGCAAGAGGCAATGTCTCCGGTTTTCTTTTGTGATTCTGCTTTTGGGTGTTCGCGTCTATCCTGCCTTCACCCTTCCTCGCCCGTCTCGCAGCTTATAGATGAAATGGATTGCAGCGGCGGTTCGGGCTTGTCGCGTAGTAGCTGCAAGCGAAGACGGATACCCGAATCCCGCTGCATAGATTCTTATCCGTGTAATCCGCCTGTCCCGTTGAACCGGGGTGCCGAAAAATTCCCTTTCTCGCGGACCCCCAACCCACGAGCTTCAAAACGAGGTTAGCGCCGCTGAGAAACTTATATTTTTATGGACGTCCCTGTCGCCACATTACAGTCCTATGAAATTCCTTGACTTTTGGTAGAAATGATTCTATTTTGTATCCAAAAAAGATCTGAAAAGGAGTCATCTTGATGCCTGTGAATCTTTCTATTAAGAATGCTCCCGATGATATCGTTAGCCGGTTGAGGGATAGAGCTGAGCGCAACCACCGTTCGCTCCAGGGAGAGCTTCTGGCCATTCTTGAGGAGGCTGTGGGGAAAGACCGTGCTCTCAGCGTGGACGATGTGCTGCAGGAGATCAGTCGTCTCGGGCTGAGTACCGAATCCGAGTCTGCAGACCTTATCCGGGCGGATCGAGATGCTCGTTAAGGTCGTGGATGCATCGGCAATCGGGGCATTGCTTTTTGGTGAGCCAGAGGGTCCGAACACAGCGCGCCGGCTCAGTGGGAATCGTCTGGTGGCCCCGGAGTTGCTTTTCTTCGAGGTAGCCAGTATCTGCCTGAAAAAGCTGAAACGCTACCCTGACCACCGACAGAGCATTCTCAAGGCGTTTGGGATGTTGAGGCGCTTGCCCCTGGAATCGGTGGAAGTCGACCACGCTGAAGTCGTGCTTCTCGCGGAGCGTCATTGGTTGACTACTTACGACGCAAGCTACCTCTGGCTAGCGAGACGGCTAGGGGCTGAGTTGGTGACCTTGGATCAAAGGCTTGAAAAAGCGTGGAGCGCCTGTGACGGCTGAAGCTCCTCCAAGAATCGTACAGACCAGACCTTGCGTTCAGGCACCTCGATGACACCGAACTCAACGCTCCCAAAGTTCTCAGCGAAATCCACCAAATCAACCAGACAGACCGGATACACCAGATAGATTTACCCCGTGAAATTCACGGCAGTGACAGCGGAGCGCATTTCACCTGGGCCTGCCCCGTGAAATTCACGGCAGTGACAGCGGAGCGCATTTCACCGGGGCCAAATAGACCAAACAGGGTGTTCAACCGGGGTAGCTCCGGGAGCTGGTACTGGGGCCTTGATCGTGGAAGGAATCTAGTTCACAAAGGATACGATCTATATCAATACCTCTGATAAAGTGATAAAGTGACAACGTCCCCGTTTTCATTTTCATTTCAAGGAGACACGCAAGATAAACCAGGCATGCTTTCTATTCAGAATTCAAGAACATTTCCTATATTTCTTGACAACTGACAAGTCCGATACTACGATGGAATTTTAGGGGGTGGCAAACGATGAAAAAGAAAATCGGGACCATGTTGGACGAGGATTTGTTATTCAGGGCAAAACAGGTAGCGATTTCACAACGGCAAGCCCTTAGTCAACTCCTGGAAAATGCCCTTAGAATGTATTTGGAGTCGATAGAGAAGAAGAACAAGATTGACCGCAAGGGAGTATCGGATACGACTCGGGGGGCAATGAGTATATCGCCGGTAGCCCTGAAGGCCATAATGGAAGAAGAAGGCGTTTATGAAGCTTAGTGAAATTGAGGGAGGCTCTGAGGTCTTTGTTGACTCCAACATTTTCATTTATCATTTTACTGGTGTAAGTGACGAATGCAGTGATTTCCTCAATAGATGCGAGCGAGGGGATTTGACTGCGGTGACCTCCGTTAATGTGATACTGGAGGTTTTGCACCGTTTGATGATGGTTGAAGCGGTAAGAAAGAATCTGGCAAAGCCGCCGAATGTAGTGAAGAAACTCAACAAGGCCCCGCAAAAGCTTAAACGCCTCAACGAGTATTTTATTTATGCCGAAAAGATACCAGACATGGGTATTGCAGTTAAGCCGATGACATTTGAGACAATTATCAAGAGTCATACGGTAAGACTGGCCTGCGGGTTAATGGTAAATGATTCACTGGTTGTTGCGAGCATGCAAGAGGAAGGGATCCAATTATTGGCGACAAGCGATAAGGCGTTTGAAAGAGTAGACGAAATTGACGTGTATAGCCCCGCGGATGTGGATTTATGATAAAGCGGACCACAATTCCCTTTAGCCCAAACCCAAGAAATCAACGAAACACACCAGGTATACTCTGCGACCCTGTAATCTCTATCGAAGGGGGCGTGAGGCAGGATGAGTTGGCACTCTGTGTTTCCGTGAGCCCGTACGCCCTTCGGCGCGGGCCTGCGCCCCGGATGGAGGCAGGCCGCAGTTTTTTGAAGGTGTGAAGGAGTTTAGCAATGAAATCAAATGAGCGAGCCGCTCTGGTCAAGCTTAAAAGGGAGCTGGAGAAGGCCCTGAATCTGTGTGACTATCGTGTATTGGGATCAAAGGCTCTGGGCGAAGAATCTCCTGAATCTGATATAGACGTGATGATTGAGGTAGAAAACTACACCCCGGAAGTAAAAGCACTGATTGACGAACTGATATTCGAGATCAACCTCGATCATGATTGTATCATATCTGCGGTGATTTTTGGGAGCAAGGAACTGCACGAAGGCCCGCTTCGGGAATCCCCCATTTACAGATCAATAAACACAGAGGGTATAAGAATTTGACCGTTGAGGCGGACAAGAAGGCGCTTGCCCGATACAGACTGCGACAGGCCGGCGAAAGCCTTGGTGGGGTATTCGACAAAGAAATGGGCCGTTGCGTTATCAAGGCTTTCGACTTAAGACAGCGGGGCGACTACAGGGAATACTTCGAGGTGACACGGGATCAGGCTGTCGATCTGGTGCCGAAGGCAGAGGAGTTCGTCTCCATTGTCGGATCCCATATTGATGCAAAATAGCAAAAGTACCGATGCCACCATCCTCTCCGGATGCTATGAAAATAATGGAAATATGAAACAGCGTCCCTCGTTATGGGCCGTATCTCGATACAGGATAGAGAGATGCCCTGCTATCGCACTCGTACCACCATCTGGGGTCTTGATCTAACCGCCATAGTGTATGTGTCAGAAAAACTTCTTCAAGGTCAGATCCGGGGCATTGAGCAGCAGATGCGTTGGGTTTGTTTGACAAAGAACTGAAAACCAATATCCCGTTTAGTGTATACTGTTGACAAAGAGCTTTAATCCAATCTTTACAATAAGTTGTCACCTATGACCTAACCGTGCTTAGTAAAGTCACGCTAGAATGCCGGCAACAAGCCACTTCGCTAGCGTTGAAATCTATCGAGTCTCATCCAGTGCAGAATTTGAGAGGGACTTCGGATTTCGGGATCAATTGAGAAGAGCAGCTGTCTCCATGGGGTCGAATATCGCGGAGGGCAAGGAGAGAGAAACAAGTGCGGAATTCATCAGGTTCTTATATATAGCCAAGGGATCTGCGGACGAACTAAAGACGCAACTCTATTTTCCTAAGGAGATTGGGTATCTGGACGCTGCCACACATTTCGACCTGAACAAAAAGACAGAGAAGACCAGCGGGATGCTGGCGAACCTGATAAAAGCTATAAAGGGCAGAAAATAGGCTCTTGTTGCCTTTCTCGCGTTTCTCGCATTCGCCCTTTTCTCGCCCCTTCAAGTAGTATGAGATACACAAGAGTCAAACGGAGACCCCGTTGGTTTGACCATGCTCACGAAAGGGATTAAAATGAATGGATATGGCGATTCCGGAAGGAAAAACAAGGGCATCTGGGCAGTTGGGGGCTCTTAGCCTTTCTGGAATGGAGGAAGAAATGAGATATCTCGACTATATTGTTAGAGACAAGGGCATTTGTGGAGGTGAGGCAGTACTCAAAGGAACCCGCGTCACAGTAAGAACCGTTTTAGCGAGTCTAGCTGAAGGTGCCACGACTGAGGAAATCCTTGCCGATTTCCCTACCCTGAATGAGGACCACATCCGGGCGGCAATTGCCTTTGCCGCAGCATCAGCAGAAGAGGATTTACCGTTACCTCAAGTCCCCAAAGTTGCATGAAGATTAAACTTGATGAGAACATGCCCGCCGGGTTGGTCACGGTACTGAGAAGCCTGGGTCATAATGTTGTGACAGTACCTGAGGAAGGACTTGGAGGGCGTGATGACTTGGAGATATGGGAAGCTGCCCAAAGGGAAGGGAGATTCTTGATCACCCAGGACCTGGATTTCTCCGATGTTTATCGCTATAAACCCGGCACTCATAATGGAATCATAATGGTTCGCCTGCGTAGCCCTGGCAGGTTATCTCTCCTGCAAAAGGTGCGGGAGATCTTTGAAGCTGAGGATACAGGTAAGTGGCGTGGGTCTTTCATCGTCTTGACGGACAGAAAGATTCGAATTCGTTCTCCCAAGGGGGCCAACCCAGAAAACTAACAGAGATGCCGATGACGACAAGGTTAACCTCGCGTCCCATTATGTTCACACATGATGTGAGAGAAAGGAACGTAAGGTGCCTTTCTCGGTTTTCTCGCATTCACCCCTTTCTAACATGCATTCTTATCCAAATCAAAAACTTAACATTCAAAATTCCTCTCCCTGTTCCAGACCAACCAGAGAAACCAGACAAGCTAGATCAACCAGACAGACCAGACAGATTTACCCCGTGAAATTCACGGCAGTGACAGCGAAGCGCATTTCACCGGGGCCTGCCTCGTGAAATTCACGGCAGTGAGAGCGAAGCGCATTTCACCGGGGCCTGCCCCGTGAAATTCACGGCAGTGACAGCGAAGCGCATTTCACCGGGGCCTGCCCCGTGAAATTCACGGCAGTGACAGCGAAGCGCATTTCACCGGGGCCAAACAGACCGAACAGACCAACTCCTGACCCCCAGGGGACTGGAAGAGAATGCCAGGGTGACCCTGAGTTTCTTGAAGCGTAAGGTAAGGGAGTATGAAGAGATCAAGAGGCAAATCAAGGAACTATCCAGGGAGATTGAAAGGAAGGAGGGGCAGGATATTTTT
>JAFDHB010000027.1 GCA_019308985.1 Deltaproteobacteria bacterium | reverse complement strand
AAAAAACATTGCCAAGATCAGGAGGACTCTTGATTTTCCCAAGGGCACGTGCATCTGTCTCTCAATTTCCTATGACTCGTCCGCGTTTACCACCTTGGGGAAGAAGTGCTTCATGGCTTCTCCCACTGTAAAGAGGGATCCCGTGATCAGGACCAGGTCCGCGGGGCCTGCCAGCTGCCTGGCCCTTTCAATGGCCCTGCCTATTTTCGGAACCACCTCCCCGGCCCGCCCTAGAAGTGAAGCGGCTTTCATGAGTCCTTCCGGCCTCGCAGCCCTGTAATATTCAGGCCTGGTGTATATTACGTAATCCGATTGAGGGACTATTCTTCGGACAATACCATTTATGTCCTTGTCCTCCATAACACCCAGCACCAGGATGAGACGTTCATAGTTGAATCCGTCCCTTATTGCCCCAAGCATTTCCCTTATGGCCCTGGGATTGTGCGCCCCGTCCAGGATCACTAGCGGCTCTCTCCCGACCACATGCACCCTTCCCGGCCAGCTCACCCCTTCGAGACCTCTTCTGATTTCCTCGGAGGATACTGGAAACCCTTTTCTTTCAAGCACTTCTAATACTGTCAAGGCAAGTGCCGCATTTCTGTGTTGGAATCTCCCTTCTAATCCGACCTCCAGGGAATTGAGCCTCCAGCCCAGGCCATAGTAATTGAATTTCCGACCCCTTGAGCGGAAGCGGACATCCTTGCCGACCCTTATCAGGGGGGCCTTCCGCTCTCTGCATATCCTTTGGAAAAGCTCGATGACCTGTGGCTGGGACGCCCCGGTCACCAATTCTATGCCCTCCTTGATGATCCCGGCCTTCTCCCCGGCTATGTCCAGGATGCGGGAACCCAGGAAAAACTCGTGATCCCGCGAAATATTGGTTATGACTGATACAAGAGGCCTGATGACGTTTGTAGCGTCCAGGCGCCCCCCCATTCCCACTTCCATTATGGAAATATCGGTTCCCTTTCTTGCAAAGTACACCAGGGCCATGGCGGTGGTCACCTCGAAAAAGGTGGGAGGCTCCTTAGGGTCTATTACACCCAGGAATTCCCCGGTGAGGTCTGCAACCTCATCCCTTGATATCTCCCGGCCGTTCACCCGGAACCTCTCCGTGAATCGAACAAGGTGGGGCGAAGAATAGAATCCGACCTTCAAACCCGCCTGGAGGAGGATGGACTCGAGCATGGCTCCGACCGAGCCTTTGCCATTGGTTCCCGCGATGTGTATGTATTTTTCCCCCTCGTGAGGGTCGCCAAAGGCCTTGAGCAGGTTGACCGTCTTGTTGAGTCCGAACTTTATCCCGTATTTTTGGAGTCCGAAGAGGTACTTGACGGCGTCCCCGTATGTCATCTTCCCAGTCACTGCATTCTCTCTCAAATCCTGCAATTTGGCGTGCCGACTCCTAAGGGTCCCCTCACGCTGCAAGGGTATTCATGGTTGTGACGCCCAAGGCCCGAGATTTCTCAAACTTTCTCCAGGGTCGTGTATCCCAGGTGGAGGAGCTTCCTTCCCACCTTTCTGAACAGGACCTCCACTTTCTCCCTGTCCAGGAACTTTGATACAACCCCCTGACCAAAGGCCGGGTGACGGACCTTGTCCCCGGGGCGCAGCCCTTCATGACCCACTACCTCCCTCTGAGGAGGGCTTTCTTGTTCCCCGTGGCTTCGATTTTCCATATCCCGCCTTATCCCTCCCCTGTAAGAGCAATACTCGACCACCCGGCCTGGAAGAGACTGAATAAAGGAGCAAGGGGCACCACCCCGGAAGGACATTGAACTGTTGTAGTATGAGGCTGACCAACCCCGGTCTGTCTCCAGTCCGGGGTAGCAGATGAATAGTTGATCTTTCGCCCGTGTGGCCGCCACGTACAGGAGGCGCCTTTCCTCTTCAAACATTTCCAGATTGTTGTTTGCCCTCGCCGGAGGGAAAAATCCATCCATTACCCATATTATGAAAACGGTAGTCCACTCAAGGCCCTTTGCGGAGTGGACCGTGGAAAGCGTCAATGACTCTTTCTTGGGATAGCCGATCAACTCGGCAGGGCTGTTCGGGGGTTCCATGATCAGGTCATCCAGGAAGGATCTCATCCCCTTGTACCTCCCGGCCATCGATATCAACTGTTCCAGCTCCCTGTAACGCCTGGGGAAATCATCATATCTTTCCATCAAGATAGGCTCATAGTAGTCCAGGACAAGTTTGACCGCCGCCTCCGGCTTCATCCCCTTCTCTGAAAGGGCCCCGAAGAGTGCCGCCAACTTTATGAGTCCTTCATCGGCCTTTCTCAGGCCCGGCCATTGATCTACCTGCCATGGATGGCACCTTTTCTCCTTTATCCAGTTTAATATGGCCTGGCTCTTGCTCTGGCCTATGTTCTTGATGAGCCTGAGGACCCGGCCCCAGCTTATCGCATCGTCTCTGTTCACCAGCACCCTGAGATGGGAAAGGAGGTCCTTGATATGGGCCGATTCCAGGAACTTGAAGCCCCCATATTTGACATAGGGCACGCCTTGTCTGTTGAGTTCCATCTCCAGTTCAAAGGAATGATAGGCCGCCCTGAATAGCACGGCGATGTCCCTAATGGATTGGCCCCTCGTCATCAGGTCCCTTATGGATTGGCAGACGAAAAGGGCCTGCTCGGGTTCCGTTCCAGTGTCGATAACACGAGGCCTCTCCCCTCCCTGCCTCTTGGTGAACAGGCACTTGGTGTAGCTTTCCACTGCCTGCTCCATGAGGGCATTCGTGAGGGAGAGGATGGGCTGGGTCGATCGGTAGTTCTCTTCCAGCTTGATCGTCTTGACCCCCGGAAAAATCTTCGGAAAGTCAAACATGTTCCTGTAGTTCGCCCCCCGGAAGGAATAGATGGACTGGGAGTCATCCCCGACCACCATGACATTATGATGCTTTTCCGCCATCCACCTTATTATATCCGCCTGGATGGCATTCGTGTCCTGGTATTCGTCCACCATGATATAGCGATATTGCTCGCCGAGCCTATCCCTCACACCATTGTTTCCCGCCAGCAACTCCCTGAAGAGTATCAAGAGATCATCGTAATCCATCAACTGATTTTCTTTCTTGTACCCCTTGTAAAAGGATGCCAGCCTTTCAATCTCTGGGCCGTACTCGAGGAACTGGGCGTATTCGACCCTCAGGATATCTTGGATACCCACTTGAAGGTTTGCGGATTTACTCAGGATGTTGGCAAGGGTGGAACGTTTGGGGAAACGAACCGACCGCCTCTCTATTTGCATGTCCCTGACAAGGGAATGGATAACCTCCTCCATGTCTGACCTGTCAAGGATGGTAAAGGAATCTTGGAATCCCAAGAGAGAGGCATTGGACCTTAACACCCTGTAAGCCAAGGAATGAAAGGTTCCTCCCGATACGCGTCTGCACCTCTCGTCAGCCAATCCTGCGGCCCGCTCCAGCATCTCGGCGGCAGCCTTTCTAGTGAAGGTCAACAGGAGGATGCTCTCCGGTACCACACCTGTTTCAACAAGGCGCGCCACCCTGTAGACCAGGGTCCTCGTCTTGCCGCTCCCGGCCCCTGCTATGACAAGTACGGGGCCCTCAAGTGTCATTACAGCTTCCAGTTGGGCTGGATTCAATACCCTATGGTAGTCTATTTTTGTCTCCAAATTTCACCTACATTCGCCTTTGACCGGCACCCATTTTCAGCACTTGACTAACAACGTCCATTTTGGGTGCCACAAGTCGTGTTAATCTCAAACCCCTACACTCAAATCCTGAACTCATCATGGATTCATACCAGGAGGATAAAGGGGATTACCATGGCGACGACGATGATGACTATAAGGACCAAACCCAGGAAAAGGGCCATAAAGACCCTCAAGTAGGATGTCCCGTGTATTTCCCTCAGACCAATTATCTGAATTATGAACTGCCAAAACCCTCCTATCAGTCCTCCCACAAAGGGGAAAAACCCCAGGACCTGGGCCGCCTGGGAATAGGCCACCACCCTGAAGGTGCCTTCAAACCCCTTGTTCCCCGCCTTCAGGATCAATAGGCAAAGATGCATACCGGCACTCGCAAGAAACATGATCACCAGGACAAAAAGGGGTATTAGAACCATGACGGCCACAAAAACAAGGCCAACGCCGATCTGCCCCAATACACCCTGCGCCACGGACGCGATCCCTCCCCAGCCCGTCAGAAACTGCCAGAAAAAGCTCAACATGGACCCAATGGATCCCAACCGAATCCCGAAGGCCATGGGTTCCTTGACCCCCCTCTCGCAATTCATGTTGTTGAAAAACGTCTCGGGTGACAAGAGGACTTCCTTGAAGGTCCTGTATATCCCTTGCCAAATACCCAGCTCCAGCCGGTTTTCCCAAGGGGGCAGCTTATTACCGGCCGATGATTCAGCACTGCGGCCTTCTCCCTGCCCCCTGTCCCCCTCTTCGGTAAACCCCTGACTGAGAACCAACTGGAACCGCCTCTTGCATCTCGGACAGGTTGCAAATTTCACGCCCGGAGGGATCTTTTCCCTCTGGACCTCCTTTGAGAAATTACAGTTCGGGCAGACTATTAGGACCATTACTCCTGTTCTTTCTCCTTTATCAACCTGGCAAGTTCCTTCTTCCTGGACCATCTTCTCAAGGCTCCCAAGACACCCCCTTCCCTCATCCTTTCAAGCCTTTGGCTCCTCATTTCCAGGCCTTCCTTTGTCTCGAGGGCGGCCCTCAGGCACGGCGTCTTGTGGGGACACTCAAAACACTCCTCCCTTACCTCCCTCAAGCCCTCTTTGCCCATGGGAAAGACCTTGTCGAGGACACCGTAGCACTCCTTTTCCGTTGTGCCTGTCATACCCCTCTCTATGCTATCCCCGCCGACACGTTCGGGCGGCTTCGTAATTTGGACCGAGGCAACCGAGTTGCCGTTCCATGCGCCTTTCAAGATGATGTCACATGCGAGTTCCGCGCCAGAACCGTATTCAATTCATCCTTCGGGGCTTTCCTGGGAGCTGGTATTTCGCCCCATTATTGAGCAAGCCTTGGGTGCAGTCCCCAGATGCAGGCAATACCCTGCCTTTTTCCCCCTGATATATACATGATCGAGGTTCTAATATAAAGGCCTAAATCCCGTCAGCTTCTGGTTTGTCTACCAAAACCAAGTGCTTTGGGGATAACCGGGTGACCAGCAAGCATCAGGTGCAAGGCCTGCGGAATCCCGAGAAGTGGCGCGTACCTTCAGGTACACCGCAGCGACGAGGGATGAGCGCAATACAGTCCTTCGGCTATGCTGGGGACCGTAAGCCTGCCGAATGGCAGATGGTTGATGGTGAATCGGGAAAGGCCAAATTGGTTGACACAAAGACACTTCAATCCTATTATTTCTCCTACTGGGGTCCAAGATTGTTCTTTTGGCACATCAAGTGCCAGCGCGCTCTCTAAGAACATAGTCTTGGCGGTGTTTGGAGCTCGAGTCCCAACCCTCGTTTCCAACACCAGGGTTATGTTGGAAAAGGCCGGTATGGATATCGTAAGTCATATAGAAAGTACCCCGCTCTTTCACGGGCTTCCCGAGGATCAAATAGAAGACCTGGCCGGCATCGTGGTTGACAATACCTTTCATAAGGGCCAAGTCATCTTTTCAGAGGGTGACGAGGGTAATGGATTCTACGTGGTGATATCCGGTCGCGTGAAGATATTCAAACTATCCCCTGACGGCAAGGAACAGATCCTTCATCTCTTTGAAAGGGGGGAACCTTTTGGAGAGGTGGCCGTGTTTGCGGGGGAGAAGTTCCCGGCGAATGCCGAGGCAATCGAGGAAAGCCGAATATTCTTCTTCCCTAGGCATTCTTTCTCCCAACTGATCGCCAAGAATCCCTCCATCGCCTTGAATATGCTGGCCATCCTTTCCAGGCGGTTGCGGAGGTTCGCCAATCTCATCGACGACCTTTCCCTGAAAGAGGTGCCAGGACGCTTGGCCGCTTACCTCCTTTTCCTGAGCGACGAAAAGGGATCAAAGACATTACACCTCAACATTACCAAGAGCCAATTGGCGAGTCTGCTTGGCACCATACCTGAAACCCTCTCCAGAATCCTGGGGAAGATGACCCAGCAGGGATTGATAAAAACGGACGGGAGGCGCATCGAGATCCTGGACCCGACTGGGCTTGAAGAGCTGGCAGAGGCTGAAAGACGCCTTTAGCCCGAGGAAGCACTCTTATCTAACCACATGATTGATGAACTCGTAAAAAGTCAAAATTGGGATGGCAAGGTAAAAAGCTTCAAGTTCAAGGCGCGCGAATCTCGTGTGATGAGGCGTACTTGGCGTACGCCGCAATCACAACGAGATGAAGCGCAACGCAGAAATTGGACTTTTTGCGAAGCCATCATAATTGGTGGCACAAACAAGCAGAAGGATCTCGGCCTTCCAGGTGTTACGGGGCGGGGATCGGTTGCTCTGCTTTTGTGCACAGATTCAGCTTACGCTGGTGGCATCTATGGCATCCACCACGAAAAAGACCGTGGACTCCAGAAATTTCTCGAACTCATCCTCTGTGGCCATGACGCTGTACTTCCCTTCCTCAATCTGATCCCTGATCGCCCTGAGGCGATCACTGGACATACCGGACTCATCCAAAATGCTGATCAGCCGGCTGGCCGTGTCCACCAGGCGAAAGGGGCCGTAACGGGCAGGTTCTTCCAGCAGGTTCCTCGCCGAAACAATTGCGTAGGAGATCAGCTCAAAGATCTTTTCTTCAAAGACTTTCTTATCCATCGTAAGCCTCAAACCAGTAGATTCCATCGAAAAGCCGTTCCGGCGGAGGAGGAATCTTTGCCGGATGACCGATACTGACCAATAGTTGCGGGATGACATGAGCCGGCATCCCCAAAAGCTTGGCCACGGCACCCGGGTGAAATGAAGCGATGACACAGGTACCCAGACCCATTTCATAGGCTGCCAGCATGATATTCTGGGCCGCCATGGCCGAGTCCATTTTGATTATCGCCTCTACGCCCATTTTACCGCCCTTATGCCTGGCCAGATCGGTGTCTTGGGCTATGACTATCACTGCTTGAGGGTCACCCAAAAGCCCGGGGCTCACCATCTTGATCTTGTTCATCATGCTTTTTTCAGTCACTACCACGAAGCGCCAGGTCTGTCCGTTGCCGCCTGACGGCGCCCAGACAGCCGCTTCAAGCAGTTTGATCAATGTCTCCTTGTCAACCGGTTCGTCCGTAAAGCTCCGAACACTACGCCGTCCCTTGATAGCGGTGATTACATCCATAGCTGTTTCCCCCGATCAGTTAGAGAACCCGCTCCTTTTCCCTGGGCTTTGGATAGGTAACCTTGGAGTGTGAGATACCACTGCGGATCATGGATTCCAAGAACCCAATGGCGGCCGCTGTCGGCTCCACTACAGGCACTGACTTCCCTCCCTTGTCCAGGGCATCCCTAAGCGCCTGCCCTAAACCCAGCATGCCCGTACAGCCGAGAACAACAGCCCCATCTTCGGCTACAGCCTTCTCTATCTGCTCCAGCAACCGGGATTGGAGCTTGCTCTTGTCTTCCGGCTCCAGGACAGGGGTATCGATGTCCCGGATGGAAGCCATGTTGCTTTCAATGCCCAGCTTCCGTGCCAAAAGATGATAATTCATATCTTTCTCAGACAGTAACAGAGGGAGCCCGAAATCTTGAAATAATCCTATTTAGAATGTTTTCTATACTAGGCCCCACGCCCTCGGGCAGGAAGGTGATAACTAAGATGAAGACAACTCCCATAATTATACGGAGATATCTCTCAATCGATAACAGCAGCTCAGGGACCATGATCACTATCAAGGCACCGATCAGCGGCCCATAGGAGCTCTTCCTTCCGCCGAGCAGGGGAATGAAGTAGATGTAGAGAGTGGTGAAGGCGTCAACATCTATTGATGAAATAAAACCATTGTAGTTGACGTAAAGTGCCCCCCCGACTCCAGAAAGAAAGCCGGCAATGCCATAGGACAATGCCTTGTATTTGATGGTATTGATCCCCACGGTCTGGGAGAGTTCATCATTTTCAGAAATGAGGGTCAGGATGGTCCCGGTCTTGGTTCTCATGAAGGCAAAAAGCCCGGCCGCTATGAGTGCGGTCAAGAAAACTATCAGCAGGTACAATACATCCGGTCCTAACAGGGAATCAGGCCTGGTGAAATAAATGCCGCTCCTGCCCCCTGAGATGTCCCGGGTTCCCTCTACCACCATGGGGAAGAGGAGGGCCAGCAGGAAGGATGTCATACCCACGTAGAACCCTTTGGCCCTGGACGTGCCGAAAAAGACGCCAACACTAATCAGTGTGGCCATCCCGGAGCCGACCAAGGCCGAAATCAACAATGGCCATTTGTATATTTCCGTCAGAACAATGGTGCCATACGCCCCCATGGCCATGGTAACGGAATAGCCAAAAAAGGGCTGGCCGCTTCTGAATAACAAGAACCAGGCCACATATCCCTGAATGATAAACAGGTACAAATACCCGGTAACCTGCTGGAGATACCCTCCCCATAATACAAACGAAAGGGGAATGAGAAGGACGATTACGGTTGCAATCTCTTTATAAAGATCTTTCACTGCCCAATATCCCTCGAGGACTCATGATCAAAACAAGAATCACAATCCCATACAGGATGACGCTCTGCCATACACCGCCCAGCAGATAGCCGGCGAAGCTCATGACCATGCCCATCATCAAGGCGCTGATCAATCCGCCCCAGATGTTTCCGATACCGCCTATGACTGCAATAATAAAGCCGACAAATCCTAGATACCAGCCGCTCCCCATATCAAGGGTGTAGAGCCCCCCCCACAAGATGGCCCCCACAGCGGCCAAGGAGCAACCTACGCCATGGGCTATGCCAAAAACCTGATTGGTATTGATGCCCATCAAGGAGGCCAGCTTCAGATTCTGAGACGTGGCCTGCAGTGACCTCCCGGCCCTAGTGTGTTGTTCCAACAGGCGTATGATGATGAGTGTTGCCACAGCAACAAAGAGGGCCACAAATTTGAATCCTTCCGCAGAGGTCCCGCCAATATGGACGGCTCCCAGGCGGGGAAAGGCGATACTAATGGTAGCCCGTGGGAACAGACTACGGATAGCACCCTCCACAACAAAACCGAAAGAGCATGTGATGATGAAGAAAAGGGTGACATCTGCGCCTTTTTTTCGGCTCAAGGGCGTCAGTAAGACGCTTTGGAGGAAGTAGCCTATGGGAAAGCAGACCGCGATCCCGATCAGAATGGCCAGGGGCAGACCAACGGACAGGAAGTACCAGGTCGTAAAACCCCCAAAAACACCTATCAGACCGATGGCAAAATTGGGAACACCTGTTATCCCGTAGACCACGGCCACTCCCAGCACCGGCAGGGATAGTATTCCTCCCATGATCAAGCCATTGATAATTCCGCTTAAGATCATGTTAGCCCTCCAAAATCATTCTCCCATGTAAAGTTCCTTGACCATCATCTCGTCAAGGTCCTCCGTGTTCTCGCAGAATCGTATCTCACCGGCTTCAAGTCCAAAGATGCGATCTGCAATATTGAGAATCTTGACATTCTGTTCCGACAGGATGAGTGTCTTGCGGGTCTCCTCTTTGATTGTCTTGAGATTCTCAAACAGTGCGGACACGATCTTGGGCGCCAGTCCGATCGAAGGCTCATCGATCAGGAGGACCCTGGCGTCGGCCATAATACCCATGCCAACGGAGAGCATTTTTCGCTCCCCTCCGCTCAGGGTGTTGGCTATCTGCCTTTCCCTCGCCTTGAGAACAGGGAAGAGCCCGTAAACAAAGTCCAGCAACTCCTTATTCTTCTCGTTGCTGTTGAAAAGGCCGGCCACCTGCAAGTTTCTCTTGACCGGCATGAAGGGAAAGATATAGTCTTCCTGGGGCATGAGCAACATGCCCATTTTTCTCCGTTTCATCACCGGCAGGCCGTCAATGCGTTTACCCAAGAGATGAATCTTCCCCTCTCTGATCTCGATGCTCCCCGCCAACGCCTCCAGGAACGTGGTCTTGCCTGCCCCGTTGGGACCGACTAACCCGACTATCTCGCCTTCATAGGCATTGAAATCGATGCCCTTGATCACAACAACCGGACCATAAGCAGCGATAAGGTTGGTAACTTTAAGAATAGGTTCACCCAAGCCCTGCCTCCTATGCTATTCCAGGTAACAGCTCAAGACATCTTTGTTGTTTTTGATCTCCTCAGGTGGACCATCGGCCACATTGTGGCCCTGATCCAGAACAAAGATCCGATCCGAAGTTCTCATGATCGGCTTGATCTCATGCCCGATCTGCAGGATGGTGAGCCCCTTCTCGCGAAGGGTTTCGATAATGTCGCAGATCCTATCCGTTTCAGATGGAAGCAATCCGCTGATCAACTCATCCAGCAGGATCAGCTTGGGATTCGTGGCCAGGGCCCTGGCCAGCTCCACCAGCTTGCTGTCTAAGGGAGGGATGTTGGACACGACGGCCTCTGCGATCCGCCCTATTCCAAGGAACTCCATTATTTCCAGGACCTTCTCCCTTCTCTCCCTCCTGCCGATGGGCTCTTTGAGCATTCCGGCCATGATATTGTCAAAAACGCTCAGGTTTGGAAAGGTATTCCTGAGCTGAAAGGTGCGAGCGATTCCCTCACGGCAGATCAGGTAGGGCTTAAGGCCAGTGATATCCTTGCCCATGAACCTTACCTGCCCCCCGTCGGGCCGGAGGGACCCTGTAATCACATTGAACAGGGTGGTCTTTCCTGCTCCATTTGGCCCGATCAAGCTGAATATCCTGCCCTCTTCCACGCAAAGGCTGACGTTATCTAAGGCCTTGAGTCCGTCAAAGGCCAAGCTGATGTTTTTTACATCGAGCATTGCCTCTACCATAGATGTCTTCCACCCCCGCAGGTGTGGTTGCCTGAGTCAAACAACCCAGGCAACCCCGGTGAAACCCTACTTTGCCGCCGGATACCTCTCGCCTCGCTCCAGTTTCTTCATGCCCTTGACCTTGTCCAGGAGCTGCTTCAGGTCCATCTTAGGGACATCGAAGATCTCCACCAAGGTAGGGTGCAGGTTGAAGCTGGGATCCAGATCTGATGACCCCTTAACAAACCTGATTATCGACCCCTTGGCGCCCTGGTTGGTCCCGTAAGGGCACGTCGGGCCCATGTGCCCCACGTTTACGTTCCGGACAGAGGTCTTCTGCAAGACCTCAACAACCTTGTCCGGGTCCTGGTTGTCGGGGCCGATCCGCTCGAATGCCTCTACTGCCCAGTAGATGCCCTCATAGTAGTTGTTGCCGTAGGCGTCGGGGTAGCTCTTCTCACCGTACCTTGCCCTCCACCTCTTGACAAAGGCCTTCCAGGCCTCACTGGAAGGATCGTGATCCGCCAAGCTGTAAGTACCCTCGGCCCCATACTCACCGGATAGTTTTGCTGAGCCCATGTTGCTGTAACTTATTTCCCAGACGAAGTATGTCGGCATCGCTCCCGCATCTTTCAGCATCTTGGGCAGGGCCCACCACCCGGAGCCAGTATAGGGGCTGAACATGGCATCCAGGTTTGCGTTCTTTATCATCATTACCTCGGTGCTCAAATCCACTTTATCTATAGGAGTGTAACCAAAGGCCACGATCTCGAAAGGCCTGCCGTGCTCCTCCCAGTAACCCTTCAAGCCCCAGCTTTGTCCGTAACCCCAATCGTAATCCGCTGCCAGAAAGCCGACTCTCTTGGCGCCCTTTTCATGCAGGAATTTTCCGGCAAGATATCCGCTGTAGTATTCAGGGAAACCATAGTAAAAAACCCACTTGCTTGTCGGGACTTCACCGGGCGGTAGATATTTGTGTAGGCCCAGATGCCCCCCCACAAAGCCTGGGACCTTGAATTTAGGTAGCTCCGCGCACCAGACCCTGATGGTGGTTTCCAAAATCGCCCCAAAAACCATATCAGGTTTCCAGGTACGGATCTCCCTTCTCAACTTGCGCAGCATGACCGAGGGCTTGCATTCCGTATCCACAACCTTGTACTCAATTCCTGAAAAGCCCTTGATGCCTTTCTTGTTAATCTCATCGATGGCCATCCTCATGCCTCGGTCATAACCTGCCCCCATGGCACCTAAGGGGCCGGAAAGACCGGTGGTGACCAGAAATTTTAGCTTCCTCTCTTTGGCATAGGCATCCGTGACATTAGCCAGAAATCCCAAAACAGCCATCCCGAGGATGAACGCAAACATCTTCCCCTTCAACCTTCTGCTTTGTGACATTTTGCCTCTCATTTTTATGCCCTCCTTTCATTTTGTTAGATCTTCCCTTCCAATGCCCTCCTTTGGCTTGCATGCCATGGTACGGTTGATGGTTATTACATGGTTTCTTCTCACTTCCCCATTGCCTTCGATATCTCAACAAGTTCCGGATGGACCACCTTTCCTTCCTTCAGTAACAGCGTATCATCCAACCATACTGTAGAATTCAGACATATCCCGTCACCATGGGATATGGCTTGTGGTAGATTGCCCTTAAACGTAGGTCCTTGGTATCCATTCCCCCATTCAGTACATCCCCATACTCGTTCATCTTCCGTGCACAATCCTGTAAGTTTTGCCCCGGGGTTAAACCCGTAGCAGACATGGGCAAGATTGTACATGTTTGGATCATCTAGTTTCTTGAGCCAATTACTCATGATCTTTGCTTCCTCTTGACCTTTGATATGGACAATTCTTCCGTTTTTGATGACCAATTCGATGGGGTGGCTTAGTACTCTGGGGCGAAAATTCGGTGACGTATTTTCAAGCTGCTAACATTTGCTCTTCATGGAATCTGGATAGTAATTTTTTCAGGTCATCACGAGTGAATTTCCACTCGAATGGCCTTGACACCCTTTCATATTCTGCTTGAAAGCTGAGGATTCTACTTGCAAGTTCTTCGAGGCTTTCAAAGTCGTTAGGCGTAAGGACCTTGCGCTGTAGTACAGAGAAGTAAATTTCAACCTGGTTAAGCCAGCTTGCATGGATCGGTGTATGTACCTGAATAGCATTGGGATACCAACGCTCAAGACGATCGATAGATCTTTGTCCCCTGTGGGAAGACCCATTATCAGTCACCCAAAATACACGACGTGCGGATCGGTACGGTTCCTGGCGCATGACAAGATCGACCAAGTCGTGAAAGCTGTCGATTCCAGTGCTATCCCTGCACAAACCGAAGATTTTGGCTTGCCGAACATCCCAGGCTGCCAGGTAAGCAACAGCTCCCATTCTCGCATATTCATGCTCCACACAGCCAAAGCGACCAGAGCTTGGGGCTTTTACGGGCACCAATCTACGGCGTGCCTGAATACTGGTCTTTTCATCAGAGGAGATAATGAAATCATGGCGGTCCAGGGGTTTTCCTTCCCAGATTCCCTGATACAAGTCCAGAATCCTTGCAGCTTTTTGTTCGAAATCCGGGTCCCTCGGCCAAATCCAACTTCGGTAACACCAGGGGCGGATAGCGTCCTTGCTCAGCCAGCGCCAGACAGTTTTTCCACTGATAGAGGCTACAATCCCCTGTTTTTCCGCCTGCCGAGCGATTTCATTGTGAGTAAATCTGGAAAAAGGGAGTCCGAGCTGTTTGGGCAACTGGCAGGCAAGCGCCTTGACAGCAACAATAATTTCAGGGGGAAAAAGCGCCAGGCCTCCCGCGCCGTGACCTTTCCTGCAGACCGGCCAGGCGTTGGTCAAAGAAGCGTTTTCGCCATTTGGAGACGATCTGTCGAGGCAACTCAAGCCGTTGGCCGATCTCTTTGTTTGAAAATCCCTCAGCGGCAAGGAGGATAATTTTGGCTCGGACAACATCACGATATTGTGACGTATATTTCCTTGAGATGGCCTGTAATCGTATTTTCTCATCTACCATCAGAATGATTCTATATGGGCTTTTTCTTGGCATAATCACCTCCTCTCTGAGGAAGGATTATACCATAAATATGTCAAAAATGGAATTCTGATATGTCATCGTATTTATGCCATCGTGTACTTAGGATACCCAGATCAGCTTCGCCGCCGCCTGAAAAAGATCCATCAAACACAATAACGCCGTTAATGCTTTCTTCCCGAGGTGCCCATCCGATCTGTCCTACCAGAAAGTGCGGTCCCGGAACGGCTGCATGCAGTTCATTGGCTATGGGACGCTCCGGCACATTCTCAAAGGAGACATCAGTGCCTGCTGCTGTCGTGATTCGCATCCTGGAGGCCTTTTTTGTCAACTCGACAACCTTATTTTGGAACTTCTCCTGCAAATCCATATTAAGCCCTGCAATACACCTTGTGACACGTTGTGAATCCAATCCTCCCAAAAAGAGATATCGCGTCCTGCCATTTGACATCGCTTCTATCCATGGTGTTGAATACAAGAGCCATTGGTTATTGAATTCTATCCATACATCTGCTACAGGTATTGCTTTCTTAAGTGATTCGGGTAGTTGCGGATCAGCCACTTTGCCATAGCCGCTTGGAGTTGAATGCCACGCCACCATGACTTTACCTCCTGCGGCTTCGGCTGCCTTGGCCGTCTCCTCGACGGGTCTAAAATCCATTACAGAATCGACCGTTATTATGATTGATTCTCCTCTCTGGATACGACACATTTTGTTAGCTATGATATGTGCTGCTTTCCCCAACTCTAGTTCATACAGCTCCGGCATCTCCCATTCCCCCTTGCTTCAAAAATTGCGTCAAAATGCACTATTTTATCTTGGAGGTATGTGACGGCCACCTTTACTTGAGTTCCCCAACCGCCTTGACCCTAAAGCGGACCGCATTGGATGGGAGGTAAGCCAATGGTATTTCCTCAAAGTCGACGATCTCGACCGTCTCCTCCCTTGCACCGGCCTTGATCGCTTCCTCTATGGCCGCTTGCTTGACTTCAACGACCACAGCGTCACGTCCTTTCGAAGCTACGTCAAACACGCCGTCTATGGAGCCGGACACCTGACTGATAGCCGCGCCGATGGCATTGGCCACATCGAAGTTGTCCGGGACAATCACCTCGCTGGCCCCCTTGAGCTCCCTGGGCACGATAATAGAACCTCCGCCGACAAGGACCACCGGTATGTCGCCTGCCGAGGTCTTTATCCGGTCGATAACTTCTTCGACCATGACCTTGATCCTGGCGTTGGCTTGCCGGCACAGGGCCATATCCACCTCCGAGACGAGTGCGGGATCACCAAGGGAGAATTGGCCGCATGCCACCGCCACATCCGTGGCGGTCAAGCTAGAGCCGCCAAAAATCAGGGCCTCTTCTGTGATCCTGTACCCGACTGATTTCGGGCCGACCGTGACAGAGCCCCCATCGGATTTGACCAACGAGCCGCCTCCCAGACCAATGGAAATCAGATCGGGCATGCGAAAGTTGGTCCGCACTCCCCCTATTTCCACTGCTATCGACGATTCCCTGGGGAAGCCGTTTTTGAGTATGCCCACATCAGTTGTGGTCCCCCCCACGTCGACAACAACGCAGTCCGCCAGACCTGAAAGAAAGGCAGCGCCTCTTATTGAATTGGTGGGACCCGATGCGATAGTGAAAACCGGGTATCTACGGGCGTAATCCACGGACATCAAGGTGCCGTCGTTCTGGGTGATGAACAGATCCGCGCCTATATTGTGTTCTTTGAGAATATCTTGAAACGCGCCATAGGCTTTGTCGGCTATTTTTAGGATGGCAGCGTTCAAAATTGTGGCATTCTCTCGCTCCAGGATGCCCA
This sequence comes from Deltaproteobacteria bacterium, assembly GCA_019308985.1. The sequence goes on along the minus strand of JAFDHB010000027.1, from coordinate 12,075 downwards.
GGGTCCCCACTTCACTGGACAGGGAAATGGAGAAGTCATCGCCGAAGACCTTCTTGGCGATCTTGCCGGCCTGGATCTCCTGGTCGCTGTTGACAGGTGAGAAGACGCAGCTTACGGCCAGTGCCTCGATACCGAGTTCCCTCAACGCCAGCAAGGCCGATTCGATCTCCCGCTCATCTGGTTGGGAAATGAGCCTGCCGTCGAATTCATACCCCCCCTTGACCATCTTGTAATTACTCCCGATATGGCCGGACATGTCCTGGGGCCAATCCATCATGGGAGGCAGGGCCAATCCACATGGCGCCCCAAGTCGCAGGACGCCAACCTTTGCCAGACCCTTGCGCTCGACGATGGCATTGGTAGCGTGGGTCGTGCCGAGCATGGCGTGTTCAATCGAGGCAGGATCAATCCCGCTGTCATTTAAGACGCTCTCTACCGCCTGCTTGATACCGGTAGAAATGTCTTGAGTGGTCGGACGCTTGCATTTGGCAATGACTCGGTTTGACTCATCCAAAATAACCGCGTCGGTATTGGTACCACCCACGTCGATGCCGAGGCGATATTTCATGTTGTATTCTCCCTGCTCTTTACATCCCCTACGAGTTCTTCGATGGGGACGTAGTCCATGTCGTACTTAAAATAACGCGGTCCGACTTGCTTCAATCCCTTCTCTGTGCGCCAAATGGGGGCGCAGGGCATGCCGATGATGATAACTCTCTGCCCGTAGCGAAGGGTTTCGGTAGTAATGGGAGTCCCACTCTCCAAATCCAGGACGGTGATTAGGTCGGGGACCATTGCTTTCGGCTCACCATCAATGTAGCCGATCAAGTTTTCGTTCTGAAAATCCATATCGAATACCTGGCCTTTGTTGGGGCCTATGCCCTCGAAGGAGGCCCGTCCTCTGACGAAACCGGTGGACAGTTCTCTTTGCACGTCGATCAGCTTGCCCCCAAAGATGACATACCCTTTTGTAATCTTCAGGATCGAATCCACAGCGCTGATATTCCGCGAGGTAGCATCGATGATTGCCTTGCCTATGTCCATGCAAAGGCTGATGGTTCCTCTGATGGCGCTCTTCTTAAGCGTTGCGCCATTCATCACGTAAAGACCGATCATGGACGCCAGGCCCATGGCTACAGTCACCGCCCTGGAGAGTGTTTCCACCCAGGCGTTGTCTATCGTGTGCAAAAGGACTTGGTTTCCCTTTTCATCCACGCACACCATAGGTGAAGCCGGCACACCATCCAGAGAGAAAGAGACCATTGGTATCTCCGGGAAGGCTCGCCCCATGCCATCAGCATCCACGAGGGGAATCTGCAATCTGGCCGCAGTATAAACCGGAATACAGGAGTTGATGCCACCCGCTTCAAGGGACATGGTCGCGACGGCCGGCTTCTCCAAAAAGCCCTGAATCGTCTTGAAGCAGGATTCAGGTTCGCCACCATTGGGCAGCTTTTCCAGAAGAACCGCGGGGGCGCCCATCATGGCCGTAGGAATGACCCAGTCATCATCCGCAAGATCGTCTACGTTGATAAGACGAACCGGCCCTTTCTCCCTGATCGCCTGCTTGGCCATCAGCTTGCCGAGATAGGGGTCTCCACCCCCGCCGGTGCCCAAAACGGCCGCTCCAATGGCCAGGTATTCAATGTCCTCGGCATTTAGATACCGCATAAAGAGTCTCCTGGTATTGATCTCAATCTCAAATCAAAGTTTGTATTCCTTCCTGACGCCAAACCGCCGCCAAATAAATTGGCGGAGAAAGACCAACTTCAGGGAACACAACCCTACAAGACATAGCGTAATTGCCAATTGACAGCATCCATAGTGAAAAAAGTTTCCATTGAAATCACGCCATCCATCTGTGCCAATTCATTAAGCATGAAATCCCGGTGGGAGTGCAGTTCATTGAAGAAAACCACTGCCATAATGTCAAAGCGACCGGTCACGCTGGCGACGGTGACCACGCCCTTGAGCTTGCCTATCTTCTGGACCAGTTGCCTGACCTTTTTGGGTTCGACTTTCAGTCCTATGATGGCGGAGTAGTGCCCTGGAATGGCCTTGGGGTCAACCAGGCCAATGATCTGGAGCACGCCATTCTCGATGAGTTTGTTGACCCGTGCTCTTACAGTGTTTGTGGTAACGCCTATCTCCTTTGCAATCTGGCTAAAGGGCTTACGTCCATCCCAAAGATGCCGTATGATTGCCAAATCAATGTCATCTGTTTTCATGCCAGCTTACCATTTCGCAATTTCTAAATTTCATATTGAAAATTTTAGCGCTTGTCAAATCTTTTTCTGTTTTTTTTTCTAATAATCAAAAAATCTCCCCCAAAAACTGAAATTTCTACCAGCACCCTATTTGTCGCTTAGCCCCATTTTGGAGATGCTTTCTTGATGGCTTCGTAAAAAGTCCCAAAACCGTCATGCCGGGCTTGATCCGGCATCCAAAAGCCTGTGAAATTACTGGATTCCTGCTTTCGCAGGAATGACAGAAATGAGCACTTTCAGGCTTTTTACGAGTTCGTCCTTCTTCTTTTCAAAAGCGCCATCGTGGCCCTTGGGATGGATGTTTGGAGAGGAATTGTGGGGAAAACGAGGGGAGGGTATGGCAGGCATTTCGGGTGAGGGTTTTCAGATCATAGTGTTGAAGGGGAAATGGAGTCGTGTTTATCCAGGATTACGCTCAAATCAAGTCCTGGATGATTTTTTCTATGCTGGGGAAGGGACTCAATGGGCCGGGATTCCTTACCGGGAGCACCTGTGTCACAAAGTCTGGCGTCAGTTCATCAAGCTTCCTTATGCCCAGGAGCCCCATGCTGACGGAGATCTCTTCCTCCAGGATCTCGAGCACCCTCGTGAGCGCTTTTTCACCGCCTGCAGCCAGGGCCCAGACCTGGAGCTTACCCAGACCCACGGCCTTGGCCCCGAGCGCAATCGCCTTGAGGACGTCCGTCCCCCGTACAAAGCCACCGTCTACCACTACTTCGGCCCTGCCGTCCACCGCCCTTACGACCTCCGGAAGCGCCCCTATAGATCCAAGACAATGATCCAGCTGACGCCCCCCGTGGTTTGAAACATACACCACATCGGCCCCGTGCTCGATCGCCAGCCCTGCATCTTCCGCAGTGGCTATCCCCTTTATTACCAGAGGCACTTGGAGCCTCTCACGCACCCTGTCCACAAAATCCCACGTCAAAGCAGCCTGGTGCCTGAAACCTTCCCTTTCCCCTGCTTCCCGGCCGGGAGGCCTGTAACGGTTAAAGAGGTCTCTCTCCCTCCTGCTGTAATAGGCTATATCCACCGTGAGACAAAAACCACTGACCTTGAGCCCTGCCAGGCGTTCCAGGTGCTCTTCCACCCAGGAGTCATCCCCCCTTACGTAGAGCTGAAAGACCAAGTTTTCACCAGCCAGTTTTGCTCCCTCCTCTACTTCCATCGTTCCGTTCACGGAACTGAGGAACATCAGGGTCCCGAACCTCGAGGCCGACGCCAGGGCGAGGTGTGCGCCCTTGGCATGAATCAGGCTCAGGCTTCCCACTGGTGCAAGGAAGACCGGTATTCGCAACCTGCTCCCGAGGAATGTGGTGGAAGGATCGATTCTCGATACGTCGCGGAGGACCCTGGGGCGAAAGCCCAGGCTATCCAAGGAATGGCGATTCCTAAGGAGGGTCGTCTCAGATTCGGTACCCCCGCTCACGTATTCCCAAACATTGGGAGGCATGCTCTGGTATGCCTTGAGTATGATCTCCTGTATGGTCTCAAATGCCATCATTCAACTCCTCTACCGGCTCCTGTGTCTCTGTCCGGGACATCCCTTGATTTTAGGTGGATGGAAGGCAGCTGTCGTGGATAAGAATCCCGTACCCCTTCAGGCCTAGTTTCTGCTCATGAGGTACTTGACCGCCTTCTCCAGGCCGTCAAGGGTCAACTCAAACATGGGAAATATCTCTCTTATCATCTGAATCGTGCGGGTGTAGGGCCATTCATGCGCCATTTTCGGGTTCAACCACACGGAATGGGGAAAGGTGCGGGCTATGAACCTGAGCCTCTCGTAGCTGGGTTTACCGGAGCGCTCATCGAGGTGTATCGAACCGTCCGTCGCCATAAGCTCATAGGGGGCCATGCTCGCATCGCCCACTATTATGAACCTGGTCTCCTGATCCAGGCGCGCCAGTTCATCCACGGGAAAGGGTTTGTGGCGCCTCGGCGGGTCTTCCCATAACTTGTCGTAGATCGTATTGTGAAAGAAAAAAGTCTTGAGATCCTTGAACTGTGATCTCGCGTAGTTGAAGAGTGTCTGAACCACCTCTATGTAAGGGTCCATGGACCAACCCCCGTTATCGATGGCAAGGATCACCTTGAGGCGGTCCTTGAGACTCCTATCAAAGACGATCTCGATCTCACCTGCATTCTTCATGGTCTGATAGATGGTCTCGTCTATGTTCACGACGTCCTTGGGTCCCACCGGGACCATATTCCTGAGTCTCTTGAGGGCCTCGCCCATCTGGGATTCGGTCAGGGGCCCTTCTTGGGAATAGTCCCTGTATCGCCTGTCCATGGCGACCTTTACCGCAGACTTGTTCCGGGACACCCCTCCGACTCTCATGCCTCCAGGGTGATACCCTGAATGACCCACAGGGGAAGTCCCTCCTGTTCCGATCCATTTGCTACCACCGTGGTGTGCCTCTGTCTGTTCCTTCAGCCTGTCAAGAAAATATTGGATCAGTTCCTCTGGGGTCAGTTTTTGGAGTTCCTTTTCGTCAACTCCCAACGCATCCGCAAGAACCTTGGGATCCTTGAGCCACTCATCCAGGAGGGCTCGGGCCACTTCCGTCAGTTCCACCTCGTCCGGGTCTTGGAATTCGACACCCTGGAACCTGTGAGCGAATACCCTGTCGTAGAGGTCAAAATACCTCTCGCTCTTGACCAGGATCGACCTGGCGGCGAAATAGAAATCCTCCAGGGAGTTGATCAGCCCCATGCTCAGGGCCTTCTGGAGCCTGAGAAAAGAGGTGGGCGAGACCGGTATCCCCACCTCCCTCAGTTTATAGAAGAAATCCGTAAACATCTCACCTCTGGTTTCCCTTTTCCCGGGCCTTCTATATCCTGAACCTGGAAATGGCGTTTTGAGATATCATGTAATCCGTACTCTTCTTGAAAAGGACGCCAAGATAGGGCACCTCCCCCTTTATCAGGTCCTTGACCTTGAAATCAGGATCCGCCCGCAGGGCCCTGATCCAGTTGATGAGTTCCCTGGTGGCGGGCTTCTTTTCCACCCCCTTGATTTCCCTCAAACGATAGAAGGTGTTTATTGCGCTGTCCATCAAGTCCCTATCAATATCAGGGAAGTGGACACTCACTATCTTCCTCATCATATCCGGTTCAGGGAAGGCAATATGATGAAAATTGCAACGACCCAAGAACGGGTCGGAAAGGTCCTTCTTTGCATTGGAAGTAATGACGATGACAGGCCTGTGTTTCGCCTTGATGGTCTTGTCAATCTCGATAATATCAAATTCCATCTGGTCCAGGATATCCAGCATGTCATCCTGGAAATCGGTATCCGCCTTATCTATCTCGTCTATGAGCAAAACCACCCTCTCATCCGAGACAAAGGCCTGGCCGATCTTGCCCATCCTTATGTATTCCTCTATGTTGCTCACATCCCTTTTAGAGTCCCCAAACCGGCTGTCATTCAACCGGGTAAGGGTATCGTACTGGTAAAGTGCATCTATCAACTTCATGCTGGACTTGACATTCAAGACGATAAGCGGCATCCCCAGGGCCTCTGCTATGGCATGGGCCAGCATGGTCTTTCCCGTCCCGGGCTCGCCCTTGAGGAGAAGGGGCATTTCAAGGGCCATGGATATATTGACGATTTTTGCCAGTTCATCATCAAGTACGTATTTCGAGGCCCCGGCAAACTTGGTCATAGAACTTCGAACGTGCATTTGTTCACTCCTTGACATAGAATTTTTCCTTTCCTTACCGTACGGAAACATTTTCTTCAAGCGCTTGATAGGCATATTCTACAAAAAATCAGGGCCTAAAGCCCTGACCTTGCTGCGTCACATGGTACGAACTTCGGCCCCGTTGATCAAATTGGGCTTATTCGTCGCATACTATCCTAACCCGTGTATTTGGTAGTGATGACATCTGAAACCACCCATAAGCATGTGCCGGTATATCATTAGGGGTCTTTCTCACCATCTCAATGTTCTGTCACAAGCGCTGAAATCCAGCAAATCGGTGCTTATGATATACGTCCGAGGCCGACCTGTCAACATCAACGGCCAAGAGGTAGACCAAGCCCCTGTCTCAGAAGGGGACAAGAGTAGAGGCCCTTTCAGGAAAGGATCCCGCCAGGCGTCCCAGGCCTGTCTTTCCCCCACCCCCATTAGGAAGATTTGGAAATTCCGTATCCCCTCAACCTGGCTATCCGTTCCTCGAGGGGAGGGTGAGTGGAGAACAGGGTAGCAAAACTTCCTCCCCTGAGAGGGTTCACAATGAACATATGGGCGGTATTGGGCCGAGCCTCCATGGGAATTTTCCGTGAGTAGGCCCCAAGTTTTTCCAGGGCGCCGGCAAGCCCATAGGGCTGTCCTGCAAGTGCCGCACCGGTAGCGTCTGCGTGATACTCCCTTGAGCGGGAAATTGCCATCTGGATCAAGACAGCTGCAAGGGGTGCCAGAATGGACATGATGATCAAGCCCACCGCGCCCAGACCACTATCCTCGTCGTCAGAGCCGCCTCCCAGAAATGCCGTCCACCTGGCCATGTTAGCCAGTATCATTATGGCCCCCGCCATGGTAGCTGCAATGGAACCTATGAGGATATCCCTGTTCTTGATGTGAGCCATCTCGTGAGCAAGGACTCCCTCTATCTCTTCATGGCTCATGAGGTCAAGAAGCCCCTCCGTAACCGCTACCACTGCATGCTCCGGATTCCTCCCTGTTGCAAAGGCATTGGGCGCTCTTTCGGGTATGATATATACCTTGGGCATGGGCAAACCCGCGTTCTGTGCGAGACGTCTGACGATTTGATAGAGTCCAGGGGCCTCACTCGGACTTATCTCCTTGGCCCTGTACATCTTCAGCACGATCTTGTCGGAAAACCAGTAGCTGAAGAAATTCATTCCCATTGCCAGGATAAAGGCGAATATCATGCCCTGCTGGCCGCCGAAAAGGTTCCCTATCCACACTATGAGGGCCGTCAATACACCCAGTAAAAGCGTGGTCTTGAACCAGTTACCCATAGTCGATCCTCCGCATAGTTTTTTGTTTATGATAACCACCCTGTCACCCATGTCAAGCAAAGCCGGCGGGGTTGTATAACTCAAGGTTTTCCCATAGAATCAAGAAATATTCGGGAGTGGGAGGCTGTTCTTAACTTGTTGAAACTACTCATAATCAGGCCGGGGGCCCTTGGTGACACCTTGATGTTGCTCCCTTCCGTCATTCATCTGGGCTCCCACGCGCAAATCTCTTTCCTGGGCAGGCATCCCGGCATTTCATTTTTGAGCGCCTGGACTCACAAGTGTATTGACCTTGACGGATCGGTGGGGCAGCTCCTTTTTTCCCAGGAGACCGGGGAGAGGCCCCCGAATCTCCCTGATTCTGACGTGGTCCTTGTCTTCATGAAGGATCACGACGGTTCGGTTGAAAGGAATCTCCGCAGATGGTTCCGCCGTGCTTCAATACACTTTTACCCTTCTCTGCCCGGGGAGGGGGAGGATTGCCACGTAGCACTATATGTGGCCCGGTGTTTTCACATGTCGTCTTTGCCCATCAGCCCCAGAGAGGCCGTCTCAGATGTGGACACTCACCCCCCCTTCAGGAGTGTGCACCACGGGAACAGGCCACCGGTCATAGTCTTTCATCCGGGTTCTGGAAGTGAGAGAAAGAATCACCCCCCTGGCTTCTGGCTGAACCTTATCGAACGGTTCCAAGAGAGCGTTTCAGGCTCTGAGGTCAATTTCGTCATTTTGCTCGGTCCTGCCGAAGAGGCGCTCATCTCTCTCTTTTCAGAAAGATTCAAAGCCAAGTCCGTGAAAGTCTGTATGTCCACTGAGAGCAATACCCTTATCTCCCTTCTCCAAGAGGCCTCTTTGTATATTGGTCACGACAGCGGGGTGACCCACTTGGCTGCCATGCATGGCATCGCCACCATCGCCCTGTTCAAAGATTCTTCGCTGGAGCAATGGAGGCCCCTGGGACCCAGGGTCCGGGTCGTTTTCGGCAGGGAGGCGCATGCCGGGTTGATCGATGAAACCCTCTGTGCAGCAAGGCAATCTAAAAGCCTTTCCCTCAAACCAAGTAGCTGACCCTGTGCTATGATCACATAAACGCAGAGGCACACGCCAGGACTGGGTGGGATTCGGGATCAGGCCCCATGACCTTTTGCCCTCATTGCATTTTTCTTCGGCCTCTCCTGGGGGGCTGGGGAACGCCTCTTGACTGTGAACGACTAAGAGCAGGACCTTTCCCATTTGGTACAGGGGTAGCTGGCTGGGCCGAACCCGCTCCTGGAGTGGATGTGTCCTTGTTTTCCACTCTCACCGGTCTCCGTGCCCTATTCATGGATGGGGACCCCGTCCAGGAGAAAAAGACATTTCTCACCTTCTCCCCTCCCCTGAAGAGCGGCGGGGCGTCTCCGCATAAGGCAGGGCCCTTTTCGAATAACACCCTAAAAGGTGAATACCTTGGAATCCTTGGACAGTTCTATCAGCTTGGGTGCCCCTGCAAACGTGGCGGTAGCGACCACATCCTTTTCGCCGACCTGGCGGTTCTTGGCGCAGGGAATTCACACGTAGATGGGAACCTCCTTTTCCACCAGGTAGTCGAAATACTCTCCGGCCCCATCGCCTGTAGGTGCCTTGACGTTGGCTGCCATGCCGGGTTTGGCCAGGAGCACGGCATCATCGGTCAAGAATATGTTTACCTCTCCTCCGCCCTCTTTTGCTACCTTTGCAAGCTGAAAGGTCCTCGTCACCCGTGTGGGATCCTCCAACCCGCGGGTTAGAACAAAAAGATACTTGTCCATGGTATCCCCCCTTGCTTAAGCTCTTTCGCTGTCTTAGAATCCACTAGATGCAGAAGCTTTGAATGTCAAGCTGATTCTTGGGTCCAAGGGCCAATTGGCCCAAGAGGGATACTTTTTCTTTTTTTCACTTCGCGCCCCCAATGGAGTAACCCCAATTGGGCAGCTACATGCTTATCTTTGAACCCGAATTTCGCAAGGCTCTTAGGTAGGGGATCGTTTACGATCCCAAATTCTTCATAATTTTGGCTACTTGTAGGCCTAAACGCTCCCCTACCCTTGAAAATCAATTCATCAAAAAGGGTTTGCAATTTTGAGTTTTGCCCCAACCCTTGCGAAATTCGGGTTGAAACTAGGAACAAGAGGTCGTAGAAATCCCCATCTAAAGCGTGTTCCTTGCGGTGCTGCCAAATGCAACAAGCGTAAGTTATTCTGAAAAATGAAAACCCCTGACTTCTATACAGTTTTGCCCAAAAAGTGCCCTTACTTTGCTACAGCTCTAAGATTAAATAACATTGACTTTGTTACGCTTTTACCCTAAAATTACCCTGACGTTGTTACAGTATCCTAGGCAGAACAGGGGAAACCATGTTTGAGAGGCAAATTCTGGACTATCTGCGTCGATGGGCCCTTAGGGAAAACCGCAAGCCGTTGATTCTTCGTGGAGCCCGGCAAGTGGGGAAAACTACCGCCGTCAACATGTTTTCGGCTGAGTTCGATCAATACCTCTACATGAACCTGGAGATTGGGGAAGACAGGAATGTATTCCGGCAAGACCTGAGTTTTCAGGAAATAGTGCAGGCCCTTTTTTTTCTGAAAAACAAGGTCAGGAAACGGAAAAAGACTTTGATTTTCATTGATGAAATACAAAATTCTCCCGAGGCTGTACGGAGGTTACGGGAATTTTACGAGTTTGCTCCCGAACTTTACGTGATCGCAGCGGGTTCTCTCCTGGAAACATTGATCAGCAAGCAGATTCACTTCCCGGTGGGCCGTGTCGAGTTCTTCTACATGTACCCGCTTACTTTCCGGGAATTCTTGCAGGCAATGGAAGAAGAGGCTGCCCTGAAGACGCTGAACACCATTCCATTTCCCCAATTTGCCCACAACCGCCTGTTGAAGCTATTCTACCAGTATGTACTCATTGGCGGAATGCCGGAGATTGTGGAAAATTACATCAAGCATCAAGATCTGGTAAGCCTTAATCCGATTTACGAAGCACTACTGGTGTCATATTTGGATGATGTGGAAAAGTACGCACGGGGACACGCGAGCGCGCACGTGATCCGGAGGGTAATTCGCAGCAGCTTTTACGAGGCGGGCACGCGTATCCGGTTTGAAGGATTCGGGCAATCCCGCTACCGCTCCCGGGAAATTGGCGAGGCGTTGCGGACGCTGGAAAAAACGATGCTCTTGCGGCTCATCTATCCAACCACGTCCGTCAACACCCCCATCGTGCCGGATTTACGCAAAGCGCCCAAACTCCAGGTACTAGATACAGGACTGGTCAACTATTTTGTCGGGTTGCAGAAAGAAATCTTCGGAACCAGAGAACTGAATGCTGTGTATGAGGGGAGAATTGCGGAACACATTGTGGGCCAGGAGCTAATCGCCCAACGAGAGTCGGCGATTCAAGAAATCTCCTTCTGGGTGAGGGGGAAAAAGCAGTCTTCGGCAGAAGTGGATTTTCTGGCAGCGCACGAAAACCTTTTGATTCCGGTTGAAGTGAAATCCGGGAAAGCCGGCCGACTGCGCTCCCTGTTTCAGTTTATGGAAAAAGCGCCCCATCCTTACGCGGTGCGAATTTACTCCGGCCCCCTTCAGGTGGACGAGATTGCCCTGATTGGGGCTAAGCCGTTCCTCCTGTTGAATTTGCCTTTTTTTCTGGTGGGAGAGTTGAACCAATACCTTGGGTGGTTGACAGCAAAATACCCCGAATTCAAAGGCCCCTAACGGGCTTCTGGCTGAGTAAAACCTGGAAGTGCTTTCACCAAGAGGAGATGCATTTTCATGGAGTCCTTGCTTGCCAATCTTGTTCTAATCGTCCACTTCCTGTACGTCGCGTTCGTGGTGGTGGGATTCCTGTATATCTGGGCCGGCTATTTCCTGGACTGGAAGGGCATCTACAATCCCTATTTCCGCTGGTCGCACCTCTGCGCCATGGGCATCGTGGTGCTGGAGATGCTGCTGGGTATTTTCTGCCCCCTGACCGAATGGGAGTCCCGCCTGCGGGTAGCAGCTGGAGAATCGCCCTATTCACCAGAGGGATTCATCCCCTACTGGCTGAACCGCTTACTCTACTACGATTGGCCTTACTGGGTCTTTTGCCTTCTTTACCTGGCATTTTTTGCCCTCCTCCTGCTTACTTTGTGGAAGATTCCGCCCCGGAAAAGACAAAAAATCATGCAGGAAAGACATTTCTAAGCAAAGATCCGGGTCCCGAGGATCCGGCTTTTGGCCACCCTTGAAAAGCGTTATAGCCCGCGACAACCGACGATTGCGTATTCTGATGAAACTAGCCACCGAATCTGAAGTTATCTAGCCACCCAGAACATAATAACAGCACTGGATTTTTAAAGTTGTCTTAGTGGCCGGATTAAGTCAAGGTTTTTCGTTTTTTCCTCATAGATTCTCCTTTCAATTCTATTCTGTATGCATTGTGTACTACCCTGTCCATTATGGCATCGGCAAGGGTAGGGTCCTCAAAGCGAGTGTGCCACTTTGAGACAGGCATCTGGGTGGAAAAGATGGTTGAGGCCTTGTTGTCCCTGTCATCGAGGATTTCCAGCATATTCTTGGTCTGCACGAAGGACAAACCATCCAGGAGCCAGTCATCGAGGATCAGGAGGTGAACCTTTGATAGCCTTATCAGGAACCTGTCATAGGAGCCATCTGCCTGAGAAGCAGCAATCTCTCTAAGGAGTTTTGGTAATTGTTTATAGAGGACTGTGAAGCCATATTTGCAGGCTGCATCCCCGAGGGCGCAGGCAAGATATGTTTTCCCTTTATGTAAAGCTTTACATAACGGGAATTGAAC
>JAFDHB010000177.1 GCA_019308985.1 Deltaproteobacteria bacterium | reverse complement strand
GAAATGGTTCGCGGGGAAGGAATACAGCGAATTTGTCTTGGAAGATTACAATATACGCAAGTACCTGAAAAAGAGATTGGTTCAGGCAGGAGTTTCTAAGATAGAGATAGAGAGGGCGGCAAACAAGGTCAGGATAAAGATACATACGGCCAGGCCGGGCCTCGTCATAGGAAAGAAGGGAGTAGAAATCGAAAACGTCAAGCGAGAGTTGGAAAAGCAGGTAAAGAGAGAGATCATTCTTGATATTCAAGAGGTGAGAAAACCGGAGGTTGAGGCCCAGTTGATCGCTGAAAACGTTGCGCTTCAACTGGTGAGGCGTATTTCATTTCGAAGGGCCATGAAGAAGAGTGTGAGCTCAGCGCTGCGCTTCGGCGCTCTAGGGATAAAGATAGCCTGCAGTGGGCGCCTGGGGGGAGCGGAAATGGCGAGAAGGGAATGGTATCGAAAAGGAAGGGTTCCCTTGCATACCCTGAGGGCGGATATCGATTACGGATTTGCAGAAGCATTTACGACCTATGGTACGATCGGGGTCAAGGTGGCGGTGTTTAAAGGAGAAATCTTACCTGAAAAGAGAAGCTAGGAATCTATCATGCTAAGCCCGAAAAAGGTCAAATATCGAAAGAGACAAAAGGGAAGGATGAAGGGGAAGGCGATAAGCAAGGGCTGTACCCTTGAATTTGGAGAATATGGCCTCCAGGCCCTCGGATGCGGCCTGTTGAGTGCCCAACAGATCGAAGCAGCAAGGGTGGCCATAACGAGGCACGTAAAGCGGGGCGGCAAGATCTGGATCCGCATATTTCCGGATAAACCCATAACCAAGAAGCCTGCTGAAACGAGGATGGGGAAAGGGAAGGGGGCACCCGAGGGATGGGTGGCGGTAGTGAAGCCTGGGAGAATACTATACGAGATCGAGGGTGTGGGGGAATCTACGGCGGCTGAAGCCTTCCGTCTGGCAGGGCACAAGCTCCCTATCTCTACTCGATTCGTGGCCCGGGGTAAGCAGATATGAAGGCAAAGGAACTGCGGGACTTGAGCCCGGAGGAGTTAAGAGAAAAGGAAAAGGAACTGAGCCAGGAAATCTTCAACCTGAGATTTCAAAAGGCAACCGGCCAATTGGGCAATACCGCCCTGCTTGGAAAGACCAAGAGAGATCTGGCTCGGGTCAAGACCATAATCAGGGAGAGAGAGATCTCTGCGGAGCGTGATAAAAAGAGGTAGGGATGGCTGAGAGAGGTACAAGGAAGAAGTTGATGGGCGTGGTGGTCAGTGACGGAATGGACAAGACCGTCAAGGTCCTGGTCGACCGTTTGAAGAAGGACAAGAGATACGGCAAGTACGTTAAGAGGCAAAAAAAATACCTAGCCCATGATCCACAAAACAGTTGCAAGGTGGGGGACAAGGTCAGAATCATCGAGTCCAGACCCCTAAGCAAGAAAAAGAGATGGCAGGTTGTCGAAAAACTCGAGGGAAACGCCGGCTGATGCTTGGAAGAGAAATAGATCGATTTCTGGAGAAGGGCCAATGATACAAGCTGAGACGAAACTTAAAGTTGCCGATAATTCCGGTGCCAAGCTCTTGTCATGCATCAAGGTGCTCGGAGGATCAAAAAGGAGATATGCCAGCGTCGGAGACATCATAGTCGTGAGCGTAAAAGATGCCATGCCGAACTCGAGGGTGAAGAAAGGAGACGTGATGAGGGCTGTGGTGGTGAGAACGGTGAAGGAGATGCCACGTCCGGACGGTTCCTACATTAAGTTCGATGACAACTCCGCCGTCTTGATTACACAACAGAACGAACCTATAGGTACAAGGATTTTCGGGCCGGTTGCCAGAGAACTGCGGGCCAAACATTTTATGAAGATCATCTCCCTGGCTCCCGAAGTCCTGTAAGGAGATGCTTGGAGGATCAACCAGATGAAGACCGGAGTCGCCAGGAAGAAACACCCCTTGATAAAGAAGAATGATAAGGTGATGGTAATTGCAGGCAAGGAAAAGGGCAAGATCGGGACAGTGTTGAAGGTAGACGAGAGGAAAGGGCGCGCGATCGTAGAAAAGGTAAACATGGTCAAGAGACATGCCAGGCCGGGTGGCAAATCCGCCCAGGGGGGGATCATTGAAAAGGAGGCGCCAATACATATCTCTGACCTGATGATAATGTGTGACAGGTGCACAGAACCCACGAGGATCGGCAAGAAGATTTTGGAGGACGGCTCCAGGGTTAGGGTCTGCAAGAAATGCGGGGAGCTGTTGGAATCCTAGGGTGGGCCAAGAGAAAAAACCATGTAAGTTAATACCCTAATCGAGCCAAAACGCGATCAGGCGTTATTTGTTAATCGTTATTGGTTATAGGTCTCGGAAGCCCCATACCTGAAATGATATCTCATGTCTGGTAGAGATATAAGAATGGCGATCAGGAGGGGTTGAATAACGGATAACAAGTAACTTGTAACGCCTAACTAGGGGTTTTTCGCTTAATTAGGGTAAGATATAGGGAGTTGGTTTTGTCACGATTGAGGGAAAAATATCAGGAAGAAGTAATTCCGGCCATGATGAAGGAATTCGGCTACAAGAACGTCATGGCCGTACCCCGCCTGGAGAAGGTCGTTTTGAACATGGGCCTTGGCGAGGCGATATTCAACATAAAGGTTTTGGACAAGGGAGTGGAGGAGTTGACCCTTGTCGCGGGACAGCGCGCGGTCGTCACCAAGGCCAAGAAATCGATAGCCGGTTTCAAGTTGCGCGAGGGAATGCCCATTGGTTGCATGGTGACATTGAGGCGCGAGAGGATGTATGACTTCTTGGACAAACTCTTCAACGTGGCCTTGCCCAGGGTAAGAGATTTCAGGGGCCTGAGCAGGAAGATATTCGACGGTAGAGGGAATTGTACTGTTGGCGTGAAGGAACAGATTATCTTCCCTGAAATAGACTACGATAAGATCGAGAAGGTACGAGGCCTGAATGTTTCTATCATAACCACTGCAAAGACGGATGATGAGGGTTATTTCCTCTTGAAGTCGTTGGGGATGCCCTTCAGAGAATAATAGGGAGGTTGATTTGGCAAGAAAGTCCCTCATTGTAAAAGCTAGAAGAAAGCCGAAGTTTTCCACGCGTCAATACAATCGATGCCCCATTTGCGGCAGGCCAAGGGCCTTCTTGAGGAAATTTGGTCTGTGTAGAATATGCTTTCGTTCAATGGCCTTAAGGGGCGAAATTCCGGGTGTTATGAAATCGAGCTGGTAATGACATTCTGTTACCGGGTTTAGAGGAGCCACCAGAGATGAGTACAACCGACCCAATAGCTGATATGCTGACCAGGATACGCAACGCCATAATGGCGTCCTATGACACGGTCGACATCCCTAGCTCAAAGTTGAAGATCAGTATCGCAAAGATACTGAAGGCGGAGGGTTTCATAAGGAATTACAAGCTTATTGAGGATAAACGCCAAGGTATCATAAGGATATTCTTGAAATACGACGAAAAAGGAGAGCCGGTCATAACCGGCCTGAAGAGGGAAAGCAAGCCAAGCCGCCGAGTCTATGCCAAGAGCGACAGGATTCCAAAGGTTCTCAATGGATACGGTATAAGTATTCTTTCAACTTCAAAGGGTGTCATTGCTGATAAGGATGCCCGAAGGTTGGGAGTCGGCGGTGAGATCGTCTGTTCCGTATGGTAGATAACCGTGCCGATCTTAGATGGTATAAGGTGGAAATGAGCAGCACCCTGAATGGGAGGTACCAATGTCACGCATAGGCAAAAGACCTATTCCGATACCAAAGGATGTCACTGTTGAGATAAAAGAGGATTTGCTCCAGGTCAAATGGCCAAAAGGTGAACTGAGGAAAAAGATTCATCCGAGCGTAGAGGTCAGCAGGGAAGACGATCAACTCATCGTTACCGTGAACGGTGATACGAGAAAATCCCATGCCCTGCATGGCCTTTTCAGGGCACTGATTGCAAATATGGTGACAGGGGTAAATCAAGGCTTTCAGAGGGAACTGGAGATAGTAGGTGTCGGGTACCGTGCTGAGGTCTCGGGAAAGAAGGCGACCTTTCACCTGGGCTACTCCCACCCCATAGTGTTTGAATTACCTGATGGTATAGATGCCAAGATAGAGAAGACCAAAATAACCTTGAGCGGTATCGACAAAGAACTCCTAGGCCGCACTGCCGCAAAGATTCGTAACTTTCGAGCCCCCGAGCCTTATAAGGGCAAAGGGATAAAATACGTGGAAGAGAGTATCAGAAGGAAGGCCGGGAAAAGCGGAGCCAAGTAACGGAATATCCCTATTTTGATTTTTTGCGAGTTCATCAACCATGATAAAGAGAAGCAGAATAAAGGCAAGATTGACCAGGAAGAAGAGGGTAAGAAAGAAGGTCAGAGGCACTCCGGAGAGACCCAGGTTATCAGTGTACAGGAGTGCGAAGCATATCTATGCCCAGATCATAGACGATGAGAGAGCACGAACCCTGGCAGACGCCTCCTCTCTGTCAAAGGAGATCCGTGAGAAGGTCCAGGACAAGGGCGGAAACAAGGAGGGGGCCAAGATAGTCGGGGAATTCATAGCAAAGCGTGCACTAGAGAAGGGCATCAAAAAGGTGGTCTTTGATAGGAACGGTTTTCTCTATCACGGGCGTGTCAAGGTGTTAGCCGAAGGAGCCAGGGAGCACGGACTGGAATTCTAGTAGGACATATGGGGAACACGGTCAGGGAAGATCGTGCCTGGCCTATTCTACGCGACCGGCGGATCTTGCCGGCGACGTAACAAACCAACCACGATACATGAGATGAAGGAGAGCACGTTGTATCAAGAAGGGGAAGAAACTCAGCTCATAGAAAAAGTCGTCCATATCAACAGGGTGGCAAAAGTGGTCAAGGGAGGCCGAAGGTTCAGTTTCAGCGCCCTGGTTGTGGTCGGGGACGGAAAGGGAACGGTCGGTGGAGGGCTTGGAAAGGCAAATGAGGTCCCTGAGGCCATAAGAAAGGGCGTTGAGAAGGCAAAAAGGAACATGAAAAAAGCACATATTGTCGAAGGTACGTTGCCCCATGCGGTTATCGGAAAGTGGGGGGCTGGGAGCGTACTGTTAAAGCCTGCAAGCCAAGGAACGGGAATCATAGCGGGCGGGGCGGTCAGGGCCGTGCTGGAAGCCGTGGGAGTCCAGAACATCTTGACAAAATGTCTCGGTTCCCATAACCCCCATAACCTTGTAAAGGCAACCCTTAGAGGACTGGAATCCCTTCGGAGCCCTGAAGAGATCGCGAGCCGGCGGGGTAAGAAGGTGCAGGAAATTCGTTTTTGATTCCAGCAGGTCTTTGTTGAGAAGGTGTAAGGACAATGGCTGATGAAATCAGAGTCACTCTCGTTCGAAGCAAGATAGGAAGGCCGAAGAAGATTCGTGAAACCTTGAAAGGCCTGGGTTTGACCAAGATGCACAAGACCGTTACTTTAGAGAATACGCCTGCCATCAGGGGGATGATCCAAAAGGTCTCTTTCATGGTCAGGATAGAAGCGCAACAGGGAAACCAATGATGAAGATTCACGAACTATCTCTGCCAAAGGGCTCCAGGAGAGACAGGAAGAGGGTTGGAAGGGGCCCAGGTTCAGGACATGGCAAGACCTCCTGCAGGGGACAAAAAGGTCAAAAGTCCCGCTCCGGTGGTAATGTCCCCCCTGGGTTTGAAGGAGGACAGATGCCCCTTCAAAGGCGTTTGCCGAAGAGGGGCTTTACGAACATTTTCAAAAAGGACTATGCTGTTATAAACGTCAAGGACCTCAACAGGTTTGAACCTGGCTCGGCCGTGGACGTTGAAGCCCTGAAATCCGTCGGACTGGTCAAGGGCAAGAATGACGGAGTGAAGTTGTTAGGCGACGGAGAAATCTCCCATCCCGTCACAATAAAGGTCAACAGGGCAAGCCAGTCCGCACGGAGAAAGGTGGAGGCTGCAGGAGGTAAGGTAGAATTGATATGAAGGCACTCGATTGGGTAATGGCCATTATCAACGTAGTTCCTGTCGATCCACAAATAGAAAATGAATACACGGGAAGTTTCCAGGGCAGAAATGAGCAATTTTTCGCAAGGTCAAGGAAAACAAGGGGTTGGGCGGAGTCGTACGAGTAGTACGTCGCACAACCAGCCCCGCAGTTTGACGCAGAGATTGCGGAAAAGGGCCATTTCTGGATGGAAACTAGATAGGATTGGCGGACCAGAAGAATGATCGGCGGTTTTCAAAATATCGGCAAGATCCCTGAACTGAAAAAGAGGATTTTTTTTACCCTCGCCATGCTGGCGGTTTACAGACTTGGTAGTCACATTCCTACCCCGGGCATTGATGCCGCAGCATTGGCGGCCTTTTTCAGCGAGCGGCAGGATACTCTTTTCGGGCTCTTTGACATGTTTTCAGGGGGCGCCTTGAGCAGGATGTCCGTGATGGCCCTTGGGATTATGCCCTATATCAGTGCGTCCATTATCCTGGAGCTGCTGACGGTAGTCATCCCTTACCTTGAGAAGCTGAAGAAGGAGGGAGAGCAGGGCAGGAAAAAGATTACGCAGTATACCAGGTACGGCACGGTTATCCTGAGTATTATCCAGGGGTTCGGTATCGCCGTGGGGCTTGAGAGGATGAGCAGTCCCGGCGGGGCGATGGTGGTCCCGGTAGGCGGATGGGGGTTCAGGATCTTGGCGGTTATTACCCTGACTGCGGGTACGGCTTTCCTGATGTGGCTCGGCGAGCAGATCACTGAACGGGGCATAGGCAACGGGATATCCTTGATCATTTTTGCCGGGATAGTTGCAAGGTTGCCCTTGGCAGTGGGCAATACCTTCCGGCTCATGAAGACGGGAGAAATTACGCCTTTTTTCATGGCCTTGATTTTGGCGTTCATGATCGGGGTTGTGGGTTTCATTGTATTCATGGAGAGGGGACAGCGCCGCAT
>JAFDHB010000176.1 GCA_019308985.1 Deltaproteobacteria bacterium | reverse complement strand
AACCACCAAGGGGTTGATCTCGGCTGTGATTGCCTCGATCTGAGTGAAGACCCTGTAGAGCCTCACCAGGATATCGGCGCAGGAAATGAGTAGACGTCCGGATAGGCCCAGCTTCCTCATTAGCGTCCTTGCCTGATAGGGATAGAAGCCGAATTCAGGATCAACGTAAAATGTTGCGAGGTTTGCGGGAGACGTCCTCGCAGCTTTCTCTATGTGGACACCACCCTGCGTACTTGTGACGATAATGGGTTTGCCGGTGTATCCGTCTATGGTGACACCCATATAAAGCTCAGTGGATATCTCTGCCATCTCGCTGACCAATATCTTGCGGACGGGAAGCCCTTTGATCTGTGAATTAAACATTACCGAACATAGCTGTTCCAGCTCATCGGGGCCGGAGGCGGTTTTTATACCGCCTGCAAGACCACGACCACCCACCAGGACCTGAGCCTTTAGGACGACGGGATAACCGAGTTCTCCCGCCAGGCGAATGGCCTCTTCCGTGGTCTCCGCAACGCCTCGTCTGGGCACAGGGATCCCCGTGTTTTCAAAAAAATCCGCTGCCTCATATTCATACAATCTCATAGTACATTCACCCTCTCAAGTTTTCAGCATTAGCCCATCGGTAAAGCATGTAATCAATGGAATTATGGCAGTGTCCATAAAAGAGCTTGACAAATATTGCAGAATGTAATTAATAAATCAATCGAAAAATTGATTGAAAAAGAATTTATCTTGAGGCAAGAATTGCGGAAGAATTCCCAGAGAGTGCCCCTTGACGAGCAACGGGATCACGCGCTGATAGCCTACAAAGGCCTGAGGAGGATGCTTTATCAAAAGGAACTGGTGCCTGGGCAAAAGATAGTCTGCGGGGAGATTGCAGAGCGATTGAAGATGAGCCCCACGCCGATTATCCAGGCTCTTAAGTGGTTGGAAATTAATGGTCTTGTACGCCATGAGCCCAACCGGGGGTATTTTCTGGAACCCATCAGCATCAAGGAGCTGGAGGAAATCTATGAACTCAGAGAATTGCTTGAACCTTCTCTGATTCCCCAGACCGTCAAGAGGATCGACCAGGAAGGGAAGAAGAGGCTAAAGAAGGCCCTTGAAGAGCATTTCTCCGCAGGGCGGGAGTTTTATCTCAAGGAGAGGCTCTTCAAGAACATGGAATTTCACCTGACCCTTGCGTCTCTTTCCGGAAACGAAACCCAGGTCCGCCTTTTGAGGTACATCTTTGATCTCCTGTTCTTGAAGTACGGCGGCAACCTGCCTTACGGCTCGTCTCTGGAGTCGACTGACAATGAGCACCGAGCTATCTACGAGGGGGTGGTGTCGGGCGACAGCAAGGGTGCCCAAAGGGTCCTGAAGAGCCACATAAGAAACGTCGGGAGGCAGGTGCTAGGGATCTTCAGGAAAATGATGGAAGAAAGGGAAGTCCCGCTACCGTAAGCGTCGACTCCCTTGGCTGCAAATTGTTGCTGAGAACTTTGTTCCCCTCTCCAAAAAATGGGGATAGGGTAAGCAAACTCGCAAATTCAGACGAGGAGGATAGAACTAAGATGGGATTGAAGACGAGGGAAGAGTACATTGAATCATTAAGGCAAATGAAACCGACAGCATACATGTTTGGGGAGAAGATCACCAATATCGTTGACAACCCTAGGCTTCGTTCGGGAATAGAGGCCACGGCCGCTACTTACGAGATAGGGGAGATGGATGAATACAGGGATCTGGTCGTAACTCAGAGCCCTTTGATAAATGAACCGGTCAACAGGTTTACTTTACCGCCTGGGTCGATCGAGGATCTCGTGGCAAGGGTAAAGGTAAACAGGGCCCTTGCCAATCGGGTCGGGACTTGCCATCAACGGTGTACGGGGCTGGATTGTTTATCTACACTTGCCATATGTACCTATGACGTTGATCAGAAACACGGGACCAATTATTATGATAATTTTATGAATTTCTTGAAATACGTCCAAAAGAACGACCTGACCGGGAATGCGGGCGTAACCGACGTAAAGGGAGATCGCTCCAGGGGTCCCAAAGACCAAGAAGACAAGGATATGTACTTGAGAGTCGTAGAAAAAAGGAAAGACGGCATTGTAGTCAGGGGCGCCAAGGCCCACCAGACCGGCTCGCTCTCATCCCACGAAATCATTGTCATTCCTACCAGGGCCCTGAGGAAGGGTGATGAAGACTATGCAGTGTCCTTTGCCATTCCAGCGGATGCGCCTGGGTTGATTCACGTGGTGGGCCGTTCGACCCTCGATATGAGAGAGTTGGAAGGATGCGATATCGGAAATGTTCGGTATTCAAAATATTGCCCCACCTTGATCTTCAATGATGTATTCGTCCCGTGGGAGAGGGTGTTCCTGTGTGGTGAAGTTGATTTTGCCGTGGATTACGTGGTCAAGTTTTCTTCGTTCCACAGGCAGAGCCACGGGGGATGCAAATCAGGGAAGATCGATTGCATGATCGGCACTGCATTGACCCTGATGGAGTACAATGGTACGGAAAAGGTGAGTCATCACAAGCAAAAGGTCATTGACATGATTCACAGGGCTGAAACACTTTACGGTTGCTGTCTGGCCGCCTCCTACGAAGGAAAGAAACAACCCTCGGGGACCTATTTCATTGATACAGTGCTTGCCAATGCCTCCAAGATCCACGAGGGTAAAGAGATGAGCGAAGCCATCCGCCTTATGGTGGACATCTGTGGTGGCTACGTTGCAGACCTCCCATCGGATCGAGACTTGGAGAATCCGGAGATAGGCGATCTCCTAAAGAAATATATGAAGGGGGCAAACGGGGTTCCTCCTGAAAACAGGATAAAGATGTTCCGGCTGGCGGAGAAGTTGGCCCTGGAGAGTGCCGATATTATCTCGGATATTCATGGTGGTGGTTCACCGGAGGCGCACAGGGTGACTATATTGAGGGAGACTGACACCGAAAGCAAGAAGAGGGCGGCCAAACGCCTCGCAGGTATCGAGGAATAATGAAGCTCCCTTCGGTCCCCTGCCTGATAGGGGAGTCATCCTTGTTCGGCCGTGGCGAGGAGGAAATCAAGCATTGCTTGACATTGGGGGGAGGCTGTCCTTCTCCTGTCCCTTATAAGACAAAAGGTGCGGAAAAGGGGGAGATCTTTTATCCTGAGGGCCTTGAGGATCCCTGCCTTCAACTCTGTTTCCAGTGCCTTTGAAGACAGGATTGAGACCCCGAGACCCCCCTTGACGCATTCCTTTACGGCAGCAGAAGTTCCCACCGTGGCAGCAATATTGAGGGACTCGATTCCTTTGCCGGTGAATGCCCTAAGGGATTCCTCTATGATCCTCCAGGTCCCGGAGCCCCTCTCTCTGAGTATGAACGGCTCGGCGAGGATTTCAGACGCACAAACTTGCTTTTTCTTGGATAAGGGATGGTCCAGGGGGAGGGCCAAAAGGAGTTCATCTTTCCAAAGATCATAGGAAACAAGATTCTTTGCTTTGGGCTTGAAACCTATCACACCGAGCTCAAGTTCGCCTTCCATAAGCCGGTTCTGGATTTCATCGCTGTCGGCAATGGTTAACCTGACGGATATGGAGGGGAATTCTTCCCTGAACAGGGGCAAGAGTTTTGGAAGGACATACTCTCCAGGGACTGTGCTTCCGCCAATGTGTACTTCGCCCTCTTTGAGCCCCAGAAAGGCCTGGATTTCCATGCAGGCCGCCTTCTTCATGTCCAGGAGCAAGACGGCATGCCTGTAAACCAGTTCTCCGGCTTTCGTTGGTACTACTCTCCTCCCCAAGCGATCCAGCAACCTCACTCCAACCATTTGCTCTAAATTGGAGATCCTTTCGCTGACCGAGGGTTGGGCCATGTGCAGGGCTCTTGCTGCCCTTGAAAAACTCGTGGTCTCAACCACCAGCTTGAACACTTCCAGGTGGCGGAGATCAAAGTCTATATTCAGATGATTCTGGAGTCTGCCCGATGACTTCATCACGGTGCTCTCCTTTGACAGCACCACAAGTCGAGACATAGTGAGAAGCGAATCATCGGAGTGTGGCCCGCCTGGAAAAGATTATCCCACGTCCTGCTCATAAGTAAGCAAACCAGACAGTTTCAATCTCCTTGAAATTGGCTTTTATCATGTCCGGTCCCGCTATCATGTCCCCGTGGCCGGGTAGCAGGTAATCTGTTTGGAGTTTGGAAACCAGATCAATACTCTTCTTTAGCTCCTCGCTGTTCCCGCCGGGAAGGTCAGTCCTGCCGATGCCCTGGTTAAACACGAGGTCACTGGTGAACAGCACCTTCTTATCCCGCCAATAAAGGCAGATGGATCCGGGCGAATGCCCCGGTGTATGGATTACATCGAAAACCGTGTCACCGATTTGAAAGTCTCCTTCCGTTAGAAATACCTGCGGTTCAAAATTCCCCAGTCCCATTGATTCCCAGTAATGGGGGGCATCCTTTTTGATAAACTCCATTTCCAATCTGGGAAGAGCAACGATCGTGGGCAAACGAGAAAAGATTCTAACTCCCTCCAGGTGATCAGGGTGCCCATGGAGGGTAATGACCATGTCAATGTCCGCAGTGGAGAGGGAAAGTCTCTCGAGGTTGTCCTTAACGTGCCCGAAAAGGTGGTAGTGTCCTGGGTCTATCAGGATATTTTTTCGCCCTTTTATTAGATATGTGTTGCAATTGTTCGTAGTCGGGTTCAACCAGAAAAAGCCATATAAATTCTTCAATATTTGCATGTGCTTATCCCAATCATTCGTGACGTATGCTTTCTTTGATGATTTACGCGGAACTTGAACCCAGGAAAGCCTTGTCCCTGAGACCTGATCGGGGCCTCTTTGCCCCTGTTCCAGGCGAGTCATGCTATAGGTAATATAATCGGGATGTCAAGGAATTTGTGTACTTCCCTACCGCGGGAAACGGCCCATTGACAATGAGGAATGAATGAATAAGTATAGAGCACAAGAGAAGTAAAGAGACAAAGAGTAATATAAGAACCTTTAAGGAGCATTGATATGACGAACGAAAGACATCCGGACGTAACCTGTGAAGATATTTGCAGTGAGCGAGAGGTCCCAGACGACAATGAGCTTGAGGCCCTTAATGCTATGCGGAGAATAAAGGATCGAGTTCGAATGATAAGGAAAAGAATTGATGAGGTCCATTCCAGCGAAGGAAACGGTTCTGCGGAAGTAGAGACGCTTCAGGAGGAACTGAAGCGTCTCAAGGATGACTGGAGCCGCTGGGAAAAGAGGAGAGAAGAGGCTGCGCGGGAAAGAATGATAAAGTTGGGCCACGACACCTGATCCGAGAAGGCCGGTAGCGGTTGATCGTTAAGAGCCCAAGGCTGGGTCTCAAAATACAGACGCTCCTAAAGCAAGGGTGATTATCCCAGGATTCCTCGTTTATCCCCCATTCCCGTTAATGCCATTGACATCTTTCCGTCCCTATTCTATTGAATAAATTGCCTACAAAAATAGGGGGTCGTACCATGATCATGATTAGGAAGAGATCACTTGTCGAGGTGGGTGTGCTTATCCTTAGCCTGGTTTTGCTTGCCCAGCCGTCCAGGGCAAGTGAGGAGGAAGGCATCTATACCCTCGAAAGGAGTATTCAGGAGGCCTTGGAGAACAACTGGGCCCTGAAGGCAGAGAAAGAAAGGATAGAGCAGGCCGTTGAAGTAATGAAACAGAGAAGGGCCGAGTTCCTCCCTAAGCTAAGTACCAGTTACGGTTATGTGCGAGACAGCGAAGCCAGGACTTTCAGGTCAACCTTGGGTGGCGGGGGGCAGGATATTGCCATTAGTACTCAGGACAATTGGCGATGGACCGGAACCATTCGCCAGCCTGTCTTTACCGGGTTTAGTCTTCTGAGCTCCTACAGACTTGCCCAACTGGGAATCAAACAGTCGCGGATGAACTACGAATTAAGGAAACTGGACCTTGCCCTCAAGACAAAGGAGGCCTATTTCAATGTTCTCATAGCGGACAAGGCGGTGGAAGTCGCCAGAAAAGATGTGGAGGCGAGGGAGTCAAGCGCCGACGTTGCCCGCAATTTCTATAAGGTCGGTCTCATCCCCATAAATGAACTCCTCCAAGCAGAAGTGGAATTGGCCAGTGCGAGGCAGGCATTCGTCAGGGCGAAGAACGAAGCGGCGCAGGCACGGGCGGCCTTCAACACCCTTCTTGCTAGGCCGATTGACGCGCCCGTGGGAGTCAGAGATATCCTGGAATACAAGCCTGAAATCGGTACCTTTAAAGAATACTACGAAAGAGCCATAAAACAAAGGCCGGAAATCAAGCTGGTAGACAATAGCCTCCTCCAGGCAGAGCAGCAGATAAGACTTGCCAGGAGTAAATACATGCCCGAAGTTGCCTTCACATACAACTATATTAAGGAAGGAGACGATCCGAGCGTGGAAGGCAGCCCGTTTCATGATGCAAACCGGTGGGAGGCATTGATAGCCCTTGAATGGACCTTTTGGGAGTGGGGCAAGACAAGGGCGGCTGAGCGCGAAAAAGAGAGATTGAGAGAAGAGTTGGCAAGGACGAAAAGGGACTTGGAGATTAATATCGGACTGGAAATAAAGAGGGCCCTCCTGGATCTCCAGACCGCAGAAAAAAATATTCCTACTACAAAGAAAGCAGTAGAACAAGGGGAGGAAAACCTCAGAGTAAGCCAGGAGCGATACAAGGCTCAGGTGACGACCATCACGGAGGTCCTGGATGCCCAGACTCGGCTCACCAGATCCAGGGTGAATTACTTTCGCGCACTTTACGACTATCAACTTGCCAGATCCAGATTGCTGAGGGCTATAGGAACCTATTAGTTTGTGAAGTTCAATAATGATGGCTTCGTAAAAAGTCCAATTTCTGCGTTGCGCTTCATCTCGTTGTGATTGCGGCGTACGGTAAGTACGCCTCATCACACGAGATTTGCGCGCCTTGAACTTGAAGCTTT
>JAFDHB010000175.1 GCA_019308985.1 Deltaproteobacteria bacterium | reverse complement strand
CGAACTCGTAAAAAGTCGAAATTGAGATGGCAAAGTAAAAAGCTTCAAGTTCAAGGCGCGCGAATCTCGTGTGATGAGGCGTACTTAGCGTACGCCGCAATCACAACGAGATGATGCGCAACGCAGAAATTGGACTTTTTACGAAGCCATCATGTGTTTGGGTGATGAACTAAGCACTAAGTTCGAGTTAACGGAAAAGTGTGAACGGTCCCTATAAAAAGGAAAAGTATATCTCTCTTGATCAAGGCCTTGGTGTTGGCCGCTGGGCCGAAAAACACCAAAAGGCCCGAGTATTGACCGGCTGGAAACAGATATTGATTCTATATGTAAAGGCTAGTTATTATGCTGTCAAGGGATTTATTCTCCGGTGAAATGCAGATGCTATTACCGAACATTCCTGTTGAATCGCTATTCTTTTTCACGCCCTGGAGGCATAGCTCCGGCCTGTGATCAATCCTCGGGCACCGCCTCCTGCCCTTGACACCGGGTATTATGTGCCCTAGACTCACTGGACAACATCCCGGTGAGAGCAGCCATGTGGGCTCCGAGGTAAGTTTTCATCCTGAATCGGGATCACGAAGGGGAATCCTTTCCGGAAAGGAGATAGTGATGGAGTTATCCCGATGGGCGATCATAGCAGGAGGAATTTCCTTCTTTTTAGCAATTCTCATATTCGGTTTCATCCCGGGCCATGCCGGGCCTTTTCCCCTGGCCGAAATGGATCCTTCCGGTTTTCCCGCTCCAAATACCGGATGCCTGGCGTCTGCCAAGTGTCATCTGGGCATTGAACCCATCCGGGGCCACAATTCAAGGATGGCACAGAAGATTTATGCCAGAGGGCTCCTTTTGGGTGACCCAAACGGGTGCGTGGTATGCCACGGTGGGAACCGAAAGGAAGAAAAGGACACTGATCTAGCCCATAGGGGTGCCCCCGAAGGTAGCCCCTTTGCAAGTTTCAACCGCCATTCCGGGTCCGTCTGGATAAATGACAGGACCTGCGGCCAGTGCCATGCCGAGTGGGTCTACGCAGAGCACCGTTCCCTGATGCAGACTGAGGCCGGCAAGATACAAGGGGCATTGTGGGGCTGGGGTCCGGCCGGGACGGGTTATGAGACCTGTTATGGCAACTATTCCATTGACGATCCTGACGGTCCGGTACCCATATTTGGTAGCAAGCAGTACAGGTCTTACATGCAGGAAATGATGAGGAGATTCCCCAACAATTTCCCCGAAAAGCTCGAAAGGCTACCCGAGGTAGACCTTGATACCATTTCAGAGCATCCGGAACAGGCCGTGTACACCTATATTCGATCAGAGTGCCAACGGTGCCACCTGGGTGTCAGAGGGAGGGACAAGCGGGGAGATTTTCGTGGAATGGGATGTGCCGCCTGCCACATCCCCTATAGCAACGAGGGGTATTATGAAGGCTCTGACCCGAGCATTCCCAAGGACAAAAAAGGGCACCCCCTAGTACACTCCATCCAGGCCTCCAAGGAGGCCAAGGTAGTGGTGAACGGCAAGGTGTATTCCGGCATTCCTTCTGAGACCTGCGCCTCATGTCACAACAGGGGGAAAAGGATAGGGGTATCATTCCAAGGGCTCATGGAGTTCCCCTATGGTACGCCGCTGACCGAGACGGGGGACAAGATGCTCAAACTCCACACCAAGTATTACCTCTATATCCGCGATGACCTTCACCATAGGATCCAGAGCCGCAAAGGCAATCCCCCTGGGGGACTCCTCTGCCAAGATTGTCATTCAACCACTTCCATTCATGGTAACGGGAATCTCTCGGGGACCACCCTTGCAGAGGTGGAGATAGAATGCACGGACTGTCATGGCACACCGACTCACTATCCGTGGGAGCTCCCTATGGGCTGGGGAGATGAATTCGGGCGTGATTTGGAGATGGGTCAGCCCAGGGGGGTGACAAGGGAACTACTGGTCAATCAAAAGGAGTATAACACCCTCTATCCCAGCGGGGACGGATATCTGCTGACTACCCGTGGAAACCCCTTTGGTAACGTGGTACGCAGAGATAACCGTGTAATTCTGCATTCGGCCAGCGGACTTGATTTTGAAGTACCGCAACTGAAAACCATCGCTCAACAAAACAGATGGCAGACCCCTGAACGAGCTCCGGCGGCCATGATTAATGTGAAAAGCCACCTGAAAAGACTCGAATGCTATACCTGTCACTCTACCTGGGGACCCCAGTGTTATGGCTGTCACGTCAAGGTGGACTATTCCAAGGGCAAGAGGTCTATCGACTGGATCGCCTCAGGGAGCGAACATTTTCCCGATGGACATACGGCAGAATCCAGGAGGGACGGAAAGGCGGTGAAGGGGCCTGGTAAGGCTTACGAATCCAGAGGCTATTTGCGTTGGGAAGACCCTGTCCTCGGAATCAACGGCGAGGGCAGGGTGAGCCCCATAATGCCGGGCTGCCAGCAGATCACGACCGTCATAGGGCCCGACGGTAAGACACTCGTTCAAAACAAGATCTGGAGGACCCCGGCGGGCCTTGAAAACAGCGGGCCGGAGGGTCAAAGGGGCATTGACATGGCTCCATCTGCTCCCCATACGAGGGCGAGAGAAGCCCGCCCCTGTGTATCATGTCACACCAGCAGCAAGGCCTTGGGCTACGGGGCCTGTGATGGTAGATACCTCAAGGGTTACACAAAAGGCTTTTACGCAGACATTACAACCGCAACAGGAGAGCTTCTTAGCAAGAAGGCCCGCCTTCAGATACCGCCGATACCGGACCTGCCCATGGGCTATGACCAGGTGGTCACCCGAGATGATAAACAGGTCCAGACCGTTGGCCATCACTGGCCCCTGTCGGGCCCCCTGCCCAAGGAGGTGCGGGACCGCGTGGAAAAAGTCGGCACCTGCCTGAGATGCCATAAGAGTTTCCCCACGGGCACTTTCAAGGCCGTCCACAAAAAGGACTTTCATTCAGAAATCATGGGAAACCTGCTCAAGCTCGATCGGTCTTTCCACGACCTTTCCAGTGGCTCTGTGGGGGAGAAATAGTGCCTATCTACTACGGCTGGTGGATAGTCCTTGCCTGCTTCCTGTTCGGCTTCTATGTAAGCGGCACCATAATGACGGGTTTTACGGCCTTCTTCGAGCCCATCTTTGAAGAATTCGGCTGGAGTTACACCCAGATTTCCCTGGGAGCATCCCTGCGGGGCCTGGAGCTCGGCCTCTTTGCTCCTGTAGTAGGTCTCCTCGTGGATCGCTTTGGCCCAAGAAGGCTGCTCTTCTCCGGGAGCCTTTTCATAGGCGCCGGATTTTTTCTCCTGGCCAAGACAACAAATCTCACCATGTTTTACGGGGCCTTTCTAGTCCTTGGCCTGGGGGCCAGCGCCTGTACCGCAACGGTTCTCACTACCGCCGTTGCCAACTGGTTCGAAAGAGACGTGGGCAAGGCCCTTGGAATAATGAATACGGGTATCGGCGCGGGGGGAATCCTTCTTCCCATTGTTACCATCCTGATTGATTCCTTCCAGTGGAGGAGCGCCTTCGTGATCCTTGGAACCGGTATGCTTGTTCTTGGCATACCCCTTTCTCTTGTAGTTCGTCACAGACCTGAAAAGTATGGATACCTGCCGGACGGGAGATCCGCTGCGGGAGCACAAAGAGCTATTCTACAAGAGGAGACGGCAATCGACCTTAAGACCGCCCTTGGAACAAGGGTTTTCTGGTACCTGAGTATCTCGGAGATGATTCGCCTCATGACTCTCTCCGCCTTGACCACCCATATCATGCCTTACCTGAGCACCATAGGCATTAGCAGGAGGAGAGCCACCTTTTTTGGGGCCTCCATTCCCTTGCTCAGTATCATCTGGAGGTTCTCTTTCGGATGGCTGGGGGACCTGTTGAACAAGTTCTATGTTATGGCCGCACTATATTCCCTCGGTGCCATCGCCATACTCCTCCTGGCCCACGCAGAGAGGGGTTGGCCCTTGTACCTCTTTTTGCTATTTTTCCCCCTCTCATGGGGCGCTCCCCCTTTAAGGGGAGCGATCCTGAGAGAGAACTTTGGCAGGCTTGCTTTGGGCTCTATACTGGGGGTGTTGGGGGGGATTGTAACCTTTGCAAGAATTGTCGGCCCCACCTTGGCGGGTTGGACCTATGACACCTTTGGAACTTACTATCCGGCCTGGCTTTTCTTTGCAGCCACATTTGCCGTTTCCGTATCCTTGATGTTTTCACTCGCACGCCGCAAATCTCTTGGGGACGTTCATTCATAATTCGGTAATTATGGGCCAAGCATCTTGAGCTTTTTCATCTTCACAACGCTCTCTCCCCTCCTTATCGCATGGGCAACACACGGGCTTGGCTCATGTTCAAGAGCCTGGCCATCTTTGTTCCGCTCATGGCACCGTCAATGCCCCGGATCATTGTGAGGTGAAGGACGCCTGGAGGGTGAAGTCTTGCAGATCGTGGCATGGGCACTCCAAACGCCTCGTTCTTGAGGAAGACCTAAGATCGACTTATTTAATTACGAATCTACCTCCCTGGAATACTGAAGTGACTTCGCCGAAGCGGCTGAAAGCGGCTTTGAGGTCATCCTCTGTGGCTTGGTAGGACAGATTGCCACCGTAGATGTTCATTTGCAGTCCATTTTTTCAGGCTTTGAAGGGGAGGTTTTGTTCGGTGGAAACAGTTATTCGCGTGGCAGTGTCTCCCTTATTCATTTGGTACTCTTCGGGCTGCTATCCTCTTTTTACGCTAGAGACCTTCTTAAGGAAGTTGTCGGGCGATGAGAACGAGTTCCCGTCAGGCAAAGGAAAGTTGATCTTATAATTGTTGTCGGCCTCACGGAGTCTCCATTTCGCGCTGGAGATGTGAAAGTTCACCTCCTTCTTGTTGAAGACCCACCCCTCACGGTGTGACACCAACAAAACAAGCCAATAATCGTCTAGAGAATTCAAAAGCTCGACGAAGTCCCTCCCCACTCCCCAGAATGGCCTTTTACTGCGACTTATTTTCACTACCATGAAATCGCCACGGAAAACAAAATAGTTTGATCGCCTGAACAAGGCACGCCACTGCACATATTTATCGCTTTGCGGCGAAGGCTCCTTTGCTCCGACTTTTTCAACAAAGGCTAGGATATCCGGATCACTTTTCATTGCCTTTTCTCCGAAACGTAATAATCAGGCGTGGCTGCATACTTTGTAAGCAGAAAAAATCTCTACCAATCTTCTCTTGTATAACGGCAGTCAGGAAACTCTGCACAGCCAATAAACGATCCATAGCGACCAGACCTTTCTTCAAGATCCCCACCGCATCGCGGACACTTTCTTGGATCTCTGCTTACTGCCCTTGTTTCCTTGCGGCCGACATAATATCTTCCTGAATCGCTGCATATTGGGCTGTAACCGCACCACTCACATAATGGTGAAGGTTTCGCATAAAAGGTCTTTGTGGAAACGACATTGTTAATCGCCGCCAATAGGTTCTTCCTAATTGTAGGCATTTCCGACTGCTTGAGTCTCCCACGCATGCTTTTTCCGTCAGCTAGCGCCTCAAAAACGACTTCGAGATCCTTCTCCTCAAATTCCTCAAATGCCCATAGTGCGTACGAACTTAGTTGGAAATCTTCTGTAGGCTCATTTATACGACTGCCAGTCTTGAAGTCGGTTATCCTCACTTTGCCATTTGGTTCTCTTGAGATTCTATCGATAACGCCACGATAACGGATAGCACTATTGAGTTTTATTTCAAAGTATTTCTCCAGGGCAACCGTTTCGCCCTTGTCTACCTCAAGTACACGGTGATAGAAGGATTTAAGCATGTCCTGGCCCTTCGAGTAATACTCAGAAGGGGCAACGCCTTTCTTTACGATTTTGACATTTCCGCTGTCCAGGGATTGCCAAGCTTTGCGGTATGCTCTAATAAGAGAATCCACTGAAATACTGGTGCCAGCATTTCTCTCAGTATAGGCAGATTTCAATGCCGAATGGATAGATTTGCCCAGGTGCTGCTCGATTGTTGAGAAAAGCTCTTCTTCTCTCTGTACATACTTGTATTCATATGCTCTCGGACAGCTAGCAAACAAGGAAATTTTGGTATAGCTAAAGGTTAGATCTCCAGATGTTTTCGCTGGGCTCGCTGCTGTTTTGTTCTCGATACCCAATTGTTTATTTTGAACCGGTCTTACCCTGTTCCCCTGGATTGTCCAGCCACATTGCTGGCAACATGATTCGTTCCAATAGGAATCGTAGGAAAAAGTCACGTTGCCGCATTTTGGACAACTATCGTCAAAAGATCGTGAGACTCTACTCGATTTATCCGCTTTTCTTCTACCGAATAGTTTTCGGAACTCATTGATGAGGAGTGAAATTGTCACGATGGAAATTCCTCTGCCTATCTTTTTGAAGCCCGCGAAGTTTCATGACGAAAGGTATATCTGCCGTGGCTAAGGAGATTCAGCACCTGATGGCAGTCGTGTTAACTCAAAACGAATTTTACTGAAAAACCCCTCCCAAGACAACAAAAATGCCCGTTTTCCAGTCCGAAAGGGGAAAGAATACTGAAAAATCCATTCAGAAAGTCCATTTTCCCAATGAACCTGAACAGAGATTCCAAGGCTTACGGCGTATTCCACCTCAAACCTCGTTCAGCCGATAAACCCGCCCTCGGCACTGATGAAGGCATGAAGCAGATCGCAACTTTCCACCATTTCCTTGTTGCGTTGGTAGTATCTCTTGGGGATATCAAACCAGGCCCGGATATTCTCAAGATCCGGCGCAAAAACCATGACCTTCATCCTCCTTTCCTCTGCCGCCTCTTTCACCCAAGTGCAGACCCCTTTGCATGAGCTGGTGATTATGGTGGCTTCGGCGGGAAGGGATCTTTGACTGACGTCAACTATTTTTTCCTCTCAGCGACAATTAAAAATTCCGGTTTCCCGTTACCTCCGAAGTTAGCTGCTCCCGGGAGCAGGTGATACGGAGGGAGCCCGTAGGGCG
>JAFDHB010000174.1 GCA_019308985.1 Deltaproteobacteria bacterium | reverse complement strand
TATCACTCCGTTCATAAGTGCAACCTTGAGTTCCATCCAGAGCCTTCTGCCCGTATTCACCAGACTTATGTCTCCGGTGGCAAGCCCCCTGACAGCAATAGTTGCAGCCTGTGTGCCTGAATTACCTCCCATGGCCATAATTACCGGGAAGAAGAATGATAGGGCGAGAATCTTTTCCAGCGAAGATTCGAACTGGTTGATCACACCAGCGGCAAGAATACCTCCGAAAAGCCCTGCAATGAGCCATGGTATCCTGGCCAGGGAAATCTTCAAGGGGGACTCCTCGGCTATTTCCTGGTGGATCACACCGGCCATGAGAGTCATGTCTTCACTAGCCTCCTTTTCGATTACGTCTATGACGTCATCGTGGGTTATCCTGCCGACCAGCCGGTGCCCCTTATCAACTACGGGAATCGTAACCAGATTGTATTTCTTCACAATAGATGCCACCTCTTCCTGATCCGCATCCACGTCCACCGTTATCACCTCAGGATTCATTATGTCCCTGATTCTTCTTTCCGGAGGCTCCGTGACCAAGTCCTTTAGTGAGACCACACCTACAAGCCTCTCAAACCGGTCCACTACAAACAGGTAATAGACGTTTTCCACCTCCTCCCTTTTTCTCCTTATCGTCTCAATAGCCTCCTGTACCGTGGCATCCTCCCTGACAGCGACGAATTCCAAGGCCATGAGACCGCCGGCGGTATCATCCGGGTAAGGGAGGAGCTTCTCCAGTTCTTCGGATACTTCTTCCTCAACGCTTTCAATGATCGCTCTAGCCCGTTCGGCAGGCAAGTCCCCGACGAGATCAGCAGCATCATCCGAGTCCAGCTCTTGAACGATCTCAGCAAGAACCTGGTTATCAAGCTCGTTGAGGATCCTTCCCTGGACCGGGGGCTCGATCTCCACAAGGACTTCTCCGGCCCCCTCTGGCTCCAGGCATCTGAAAATAAAAGGTCTTTCCGAAGGATCAAGGTGCTCTACCAGGTCGGCAAGGTCCGCGGGTCGAAGCTCGTCAATGAATGCCCTTAAGGTAGCTTCATCTCCGTTGCTGATACAATTCTTCACGCCCTCTAAGAGTTTATCATCAATCACTTGGACGTTTGCCATGATAAAGACCCCCTTTTATGTTTGGACCTCTTGGAGCACCTGTAGCACTGCAACACAAATCGTTACATTCCCTTTATCCGTTGGAGAATAATCTTCCTGACGTCAAGCTCTCCTTTTCCGGCCTCCTCGATGTCATGAATAGGGATCTCCGCCCTGGCAGCGCTCTTATGGCCCCCGGCCGTACCCCATTCCCCAAAGAGTTTCCGGGCAAGCTTGCCCGCATCCAGTCGAAATCCCGCGTTTCGAAAAATGATTATGAACTTGTTACCGTAAATGCCCGATACAATGCACCAGGTTGCCTCGGCCATCTTCAAGAAAAAATCGGCGATAATGACGAGTATGTCGGGATCGTTTACTTTCCCCATATGTATGAAGGCGATATCCCTGACAAAAGTGAGGTTTTCGATGGCCTTTTTGAAGCTTTCAAGGGTCTTTTTCGTTATTTCCGATGATTCTATCTTCTTGATGATGTTCAGGTTGGCGTATTGATATAGATACCTGAAGGCATTGATGTCATTTTGGGTCGATGGCCTGACAAAGTTATCGGTATCCGTCTTGATGCCATAGAATAGGGCCGTAGCGAGTCGAGGAGAGGGTTTGATCTTCACGGCCCTGAGATATTCCGTCATTATGGTCGAGTTGGCCCCGTAGTCCGGTTTGATGTCGACAAACTGGGCGGCTGTCCTTCCATCAAAGGGGTGGTGGTCGATGATAATGTCGAACTTGAACCGGTTGAAATGTTCGTCGTGATAGGGCTGTGAATCCACAAGGGCCCACTTAGTGATCTCCCTGTGAATCGCCTTTCGAATATTCTTTTGGTCTATCTTTAGCAATTTTATAAGCGCCAAATTATCCGCGCGCTTTATCGGATTTATGTGGAAGATCAATGTCTTCTTTACTCTTCTCCAAAACAGTCTCTTCAAGGCCAGGGCGCTCGCGATTGAGTCCGGATCCGCATTTATGATCACTGCAAGCGTATCTTCCGGGGACACCAGTTCCATAAGCCTCTTACACTTCTCTACGGAGGAGACCGACTTGGAAAAGGGCTGGAACATCATTACCATGTCCTGCCTGCTATCCCGGGCCTTGTTGTCCTGTGCTTTAGAACCTGTCAATTTTATCAACTCCTCCTCGAAAAAATTTCCCGACCTCTAGCTCCAAGAAAATCACATTATCCAAATATGGCCATGAATTCAATGTTAAAGATGCAGTTCCAAGGGCCCGATTTTGCTCCACCCCTAAAATGGACCATAGCCCCGCGAGAACCGAGGATGTAGAGAAGCCAAAATTCAGAGGCCATGGGGAGGGCGTGGGTTTCAAAGTTCAATCAAACCTAGGCCTCCATGCCACAGCTCTCCCTATCTAGCCGAGGAGGAAAGGGAACCCGGGCCCATATCCCTTTAGCCGCGAGTCAAAGATACATTCAGTTTGACTTGCCGGACCATATTTGGTAATCAAAACCAATCATTTGTGATGGAGGCCCGCTAGATGGACTACAAGGAAACCCTTAATCTCCCGAAGACCGACTTCCCCATGAAGGCAAACCTGGTAAAGAAGGAACCAGAGATCCTGGAGAGATGGGAAAGGGATAATCTCTATCAGGAGATTAGGAGGATTTCAAAGGGCAGAAAACCGTACATGCTCCATGACGGCCCGCCTTATGCAAACGGCAACATCCATATGGGAACCGCCTTTAACAAGATACTCAAAGATATCATTATCAAGTCCAAACAAATGGCAGGCTACGATGTCCCTTACGTACCTGGTTGGGACTGTCACGGTCTTCCCATAGAGCATAGGGTTGACATGGAGCTTGGGCCGAAAAAGGCCCGGATGTCGCAGGTGGAAATAAGACGATACTGCCGAAGCTACGCGGAGAAGTACATCGATATTCAACGCTCCGAGTTCAAGCGCCTGGGTGTCTTAGGGGAGTGGGATAATCCCTATCTGACCATGGCCTACGACTACGAGGCGACCATCGTCAGGGAGTTCGGCAAGTTTGCACTCAACGGGAGCCTTGTCCAGAGCAAGAAACCCATATACTGGTGTACATCCTGCCAGACCGCCCTTGCAGAGGCCGAGGTCGAATACGGAGAACATACCTCACCGTCCATATTTGTAAAATTTCCCCTGATAACCGACCTTGGGAAAAAATACCCTGCCTTGAAAGGGAAAAATGTGTTTTTCGTCATATGGACCACCACCCCCTGGACCATCCCCGCAAACTTGGCAATAGCCATACACCCTCAGCTCGAATACGTTGCTGCGGATGTGGGTGGGGACCAGGTCTTCATATTGGCAAAGGGCCTCGCAGCAATTTGTATGGATACCTTCGGCATTGATTCCTATGAGATAATCGCTGATCTGGACCCCAAGGACCTTGAATATTCAAAGGCAAGGCATCCTATTTATGATCGCGAATCGCTGGTGGTCTTGGCGCCTTACGTTACCCTGGATGCAGGAACCGGCTGCGTACATACCGCCCCGGGACATGGGAGAGAGGATTACGAGACAGGACTTGAATATGAGCTTGAAGTTTACTCTCCCGTAGATGACTCAGGAAGATTCACCCAGGATGTGGGATTTTTTGCAGGAATGGGCGTCTTCGAGGCCAACAAGCCAGTCAACAAAAAGTTGGAAGAATCGGGAATGCTCTTAAAGGAAGAAGAGATAACCCATGAATATCCCCACTGCTGGCGATGCAAAAAGCCGGTCATCTTCAGATCAACGCAACAATGGTTTATCTCCATGGACAGGACTGGCCTTCGCCAAAAGGCCCTCAAGGCCATAAAGGAGGTGTCATGGATCCCTAATTGGGGACAGGATCGTATCTATGGACTCGTTGAGAAGCGACCGGACTGGTGTATTTCAAGACAGAGGGCCTGGGGCGTTCCAATTACCGTATTTTACTGCCTTGAGTGCAACAGGGTGATCATATCTGAACAAATACTGGAGCATGTCATCCGGCTCTTTGAAGAACACGGGGCGGATATATGGTTCTTGGAACCCGAGGAAAGACTGATACCACCCGGCACCACTTGTCCGGAGTGCGGAGGGAAGCGCTTCAGGAAAGAGACCGACATTCTGGACGTGTGGTTCGATTCAGGCGTCAGCTACGCGGCGGTCATGGAAAAAAGGGATTACCTGGAGAGTCCCGCAGACCTCTATCTCGAGGGGAGTGACCAGCACAGGGGATGGTTCCACAGCTCATTGCTCTGTTCCGTGGGCACCAGAGGAAGGGCACCATACAAGACGGTGCTCACCCATGGCTTCGTGGTTGACGGCCAGGGCAAGGCCATGCACAAGTCCGCCGGGAACGTCATTTCGCCCGAGGATCTTATCAACAGGTACGGTGCGGAGATAATCAGGCTCTGGGTGGCTGGGGAAGACTACAGAGACAACATCCGCCTCTCGGAGGAAATCCTTCAGCGACTTACCGAGGCCTATCGACGTATTCGCAATACCTGTCGCTATTTGCTGGGGAACCTCAATGACTTCAACCCTGCCGCCGATAGGGTCCCCTATGAAAAGATGGAAGAATTGGATAGGTGGGCACTCAACAGGCTCCAGGAAATAAATGAACGGATCCTGAGGGCCTATGAGAATTTTGAATTTCACCCTGTATACCACCATCTCCACAATTTTTGTGTCCTCGACCTCTCTTCCTTTTATCTGGATATCATCAAGGACAGGCTGTATGTATCCTCTCCCGACTCCTTGGCCCGCAGGTCCGCCCAGACTGCCATGCATGAGATACTCGAGGTCCTTGTGAGACTCATGGCCCCCATACTTTCCTTTACCGCGGACGAAGTATGGCAACACATGAAAAAAGACGGCCGCCCTTCCAGTGTGCACACCGAACTCTTCATACCCGTGAAAGAGGAGTACAGGGACAGGGAGCTTGCGGCCCGTTGGGATGATATACTCAAGGTGCGCAGAGAGGCAACCAAGGCCCTGGAAATAGCCCGCAAAGAAAAGCGCATAGGTCATTCCCTGGATGCATCCATCTCCCTGGTCCTACCGACTGGCCTGAGCCAAACCATCGGAGCATACAGGGATCAACTGAGGACCATTTTCATCGTTTCCTCGGTGGACCTGGTGGACCATGATGACCTGGAGGAGGCATACGAAAGTGAGGAGATAGCCGGCCTGAAGGTAAGGGTTCGGCCTTCAGAGGACCCAAAATGCGAACGCTGCTGGGTCCATGATCCCACTGTGGGCGATGATGATCAGCACCCCACGGTTTGTCGCAGATGCCTTGATGCAATGATAGAAGCGGGGTACCTCTCCCAGTGAGCAACAAGACCCGTCTTTTCCTTTACCCGGCCTCGATAATCGTCCTCCTGGATCAGGCATCGAAAGTCCTGATCGCCAGGACTATTCCAGCATACGGGACCCTGCCCGTGATCAAAGGCTTTTTCAACCTGGTCCATGTCAGGAATCGAGGTATTGCATTCGGTCTTATGAACAGGCCGGAAGGTCTCCTTACTACGTACATCCTCCCCATCGCAACCGTGGCGGTAATACTCTTGCTCCTATACCTGTACTTCAAGCTCAAGAGCGAGGGCAATAGGATAGTCCTGGGCCTTTCTTTGATCCTGGGAGGAGCGGTCGGCAACCTCATTGACCGTTTGCTGCTTGGCCATGTTATCGATTTTCTCGATTTCTACATTGGATCCTTACACTGGCCGGCCTTTAACATCGCCGATGCATCCATTACCATCGGGGCACTGTGGGTGGCTGGAAACATATTGTTTTCCGGAAGAGAGAAAGGAGATTGATTTTCCATCCCATTTTCCTGGTCCGCCATGTATCCTGAGCTCATAACACTGGGCCCCCTAGTTATTCATTCCTACGGTTTTTTTGCCGTCTTAGGGATAGTTGTTGCGACTTATCTTGCCGTTAAGACCGGCAAGGCTCACGGTGTGCCTGGTACAAGGATTGTTGAGACCGGCCTGGTTATGGCGATCCTGGGTGCGGCAGGGGCCAGGCTGGCCTATGTTGTCATGAATGTATCCTTCTTTTTCTCCCACCCCGTTGAAATCTTCAAGGTGTGGAAGGGTGGGCTGGGCTTTTCCGGTGGGATCTTGCTGGTTGTTCCTGCCATGATATTCTACCTCAAGCACCACCACCTGCCCTTCTGGAAAATGGCTGACCTTTGGTCCCCGTCCCTTGCAATCGGTGAAGCCATTGGAAGGATAGGATGCTTTATGGCCGGGTGTTGTTATGGTAAGCCCACGGATGCCATCTGGGGTGTGGTTTTCTCAAATCCTGACTCCCTGGCACCCTTGAATGTCCCACTTCATCCGACTCAAATCTATTCTTTCCTGGCAGGACTCCTGATCTTCGGCGCTCTCATCGTGCTCCAGGGCAAGAAACACTATGATGGACAAGTATTTCTATGGTACCTTATCCTTCACAGTATCTCACGTCTCTATATCGAGCGTTTCAGGGGAGACTTCAGGGCCACGATTCCAGGGACGGATATGACGGTCACACAACTTCTCGCCCTCCTGATCCTCATCACAGCCGTGACCGTCCTGATGTTCCGAAAACCGGGATCCCGTAAAGAACCGGACAATAATTGCCCTTGAATTAGGCCAGATATTGATGTAAACGAATTCTTCAGATGGTTTCACTAACTACACATCGGAATAGGAGCCCAGGTTATGGAGAAAGAAGACGTTTGCTACACACGGGAAACTGCCTTGCAAAAGGCCATTGAGATGGAGTCCAAGAGTTTCGAGACATACAAAGATGCTTACGGAAAGGTCAAGGACCCGAGGGCCAAGAGCCTGGTGAAAGAACTCGCCCTTGATGAGTTGGAACACAAGTTTTTGCTGGAAAAGGCCTTCTTTGAGGAAACCATCGCACTTCATGATGCGGATCTCAAGGAAGGGCCCAGCATGAACCTGTCAATTATCCTGGAGGAAAGGCCCCTGGACGCGGATTCCACGGATCAGGACGTGATGATTCACGCCATACATGAAGAAAAGCGGGCCATAGAATTTTACAAGTCCATGGCCCAG
>JAFDHB010000173.1 GCA_019308985.1 Deltaproteobacteria bacterium | reverse complement strand
GGCGTACCACACGGTATTGCAGGCTTTGTCCTTGGCGCGAACATTGAGCAGTACAAGGATAGGGTCCGCATGGAGACCTCGTTACCCACACGGTATATGGAGTACATACGGGAGGTGCAAATAGGGCCCCAGGCGGGGTTCAAGAGCGGGATCATAGCCTATGGCACCTGCTTTGAACCGGGGAGAATAGTAAGGATAAAGTTGAAGTATGCGGATTCTTCCAAGGGCTTCTACAAGAAGCTGCTGAAACTTTTTGAAGAAAGGTTTGGGGAGCCTTCCGAGTGGAGGGGAGATCCATTCCACGTGGTAATTGCATGGAAGTGGTCGTTCGTGGACGAGGAGAACAATAGGATAAGTCTTATCCTCCAGCACAATACCAAGGACGTGGAGGAAAAGATAGGAAACTCGGTAAAGATCACCATGACCAACTTGCTGGAAGAGGAACTGAATTGCTACAAGAAGAAACACCCGGAATACAAGAAGCCCGCGGACGGGAGGCAAGGGGGCATGAAATGGCAGAAGGAGGATATGGAACGATTCATCCCCCGCTAGTGGTTTCACGGATCCGGGAGCGAATGTTTGCCTGCCCGTTCGGGTAAAGCGAGTCGCCTGTAACATGATATGGAAGGAATTTGCCTGGGACGGCGTCCGCTTTGTGATGCCCTCTGAGTGGGACATGGCAAAGTTGGGACCAGGCTACGTCATGCTCGAAGACGAATTCGGCCCTGTCATGGAGCTCCGGTCAAGGCCCATAAAAGGGGTATTTTCTCCCAAGGATCAACTGAAGAAACTAAAGTCAGGCCAGGACAAGCAATTGAGGGGCTTGATTCGGGAGATTGCATTGCCGCAGGCATGGCGGGAGACCCTGAAGCCTTTCAGGGCCTTTGGGTTTTCTTGGAAAGGAGAAGGTCTGCGGGGCAAAGGCCTGATCATATACTGCCCCACCTGCAAGAGAGTCACTGCCCTTCAATTCTTTGAAAAGGGGAAGCCCGGCACAGGAGACGCGGTTTCATCCCGTATATTGGAATCCTTTCAAGACCACCGAACGGACGACTGGGTGCTTTGGGCGGTTTTCGATATTCGTGTCCTGGTCCCTGGTGCCTACAAGTTGACCAAGCACCGCTTTGAGGCGGGGGAGTTTGAGATGGTGTTTTCACGAAAGGCCCAGAAGATTACCCTGCACAGGTGGGCCCCGGCATCGGCCCTGATGGACGAGGCTGGCCTTTTCTCCTTCCTGGAGAAGTTGCCCTATTTGCACAAGAAGCAATTTCGAAAGATCCGGACCCCGAAAATGGATGGCCTGGAGTGGAAGCCGGAGCCTGCTTCAACCTTCTTTGGCCGGGTTAGGTGCATCACAAACTTGAAGCCCTCCCTGCGGCGTTTCCGGCTGTGGCATGTAGAGGAGAAGAATCGCATACTCGGGGTTGGTTACCAGGGGAGAGGAAATATTGAACCAGCGGTTTTTGAGCGGGTGTGCAAGGGATATGTATGTATTTAGAAGAAAAAAGAAGGATGCTCCAGCGATAACCCGATCAGAGGCGTTGGCAAGCATCCCTCTCAAGAATCCCCGGATCAAGGAGAAGCGGCTGGAGACCGGAGAGGTCCATCTGACCTACACTGTAAGTATACGTCCGTGGTTTGCAGGCCTGGTAAGAAGGCTTGGCAAGGAAAGGGACATCCAAAAGACCAAGGAGATCCAGTTGGACAAGCTGGGCACCACCGTATGGGATCTTATCAACGGAAACCGTTCAGTGCGCGCTATCGCCGTTGAGTTTTCCAAGAGTTATCGATTGGAAAAAAGGGAGGCGGAGGTGTCTGTTACCCAGTTCCTTAGGGAACTGGGTAACAGAGGCCTGATAGGCCTCAGGTGATGAACAGACGGTACTCCCTGGTTACCGATGGATCTGTGAAGTTTTCCTGGTGGAATTTGGAGAGGGTGGGCATCTTTTCTTGCTCCAAGCCTCTCGGGCTAGATGTTTGCAAGGGCTTCGTCCGTTGAGGAGACAATCGGTATGAAGGAATCAAAACCCGCGATTTCGAACACCTCTCTCACGTAATCTTGCATGGAGGAGAGTACGAGCTTGCCTTGTTTCTGCCTGAGTTGCTTGAGGGTCTTGTTTATGACCCTGAGGCCCGCGCTGGAGATATAGTCAAGACCTTGAAAGTCTATAATTATCTTCTTTGCCCCACCATTGATTGATTCGACTATCTTCTGCTCCAAATTCGGTGAGGTGTTCGAATCGAGGCGACCTTTAAGAAGAAATATGGAAACATCACTCTCTTTCTTCTGTGTGATATCCATTCTATCCTACCTCCGCGAATATCCTTTGAAGTATCGGGCCGAATTCAGCGGCTGCCATTGCGAGAGACGCTGAACTTGGTCACATGCCTTTCAGCAATTGTTCACAGGCCTCGGCCTTTCAGTGTTTATGCATCGCTTCATAGTCAAGATGTTCTTGTTACCTCTTCTCTCATACTTGACATCGTCCATGCAGCACCTCATAAGATAACATCCCAACCCACCAATAGGCCTTTCCTCCAAAGGACCTTTTAGTTCCGGGGGTCTTGCCTTTAAAGGATTGAAAGGGATTCCGTCATCTTCGATTCTAAAACAGAGAAAGTCGTTTTCTCGGCTCATGGTTATCTTTATGAGGTGCTCTCCCTCGTCAGTATATCCGTGCGAGACAATATTGGTGAAGATCTCCTCCAGGGCAAGGTTGATGTGGAACAGAACTTTTCCTGAAAGGCGAAGGGTGTCGCCAAGGTCTTCGACGGACTTCTGGAGCCTTTTAAGCTCTTTCATATCGTTTTTCAATTGGATGGAGAGCATGAAAAAATCACTCGTTTCGGGTTTTTAGGGCCAAGTCAAATATGGTAATCGGCTAATAAAAATCATACTATCATGTTTATGAAAAACAGGCAAATCCATGAATTGAGGGAAAGCAATCGACGACCTTCTTGTTGTCAGTTGTTCAGCAGCGTAAAACTCCAGACAGGAGTCTGGAGTTTTACGCTGCTACCGGATCAAAGCAAAGTAAATCCAATCATTTGAGAACATGTCTCACAGGTCTCTTTTCGAAGGTTCAAGAACTTCTGCTCTCTCTCTTCTATGGCTTTCACCACGGAACGGATAATTTTCCGCATGAGCTCCGGGAACCGCTCAAGGGTTACAGCAAAGTTGTCTCTGGTCAGTATCAAACAGCTCATGTCCTCCAGGGCCTTAAGGGAGAAAAGCCTGCGAATATTTCCAAGAAGGACCATGCCTCCCAAGAAATCCCCTGGGCCGTACTCACGGACCATGAACTCACCCTTTTCGTCCTTGCACAGGAGGCCTGCCTTGCCTGATATGATATAGAAGGCCTGCCCGTCGTTGTCGTCTTGATGGAAGAGGAACTCTCCCTTGCGGAAC
This sequence comes from Deltaproteobacteria bacterium, assembly GCA_019308985.1. The sequence goes on along the minus strand of JAFDHB010000173.1, from coordinate 3,768 downwards.
AGTTCCCTCGTGCAAAGGTATGCAAGAACTTTTAGAGTCTCAAGGGGGAGACCTGAGAAAAAATATACCTGTCTCAACAGCTCAAGGTTATTCTGGAGTTCACTTCGTTCCGAGCTACCCTCTTTTCCCTGAGACGAGTTCATAAAACACCCCTTTCTTTTCAATGAGTTCATCATAACTACCCATCTCGACTATTTTGCCCGCCTTCATTACCGCCACCTTATCATAGTTCTTGGTAATGTCGAGCCTGTGGACGACCGCTATCACGGTAGTATTAACCCTGAACTTGGTGTCCAGTTGGTTCTGGATGCGGGCCTGGGAGTTATTGTCAAGGGCAGAGGTCGCTTCGTCCATGATCAAGATCCTCGGTGACTTGAGGAATGCCCTGGCAATAGCGATCTTCTGGCGCTGGCCGCCGGAGAGCCTGTCTCCCTTGGTGCCCACCTCAAATTGCATCCCGATCTCCACTATCCTTTCCAGCAGGTCCTCCTCTATGAGCAGCCGAATGATGCTCTGGTATATCTTCTCTTGTGCCTCTTGCTTCTGGGTCTTGGGTTTGCCAAAAAGGATGTTATTCAGGATGGTCTGCCCATACATATATTCGGATATGTCAAAAAATGTGATGGCCCCTGGATCATCCCTGGTGATCCTCTCCCTGAACATGGCCCTCCCTTCCAGTATGAGCTCCTCGAGCATCTTCGGAAGCCTTGCCATTTTGTGTCTGCCGGGGACAAAGCGCAGGGCAAGGGTGAGGAGCTGTTCCCGGTCTTCCACAGCTAATTGGTGGAGCCTTTGGCCTCTCAATCGCTCCACGAGCGCCTTCAGTGGATCCAGTTCTTCCGGCCTGACCGGGCTCTTTTCGAAAAAGGCCTTCTCAGGTGGCAGGTTTCCCAGGATATCCACCGACTGGCGCGAGAGCTCGGCCCCCAGGCTCAAAAGGGGCCTTGTAAGGTCGGCATCATCAAGAAAATTGAGGAAATACTGGTTCTTGGGCAGCCTCGAGATGGTGAAACTATCCTTGTTGGGTGTTCCGAATATCAGGTTCTCAAGGATACTTGAGAAGTACAGGTACTTGTTCACGTCGAAGAATTCCACGTATTCGGCAAGAGACTCGCCGAACTCGCGCTGAAAACTCTGCCGGACCCTGTTTATCAGGGGACCGAAATCCCCGTACTTATCCGGGTCCAGCATGGTATTGAGGCCAAACCTCAAGATATCCGGGAAGACCCCTGTTTGCTGGATCACCTCAATAAGGTCATCCAGGTCGGGCATGGAGGGACTCTTTCCATTACCTTCCTCATCCACCATGGAGGAGTAGGAATAGAGGAGGTTTTCTTTGATCGTCCCGTCAAAGATAAAGGGGGACTGGGCGATTATACCCACATTTCGCACTATGTCGGATTTGGTAAGGCTGGATACCTCCTTGCGGCCGATTAGAACTTCTCCCCTGGAATATTTGTACAGTTGGCCTACGCACTGGGCGAGGGTACTCTTCCCACTGCCGGAGAAGCCGACAAGGGCAAAATGCTCGCCGGCCTTCAGGGAGAAATTGACCCCTTCTATCAGCCTTATGCCGTCCTCGGTGATAAAGGATAGGTCTTTTACCTCGATGTCGCCTTCCAGTTCATAGGGTTTACGGTCTTTCGGCTTTATCTCATACTCTACCGGGACATCGAAGTATTCCATGCTTTTCCTGTATCCTACCGATGCGTCCTGGTAGAGCTGGTAAAAGGAAATGAGTTCTTTCCAGGGTCCGTACAGGCGCTCCTGGGCGGAGAGAAAGGCCACAAGGGCCCCCAGTTCCAATCGGCCCTTGATGGCCAGATAACCGCCGATCATGAAAATGAGAAAAGGACTCAGGTTGATAAAGAAATTATTGGTACTCTTTACTCCGAATCGCCACATCCCCCAAACCACCCTGATTTTCAGCAGGTTGTCAATGACCGTTGCGAATTTTCTGTTTTCCAGGTGATAGGCCCCGTTTCCATGGATCTCGTGTATTCCGGCAATTGATTCCGTTATCTTGTTGGACAAATCCCGTGTTACGTCAACCCGCCTGTTGTTGGCCTGGTTTGCTTTTCTCTGGAGGAGCGGGACCACGAGCAGGATAAAGGGATAGATGCTCAGGGATAACATCGCAAGCCACGAGTTCAGAGTGAACAGGTAGGCTGCAAAGGCAAGTAGGGTGAGTATGCTGGTTATGGGCACACCAAGGGCCATGCCCACGAAATCCCCGGCAGCAGCAAGCTCCCTGACAATAGAGGATACCACCAGTCCCGAGCCTGTCTTCCTGAAAAAACTCAAGGGAAGGGTGAGGATGTGGCTATAGAGGTCCTTTCTCATTTTTGCCAAGGTCCGCTGGCTGATCAGGACCTGGAGGACATTGATAAGGTACTTCAGCATCCCTGATAGTATTACTGCCGCCAGGTAGAGGGCGCAATAGGTAAAGAGGAGGTCGATTTTCCTGAGGTTGATAGCCTCGTTGACTATCCTCTTCTGCATTTCCAAGGGGAATACCCTGGCAAAGACAGTGACCGAGATCACACAGACGATAGCCAGTTGCAATTTTACATTGCCAGGCAGGATCCATGAGAAGAGGGACCTTTTTACGACCGGGATGTCTTTTTTTCCCATTGTCAACCGTTCCTCCTGTTGGGGGATATGGGAGCGTAGCATAGCACCAAACATATGATGAAAGCAAACCGGTTCTGGGAGAGTGCCGGACGTCTATGGCAGACCTTTGAGTCGAGAGTCCTGAAGGATCTTCTTGACCGCCAGATCATAGGTGAATTTTGACAGGACGATTTCCCTCCCCCTGGCACCAATCCGAGCTCTTTCCAAGGGCAGGTCCAGGTACAGATGGATTAGGGAGATGAGCTCGTCCTGGCTATCGTACCAGACCAGGTGTTCATGGTTCTCGAACATGGTCTCCAGGCCGGGCGTGTATCTCTGGAGGAAGAAGGCGCCGCAGGCCAGGGTGTTTACCAGGCGGTTGGAGAAGCATGCCACCAGTCCGATCCAGGCATCGTCAATGAGTCCAAGGGAGATCCTGGCTTGACCTACGATCCTGGAGAAATCCTCTCCATAGCTCTCCGGTAAGACGTTGAAGGGTGAGGCTTCCCAACCCCGTCCCGCGACCGTGAGTTTGAAGAGGTCGTGGATTTTTCCCAAGAGGGCCGACCTGCTGGTGCTGTTATTATTGCCGACGAAAAGCACGTCATATCTCTTCGGGCCCTGGATGGGCCGAAAGACCTCCGGGTCGGTAGGGCATGGCAAATAGTGGAAGTTATCATATCCGAGTTCTTTGTTTTTCCTTACATGGGTCTTGTTGTTGATGTAGACGGCATCAACGACCTCTGCGAGCTCGCAGTGGTAGGCGGAGTACCTGGCATCTCCATAAAAGACAGAAATGGTGCATCCGGATTCGGCCTTCACGTCGGCAAGCATACCAGGATCGATAATCCCGTTTTTCACACTGCCCCCAAGGTGTATATGGTCAGGCATGAAGGCCTTGAGTATGGGTTCAAGGCGATGAATGTCCCCCCTTATATCAAAGGCCCGGGTGTCGCCATGCCTTTGGAATGCCTTGAGCCAGTAAGGGTTGGAATTGACCCTGCGGAACAAATCGATATGGAATATTCTAGGCTTCTCAACCATTGCATATTTCCTCCAGAAGCCATTTTGAGAACTGGAGGACACGATCCGAGTAAGTGTTGGCCAGGGCTATCTTCCTGCCCCTGAGCATGAGCCGTTGTCTTTCATCGGGAT
>JAFDHB010000172.1 GCA_019308985.1 Deltaproteobacteria bacterium | reverse complement strand
CAGGCATGTGTTCACTCTTTTTGCTTGGGAACACCGTACCCGTGGTGGAATACATCGCTGCTGTCACCGGATGGGATATGGACGCCACTGAGGCGATCAAAGCCGGTAAAAGGATTGCTACCCTTCTGCAGGCCTTCAATGTGCGCGAGGGCGTAAAACCCACAGATTTCAAGCTGCCGAAAAGATTTTTGCAGCCCCTGAATGTGGGACCTGCCGCGGGTCAGCTTGTGGATTTCGATGCCGTAAAGGCGGGCTATTTTGCGTCTATGGGGTGGGATCTGAAAAGCGGCAGGCCTTATCTTCTGACGCTAAAAGAATTGGGGCTTGAATCGTTGGTTAAACTTTAATGCGAAATCCGGGTTAAAGGAAAAGGATCTGACATGAAGATGGAAAGAGTCGAAAGCGACGTACTATGTGTCGGAGGGGGTATCGCTGGACTGATGGGGGCCATCAGGGCCGCGGAACTGGGGGTAAGCGTGGTAATCGCCGAAAAGGGAAACACCCTGTACAGCGGTTCTGGACGTGCCGGAAACGATCATTTTTGGGCCTATATTCCCGAATACCATGGCCCTGACATGAATCTTTTTATCAGAGAATCCATGCTCGGACAATTGGGATACATGCTCTCGGGGTTACCACAAAAGATGGTCAAGACATGGGTGGAACGGTCATCTGAAATGGTTGAACTGTGGAATGAATGGGGCATTCCCATGAAGCAGAATGGGAAGATCGATTTCTCCGGTCATGCCTTCCCAGGTCACATGCTCACACATGTTAAGTACAGGGGCGCAATCCAAAAACGTGTCTTGACCGAGCAAGCCCTTAAACGGGGCGTTAAGATTATGGACAGAGTCATGGTCTTTGATTTGCTCGGAGATGTTGGCGGAGTCACTGGTGCCGTAGCTATTGATACCCGTGAAAATCGGTTTTTTGTTTTTCGTGCCAAGAGCGTTATCCTCGCTACTGGACTGGTGATACGCATGTATCCCAACATAATACCTGCCATGATGGCCAACAATACACGCCCTTTTACAGTCACGGGAGATGGCAGGTCAATGGCCTATCGCCTTGGTGCAGAGCTGAGTAACATGGAAATGATAAGCAACCATGCAGGAGTAAAGAATTACGCAAGGGCTGGGCAAGGATCATGGCCCGGAGTCTGTACCGGCCCTGATGGAAAGCCAATAGGTAAGTACATTACGAGACCAGACACTAAGCACGGTGATATCATAATGGAGGTAGACAAACGGATTTTTCAGCGTCACGCACATGCAGGTACCGGTCCGGTCTATATGGATTGCAGAGGTATTTCACAGGGTGATTATGAATATCTTATCCGTGGGCTGGAGAATGAAGGCAACATCGGCCTTCTCGAACACATCCGGGAAGAAGGCATTGATCTCAAAAAGAATGCATTGGAATTTGCAACATACGAGATGCGGTGCGGGGGACGGATCGAATCCAATGAGAGAGCTGAAACCACCATACCCGGACTATTTACTGCGGGCGAAGAGAGCACCTATAGTATTTCCGGAGCAGCAGTCTTCGGGTGGATTGGAGGAGAGAATGCGGCTGAATTCGCACGCAAAAGACCTGCGATAGACAATAGGGCCATGGAAACTCAAATCGAACAAAAAAAAGATCTCGTATCCACTTTCCTGGAGAATAAAAGGGTGACTGACTGGTTCGACGCCAATACAGCGTTAAACCACACCCTGGCGGATTACGCAGGTCCCGTCCGATCCGAAACCATGCTCAAAGCCGGACTCGAACATCTACGTCGTTTGAAGAGAAAACTACATACAATGGTCGCAGCAAAAGATCGCTGGGAACTGACCCGCTGCCTGGAGGTCGTGAATCTTTACGACCTGGGAGAACTCGTATTTATTGCGGCGCTGGAAAGAAAGGAGTCCAGAGGACTTCACCAGCGAGTAGACTATCCATACAGCGATCCTTTGCTCAATGGGAAAATACTGGTGATCAAAAACATAAAAGGAAACCCAGTGACCGAGTGGAAGGAAATCAACCAATAATAAAGAGTCAACTAGAAACCGCTGGTTACTACCATGACAATGGAGATTCGTTATGCCGCCTATCGTAGATGAAGATAAATGCCTCGGATGTGGTACTTGTGTAGACTTATGCACTGAGGACGTTTTTTTCGGCACGCCGGGTCACGGCAAAACAAAAGGTGTAAAGCCAAGAATAAGCCATCCTGAAGCGTGCTATCATTGCTTCTTGTGCATCAAAGAATGCCCGTCAGGGGCCATCAGATTAATAACTCCGATGTCCATGATGGTTCCATACAAATAAGGAGCACATTTTGCGTTTTTTCAGATAGCCAAGAAAGATGCTGCAGTCTGTCTCTCACTCCTATGGATACTGCAAACCGGGCGCCGCCCTACCCTGCAAAAGCACTTACCAAGAAAGGAGAGAGAAAAATGCTGAGAAGCATAGATCAATCAAAATGTATCGGTTGTGGAACCTGTCTGAGGATATGTCCTCTCGATGTATTTCGACTCGATTACCGGCAGCCCACCTTATCACCATGTACGGCAGCCTGCCCCATTGGTATCAACATGCGGGAAATCAACTATCTTTTGGAAATGGGAAGGGTAAATGAAGCAGCCACAAGGATGCTTTCTAACAACCCTTTAGCAGCTGTCACAGGAAGGGTGTGTCCTGGCTTCTGCGAACTGGAATGTTCAAGAAATCAGTTCGATTCAGCGGTCAATATCAGCGCCATTGAGCAATTTCTGGGTGATTATGCTTCAGGTCAGGAGCACGGTCAGATTCCCAGGCGCCATGTCAATCCTGTGGCAGTTATAGGCTCCGGCCCATCCGGGCTTTCATGCGCCTATTTCCTGGCGAGTGAGGGCTTCAAAGTAACCGTTTTTGAGACCAGGGAACAGCCTGGGGGTATGTTACGTTACGAAATTCCCGAATATCGCCTCCCAAGCAAGATAATCGACGGTGTCATGGAGCGGCTTCGGCGAATGGGAGTCGTGTTCAAGTGCGGCCAAACTCTCGGCGAGGATTTTACCACTCAGGACTTGATTTCTGACAATTTTGGGGCTGTTTTCTTGGGATTGGGTGCCACCAAGGCCAAGAGATTGAAGGTAGATGGCACCTGTGCAGATGGTGTGGTCTATGGGATAGACTTTTTGGAACGCATCAAAACGGGTCGTACATCAACCATCGCTCCAAGGGTGATAGTGGTTGGAGGTGGAGATGTGGCAATGGATGCGGCCCGGAGCGCCCTTTGGTTGGGTGCCCAGACTGTCAGCGTTGTATCGCTTGAAGATGAGAAAAGCCTGCCAGCATATCGACGCAATGTTCAGTCTGCTAAAGCAGCCGGAATAGAGTTTATTTCTTCTTATGGCGTAAAGAAGATCTTGCATGAAGACGGCAAGGTAATGGGAGCCATCCTGGTCAAGTGTGTCAGCGTTTATGACGACCATGGGAGTTTTGCGCCCAAATTTCAGGAGTCGGATACGAAAGAAGTGGTCGCAGATGCGATTATTGTTGCTATCGGACAGGAATCCGACTTGAGTTCCCTCCCCCGTGAGATCATAAGCCAAGAGGGGTTAATTGAGGTTTTCCCTGATACTTTTCAAACACGGATCAAGAAGGTTTTTGCCGGTGGAGATGCTGTAAGAGGTCCCTCTTCGGTTGCTGAAGCTGTCGGCACAGGCAAGCGAGCCGCCCAAGCAATAATGTACTTTCTCTCGGGGATTGATTTGGAGATTCTGCCACACAAGAAAGCACAGGTTACGGTAGATTTCCCTCAAAACGTGCATGTACAGAACATAATGCGGCACGAGAGAAGATACATCGAACAAACGGACAGAAAAGTATCTTCTGAATTGTACGAAGGTTTTGACCTTGTTGAAACCATGGCCGAGGCAGACCGATGTCTAATTTGCGGGGTCAAGTCGGTTGCAGCTCATCTTGAGGATTGCATGACATGCTTTAGCTGTGAACTCAACTGTCCAGGTGAAGCAATTTTCGTACACCCATTCAAGGAAATTCTCCCACGATCCCTTCGTCCCGTTTGACCCAAATAGATCGCTGGAAGAAGATTTGCTTTTTGCGGCACGGAACATGAAATGTTGCAAACAGAGAATAGCTTATCGAGCTTATCGACAGAATGGAGGGTTTCATGAATCGAGTCAATCAGGGCCTTGAAAGACTAGGGCATGTTCTCCAAACCGATGTAGCGGTGCTCGGCTGTGGCCTATCAGGGTTATGGGCTTCAATAAAAGCAAGAGATTATGTAGAAGATGTCCTAGTCGTGGACAAGGGTCCCATGAACTGGGGCGGGTTGGGCTCCTTTTGTGGCGGTGACATGATTGTATGGAATCCTGATGAAGATATCATGAAGTGGCTCGATGAGCTAGTTTTTTATTTTGAAGGGCTGATCGAACAGGATGTTATCGAATTGCTCCTTCGCGAGTCCTATAACCGATTTCTGGATTATGAAGCCTTAGGCCACAAATTCGCACGAGATAGTGATGGAAACCTCATCCGAATCAACCAGAGAGGACTCGAACATGTTAGCAGCATCCTCTCAAGACCCTTCGGAACCGGGGGCGAGAGCCTGGTTTCATCACTTGTAAAAAGGGCTAACGAATTGAGTGTCCGCCGTTTGAGCAGAATCCAAATTACAAATATCATCATGGATGGTGGTCATCTCGCTGGAATCGCAGGATTCCATACCCGGAGTGGAGAGTTTTATATCATAAAGGCCAAAGCCCTCATCTTGTGTACCGGGAATTCAAGCTGGAAGCCTAGCTATTGCATTAACACCTGTACCGGGGAAGGCTTTGCAATTGCACTGGATGTGGGCGTTCGTATGCGAAATTTCGAGTTCATCAAGGTGTGGAACGTGCCTAAAGACTTCGCATGGGAAGGACAGACAATGCTTCTTCCCCTTGGCGCCCGCTTTGTAAACGCTCTCGGAGAGGATTTCATGAAGAAGTATAGCCCGAAACTGGGTGCCAAAATGGATCCCCATTACAACACGCGGGCCATGGCCGAGGAGTATTTAGCGGGGCGCGGCCCCATATACTTGGATACCAGCGGCATGCGAGAGGAGGACGTCAAATTACTCACTCCAACCGGGGGATGGATGGGCCTGAATTATTCACGCCTTAAGGAGATGGGAATAGACTTCTTCAAAAGCAAACTTGAGTGGATACCTCAAGTCAATTACAATATCGGAGGCGTGGATACAGATATCAAAGGCCAGTCCAATATAAAGGGAATCTTTGCTGCGGGCAGGGCCAGAAGCCTCGAACCAGGAGTTTACCTTGGAGGTTGGGCCGTGTCGACTACCGCCACCACGGGGGCAATCGCGGGCGAAAATGCAGGGAAGATGGTTGCATCCTTGGCTTACCAACCCAGGATTGATCGTGCACTAATTGCAAAGATAAAGCATGATACTCTTTCCCCGCTCACTAGACCCGGGCTCCTGCCCAAGGAAGTCCTCAATGAAATTCGTGAGGTTATCTCACCCTATGATGTTTCCATTCTGAAATCGGAAAAAGGACTTATCCGTGCTTACAACCGTATAAAGGAAATTCAAGAAGACCTTATACCACGGATGGGAGCAGAGTCCCCCCATTATCTTATGAAAGCCAACGAAGTTCGGAGCATTGCAACTGTTACCGAGCTCTATCTCCAGGGAAGTTTGAGGCGAAAGGAAACCCGCGCCGGCCACCATCGTGTGGAATATCCTCTTCGAGATGACAAATATCTCGGTTGGTTTCTCGTTTCAAGAAAAGAAGGAAATCTTGAATGGACGCTCAGACCAGTCCCCATTGAGAACTATAAGATAAAACCCTATCGTTTCTATGGAGACCTTTTCAAATCTCAGAATATCCAAAGTGAAGGCTCCGCTTGAAGTCTGTCAAAATAACTCCTTGGGTGGGCTTTCTCAGTCGGAGAAGTATTCTGCTTTCATTTCAACGGTAAGCCCGTCATTCTTGGACAGGCGTTCTGCCAGTCCCTTTATCTTGGGCAGTTCGTAGGCAAAAAAGAAGCGAAGGGCATAAAACTTGCCATTGAGAAAATCGGCCTCGGAACCGCCTGGGTTATTGTCCAATCTCCTGACCATATACATACCCTGCTTCAACCACTGCCATGCCACGCTCACTATACCGAAGTTCCTAACTCGAAACGATGTAAGCCATTGTAATTCTTAGTTATGAATGAAATCTATTTTGCCCATACTGGGTACATCACAACCTCACACGCAACAGTTTCAGGGCTTTTTCCTGTACTGGTGGAGGCAGAGTGATCTTATCAAAGGTTGGTGCACCCGGCAGCTTTGGGCGAATACGATTTTTGCAGATGGTGGATAGATCCTTTAGCAAGGTCCTAAAACTATGTATTGGGAGATTATCTTCGGTCCTCTTGCTTCGGGCCTTGGCCTTTGCCGAAGTCGATCTTTGCGCAGGGGCCACTACAGAGCTGCGACTCACCTCTGCTCCTTGAGGATCGTCATCATCAAAGAGGATGGGTGCCAGTAACTGACGCATGTGCCATTCCACATAGTAGGCCAGCATGCAGAGGATTACGTGAGCCCGAACCCTTCTTGCCAGGCGATGAGGAATGGAGCGGACCTTCAGATCAATAGACTTCAAACAACTAAATGCCTGCTCCACCAAGGATAGCTGCTTATAGGCTCTTACAGTTGCTTCAGGGGACAGTTTGTCAGAGGACAGACTCGTACGGATAACATAAATGCCATCCAGGCCCTCTTCCCTGGCAATGTTTTTTTCCTTGCGTGCGCTTGTATGAAAAACTCTCTTCCCCAATACTGAGATGAAAATGCTTGCCCACCCTGAGGGCAATAGCCCCATAAAGTTCATCCTCGCTGGCCTCCTCCACTCCGAGCTCCTCACCAAGGGCAGAGAAGAGACTTCCATCTTTCAGCCCACGGGTCGTTGCGAGTTTGGACTGGGGGTGAATAATCCGGGCAACAATTATCGCCACACTCAGGGCATGCTCCCAGACTTATTGAGAAGTTGCGGTTTTGGCGGTAATTTTTTCAGGAACTTCGGTTTAGATATATCCCCTATTCCGGAAAGATTTGTACTAGCGTGACTTTACTACGCAGCGTGACTTTACTACGCAAACATGGCGGATCATATGATTGCTCCTGATTTTGTTCGTGATATTAAGGAATTAGGATGCAATATTCATCACTGAATGCGTATACACTGATAACTGGACTTCCCCTAGGTCTGTAAACATCGCCTTCGCTGGTTACAATATGCCTGTTAGTGCTCATATTTAACCTGTTTTTGTTTCACAAAATGCTTGACATCAAGGAGTAATTGAGTTAATGTATACACTAATATGGCCACTCTCCAAAAACGAAAATCAAGGGGCAAGACCTATTGGAGTATCGTTGAATCTCGGAGAGTCAACGGTAAGCCCAGACCCGTTATTTTGGCATATCTCGGACGCGCCGAGGACCTTCTCAAGAGACTTACCGAAGGTATTCCTCAAAAAGTAAGGAGTTACTCCCACGGTGCTATAGCCATGTTACTCCATGTCGCAGAAGAACTCCAGGTGGTAGAAACCATTAACAAACACCTGCCTGATGATTGCAGGCAGCTTCGGGATGGCTTCACCGTGGGAGGCTCTTTACTTATGGCCGCCCTCGGTAGGGCCTGTAAACCGACAAGCAAAGAGAACTGGTACAAGGGATTTGCAAGGCACACGAGCCTCTCCTATCTCC
>JAFDHB010000171.1 GCA_019308985.1 Deltaproteobacteria bacterium | reverse complement strand
AATCACTACCTTCCGTAGCACTACCTCCCGAAGTCGAATATTGCACCGTCACCGCATTTTCAGCAGGAGCGCTCAGGCTCACCGTAAAGGTGGCGCTCCCTCCCTCATCCGCCGATACATTATCTATGGTGATGACCGCCTGCTCCTGCACATTAATGGTACCCACGCCCTGGTTATCACCAAAGGCGGCGTTGGCACTGGGTGAGCTCAAGTTCACATAGAAGGTCTCCGCCAGCTCGATCAGGTCATCATCCGTGATCGGCACGGATATCGTGCCCGTCATGCTCCCTTTCGGGATCGTCAGGGTCGCGCTCGCTGCCGTGTAATCACTGCCGGCGGTGGCCGTCCCATCCGAAGTGGCATAGTCGACGGTTACGTCATTTTCAGCAGCACCGCCCAGGCTCACAGTAAAGGTGGCGCTCCCTCCCTCATCCGCCGATACATTGTCTATGGTGATAGTGGTCTTCTCATCCACAAGGATTGTCGCGGATCCCTCGTCTCTTGAGAAAGCCCCGGCCGCGTTGGTCTGTATATTGCTTAACTTAACTGTAAAACTCTCTGGCAGCTCGACCAGGGAATCATTCACGGTATCGACGGTTATGTCTTTGGTCGTCTCTCCCGGGGTGAATTTCACCTTTCCGGAAGTTACAGTGTAGTCAGTGGGCTGCTTGGCGGTCCCATCCAAAGTTGTGTAATCAATGTTTACGGTATCTCCCGGGATAACAGCAGGCGTCAACGTCACGCTGAACGAAGCGGTTCCCCCCTCTGGTACGTCCGCAGAATCGGCTATGCTTATGAGATACCCGTCGTTCGAGTCCACCAGGATATTGCAATTGCCAGAATTGCCCGTAATGATGGCGCTTGCAATGGAGCTTGACGCGCCCGTGAGCTCAACGGTGAAATTCTCTTCTATTTCCACGTCCGCATCATCAATGATCGTTACCGTTATGTCCTGGGTGGTATCGCCGGGGCCGAATATGGGGCCCCCTGTCTTTCCGGAATAGTCGCTTCCTGCAACCGCTGTCCCGTCCACGGTCTGATAGTTCACCGTAACGCTATCACCGGTAATGACGGCAGGTGATATCGTCACCGTAAAGGTAGCGGTTTCTCCCTCGTTGACATCAGCAGAATCGGTAATGGCCACAGAATAGGAATCATCGCTGTCTATGGTCCCCGTGGCGCTACCTGTACCGATCCCCACGGTACCTGTAGTGGTTGTCGGATTGCTCAACTCCACGGGGAAGGTCTCCTGGCCTTCCACCAGGGCGTCATCCAGGGTCGTCACCGTTACCGTCTGGCTCGATTCGCCCCCGTTGAAGGTAATGGTCTGGTCCGATACCGCGGTGAAGTCTCCGTCCGTGGACCTTGCTGTGCCCGTATCAAGGGTCGAGAAATCCACTGTCACCGTGTCGCCGGTCTGGACCGCCGGGTTCACCGCCACGGTGAACGAGGCGACAGAACCCTCTGTCACCGGAGCTGCATTGCTGATGGAGATGGTATACTGATCGTTGTCGTTGATGGTCACTGTCCTGGTAATCGGTGGGGACTCCGATCCGATACAGAAGCCGTCCGGACCCGAATATTTACACTCGTAGACTTGGACGTCAAAGGTCTCGGTGTTCTCTACCACAGCGTCATCGTTCACGGTTATGGTGACATCATGGCTGGATTCTCCAACCTTAAAGCTGTAGGAGGTATCCACTGCCGTGTAATCGTCCCCTGCCAGAGCTGTCCCGTCAACGGTCTTATAGAAGACCTCAAGGGAATCGCCGGACTGGAGTGGTTTGTCCAGGCTTATGGTAAAGGTCGCATTGGAACTTTCGTCAATGCTTACGGAGGGGCTGACGCTCATCGTGTAATTTGCTGCCGGGGCAAGAGACGGAAACAGAACAAACAGGGCACATGACAGTATCAACAAGAAAGAAAGGAGCCGGAAGGGAATCTTTTCTTTTGTTCTCCTCCTTCCTTCAAAGCCAAGTTTTTTGAAGATTCTAATATCTCGTCTAGTAGGTGACATAGGGCTCCTACCCCCTTTTCTCTTCATTCTCCCGCAACCCTGGTGACTCTCATCCATATGGATATCTCCCCTATTTAGAAGGCCTTCTTGAAGCCTATCTTGACAATGGACAAGCCCTGATCAGGCCTCGAAGGGTTATACTTGCGGCCGTAAATGGCATAGGAATGCAGCCTGGTCTTCGTCATGTCCAGCGAAGAGTCAGTGGAAACACCCTCTTCTACCGCCAGATAGCGGGTGTTTGGATCCATCGAGCTCACCTGGCCGTTGGCCGTCCAGTAGGCATCACTCCGAATATCGGTATCAGAGACGGTCCCAAGACCCTTCAACCAGGACTGGATCGCTGGGCTCAGCTCGGCAGCCTCCTGCATTCTCTGGGCGCACTCCATGGCGCCCGCTTCTGCCAAATACAGGTTTTCCTTGTATAGCTTCTCGTTGCCCGCTATATTGATTTCCACCTCAGTGGTCCTGGTGACCGATATCCCTATCAAGGTCAGCAATACCAGTATGAGAAGCGCCACGATCAAAACAGACCCCTCCTGGCCCTTGATGCCTGTCTTAGTCTTCATGCTGATCCCTTTCTCCCTCATGGTTCGTTCTTGTGACCTGACAAACATAGCCATGTTCACGGTCCGCCTATGACAGGAGCTGCGGCCTGAGGCAAGTGAGCTGGGTGACCCTTGTGACACCCCTTTCCACCAAGGTGACCTTGACGGTTACGACCAGGGCGTTGATCCCTCCTCCTGCATTTGCCACGTCATAGGTAATGGTATATCCCGAAGGGGCTCCTCCGATGGGATCTCCCTTGTCCGTTCCCACGCTCAGGGCCGCACTCGTATAGGGTTGTGCCATGAGCCATTCGAGCCGGTCCTGGGCCAGCGTTCCAGACTCGGTGTAGCGGTAACCGAGTTGATTACCGCTGATTGCCGCCGTCTGCATGGAGGCTACGGCCAAGAGACCCACCGCCAGGATGGATATGGCCACCAGCACCTCCAAGAGCGTAAATCCGTTCTCTCTCCTCTCCAGGTTTTCCTTCACCATCCTTTCCTCCCTCCTAGAGACCCAGGTTCCTGCACTTGACATTGGTCGCAAGACGAATACGGCGGACATTGTCCCCTGCGGGACCGAAAATGGTGGCTCCTTGCAGGTTGGTGTAAGTATTGTTGTCAGTGTAACCGCGTATGTTTCTGCCCGTCCTTGCGACTATGGTGATTTGCACTGTTCTTATCCGGGAAAGGCTGGCCGTGGGGTTCCCATCCCTGTCAAGGTAGACGAAGTTGATCACGTCAATATTTTCCGCCACCGGAGAATTTCCGCTGCCTATGTCTCTGCCAAGGTCCATGTCACCGTCCCCGCCGAAGTCATATAGGGCATAGGTAATACTCTCATTCAGGTCCGCCGTGTCCCCGTCAGGGGGATCATCAATGTCCTTCCCCCTCAAGTCCATAGTGAATGAAATGGTATTCGTGCCCGCTGTGGTAATTCCTGCACCGGCCATGCCGGTGGGATCGCAGCCCGCCATCCTTATCTCCTTTGCCATGAGATACAGTGCTGCTCTCAAGTTCTGCTGCATGCCGGACATCTCTTCCTGTACGACGTATGATTTCTGTTGGGAATAGTAGACCGAGAATATGGATCCCATGACTATACCGGCCATGGCCATTGCCACCAGAAGCTCGATCAACGTGAATCCTTGTCTTCCTCTCATCCTCGCAATCCCTCTGCATCTATTTTGGTTGTTGCTATTGCCATGTGCTGCCGTCATATCTTCTCATGATTATTACGCCTGCCGGGCTTGGGGTACCTATCCCATAGGTCGAACCCTTGCTGTTCTTGAGGTAAACATACCCGGGATTGACGACCGTGCCGCGGTAGGTGAAGACCACCACGTTGCTCGGGCTTGCATAGGTGATCTCGTCTCCGGCCCCAAAGGGGTTCCCCTCAATATCTTTTGTGGCATCGCCCCATCCGAAATCCACGCCCTCATACTCGGATAGATTCACCGTAATGTTCTGAATCTGGTCATCGCCCCCGCCGTTGTCCCACTGCCGGTTGGGACCAAGGGAGTAGATGGAGTAGCTGGCGCTTGCTTTATCAAAGAAGACTCCCCAGTACTCGTTGTTCTTTATTGCTCCGACCTTTGCCCTTTGGAGGTTAGAATAGAGATCTCTAGCCGCCCTCTTGAGCCTGTAATCCGGCACCCAGCTGGTATATCCGGGAATTGCAATGGCTGCCAGGATTCCGAAGATGCATACAAGGGCAACCAGCTCCAGCAGGGAAAATCCTTGTGCATCCTTTCCTTTCATCCGGGAAAGTCTCATATCAGTCTCCCATATGTTTTTTCCATTCTCTGACAGGTATTCTTACAGCAAGACTTGTGCCATCAGATCAATGACCCCTAACATGTTGTCTTTTCTAAATATTTATCTTTTTTGCAAGGAAGGGAATTTTTCATGTGCTGTTAAGTATTTTGCCAGATGTAAACATTCTTTACAGTTTCCCGTCCAATGATCTATCTCCCTCGGCAATCTCTTGATTTTGTGGAATGATACGGACTGCAAAAAGGCGGACGACCACCCAAGAAATGTGCCTAACTATTTGACCCTATAGGCTTTTTCTTGTTGAATTTTCCGGCCGCTGCTGTAATCTAGCTCTT
This sequence comes from Deltaproteobacteria bacterium, assembly GCA_019308985.1. The sequence continues at coordinate 2,553 of JAFDHB010000171.1, read as the reverse complement.
GGCGGTCCTGGAAAGCCAAGCCATAAATCTCAAGAGGAAGGTCAAATGAACCCTTTCTCCGCCGGGGAGAAAACCGGCTTCACCCTTATAGAACTGATAGTGACCATGATCATCTTTGGCATACTGGCCGCCATCGCCGTCCCCGGTCTCACCCGCTGGCTTCCGGGGTACAGGTTGAGGACCGCGGCAACAGAGCTTTACTCCAACATCCAACTGGCCAAGATGGGCGCGGTCAAAGACCGTGCCGACTGGGCCATTGTGTTTGACGTACCCTCTGGCACTTACACCGTCTGCTCGGGAGATGGTGGGGACGACGATTGGAAGGATGGGGACGAGACCATCGTCAGGAGGGTAAACCTGTCCGACTATGAAAGCGGGATCAGTTTCGGCCATGGGAATGCCACGGTCCCCATCGGCACGACCTTCGGCGACAATGTCACATACAATTCCAACGTCGCCGTGTTTAACCCAAGGGGCACGTGCAGCGGCGGCTATGTCTATCTTCAACATTCCAGAGAGACCGCAACTTATGGAATAGGGACCCGGAGCAGCGGGGTCGTCCGGTTGCTCAAGTGGGACGAGTCAGATTCATCCTGGAAATAGGAGGGCCCCCTTCCTTGTCCAGACTCGGGAAAAGCAAACTGAGAATTGCGGGAATATCCATGCGCAAGGGCAGGGTAGAAGACCTGAATTCTTTCCGGCCGGATCGCTTTGGATTCACGCTGCTGGAGACGCTCGTGGCAATGGCCCTTGGCGTCGTGGTGATGGGAGCCATATATTTGACCTTCAAGTCCCAGCAGGATTCCTACCTGGTACAGAGCCAGGTATCTGCTACCCAGCAAAACGCAAGGGCAGCCCTTTACGTGGTTACACGTGACATACAGATGGCAGGCTATTACACCAATTTTGATTCAGCCTCTTACAGTATGGATTGGGATGATCTGGACGGTGACACGGAATCCATCCGCCCCCTCATATACGGGAGAAACAACATCGTGGGGCAAGGTGACGGCGTAAAGGACAACACGGACCTCATCGTAATCGTCAAATCGAGCGGGAAGGGCAGGCAATTGACTTCAGGTGAGATGGCTATTGGAAATGTCGTAGACGGCTCGCTCCGTGACGTCGACAACCTGCGTTCAGGTAAATGCGCCCTGCTGGTAAAGCGGGACCTTTCCGTTGCGGAATTCTTTCAAGTGCAGGATGATGCCGGAGACATGATCCTGCCCTTTATGCTCCAGGAGGCCTATGAAGAGGGGGACTGGATCTACCGGGCCGATGTCATCGTCTACTATGTGGATGATGATCCGGATCATCCCAGCCTGAGGAGAAAGAACCTGGGGTCCAACGAAGGGGCACAGGTCGTGGCCGAAAACATAGATGACCTTCAGTTTCGATACCTCCTCACCACCGGCAACTGGATTGACGGTGAAGACGCCGGCTTTAGGGAAAATGATATAAGGGCGGTAGAAGTCTTTCTGGTGGCCAGGACATCCGGGATGATCAGGGGATACAGGGATTCTAATAGGTACACCATTGGTGACAGAAGCTACGTACCGGGTGATGGTTACAGGAGAAGGATCCTTCACTCCATTGTCAAGACCAGGAACATGGGACTGTGACATGAACTGCAATGCCGCGCTGAGCAAAACTTTCAGGTCCTTCAAAGACGTGGCGGGGTTTACCCTTGTAGAGGTGTTGATCGGGATTTCGATCTTGACAATCGGCCTCCTTGCCCTTGCCTCTATGCAGGTATCCGCCATCAGGGGCAATGCCATGAGCGACAGGACAACGACCGCCCTGGCCCTGGCCGAGGCCAAGATGGAGGAACTGCTCCTCAAGGACTTTGATGACCCTGATCTCAGGGATTCAAACCCCTTCAACAACAGCGATCTCTCTTCCATGGCAAAGGTGGATCACGAAGAAAGGGGGGTCACGGAGGCCGGTGATGTGGGCGGGGGCGACTTTCACCGCATATGGAACGTGGCCGAAACCTCCGACCCGCCCATCAAGACGATCACCGTAATCGTCTCTTGGGATGAGGACAAGCACAGGGTATCTTTCACCTCCTGCATCAACCGACAATAGGGATGGAACCGACCTTATGGTAAAGCACTCCAAGGTAAGAGAAGATAATCTCCAGCAAGGTGCTATTACTATCATAGCCCTCATGGTCCTCGTGGTGCTGACACTGCTCGGGCTATCCGTAACACGCAACAGCACCACGGACATACAGATAGCAGCCAACCAGATACCATACAAGGAGAACTTCTACCTGGCCGAGGGCGGCCTAAACCGTGAGGCCGCCGAGCTGGGACGGGGAAATTACCCGGTGACGGATATCAACACTCCCTCGCAACTGGCAAGCCAGGCCAGCCCCGACCTTCCCGGCCCTCCCCACGAGATCAACGGCAAGGGCTATGATTTCACGGTGGAATACCTGGGCAGTTTCCAGCCGCCGGCTGGCTATTCGGCTATTCATTTCAGCAGGTATGATTACTTTGTTGATGTCAAGGGCGGCAATGTGCGGGTCGCCGGAAGGTATTACAGGAT
>JAFDHB010000324.1:1249-2246 GCA_019308985.1 Deltaproteobacteria bacterium | reverse complement strand
GTGTCTTCCAGAAGGAATTCCTCGTCAAGGACGTCCACGTCGGCCAGGATGGAGCCGTTGGCATATCTGTACATGAAAATGGCTTTTTCGCGCTCTTTAAATGAGTGAGCAATGCAGGGAGGGCTTGCTTGAAGTGCTTTTAAGGGTTTCTCTATGATTAATTAAGGATTAAGCCGTTATTTAAATAGGAATTCCACCGGTCTTATTCAGTGGTTGCATGTGACCGGTGGATGAATAGTTTATTTTCTTGTTGCTCTTACGATACTCTTTGAGATTATTTATTTCTACACTTCTGCTATCTTAATTCCCTCCTTTATTGAAGGTTACCTGAACAGGGTCTAAACCCTCACACTCCTCACCTCATCAAACCCCGCTTGCATGCACTTCTTCAGGTTATACGCAGCATCGCTCTTCCCTGTCTCAATCTCCACGGCCAGCTGGCGACCATCCCTGAAGCATGCCAGGTCAACGGCCTTCCCCTTCCCCAGGGGATACTCCTCTACGACCTGCCACCCTTTTGACCTGTACTCCTCGGCCAGTTTCTTCTTCCAGTATTCATGCTCCGGCCCACCGTGCCTGCAGGAGGAATCTGGATTTACACCAAGACCTTCAACGGCCTTCTTCCCCCTATCAGTCAGCTCCAGGAGCTTCAGCCTCCCTGTCCGTGTGGGCATGTCCTTCACCTCTATGAGGCCCTTCCTGAGAAGGCTTTGCCTGGCCTTGTTGCCCTGGTAGGCGTTCAGCCCAAGCCTTGCATACCTCTCCCCTGTGGATGAGAGCCTGTGCTCCACGATGTCTCTGAGCAGCAATTCCTCGGACTTGGCCGGTTTTTCGGTTTGTCCCTGCCTTCCTTTCCCTGTGCCCCTAAAAACCCTGAAAACGTCGGGAGGTCCGGAATCGCTGCCTGAAATATCTCCAGCGGGCCTAAAAACCCCCTGTTCGGCCACACAGCGCTCCATTCTGGCCTTTACGTCCCTGTCAGTCACCGCGCCCTTCT
>JAFDHB010000324.1:0-1240 GCA_019308985.1 Deltaproteobacteria bacterium | reverse complement strand
TGGAGCTTGACCATCGCGGTCCCTGTCTCGAGCTTGCCCAGATACCTTGCCTGTTTCGAATCCAGCAGCAGGGAATCCGCTATCATTGCTATGTCAGACCTGTGTTTCAGGTTCATCGAAACCGTGCAGTAGGTGTTCCCCATCGCGGGCTTGCTTATAAGCGAGGGGTGCTGGTCAATCAGGACAATGGCCTCTCCGAGCTCCCTGATCTCCCTCAGGATGACGTCGGTGACAGCCTCCTCTCCCATGACCTCCTGTTTCTTCCTGAGCAGGATGTGGTGGGCCTCCTCGATTATCAGGGCATGCTTGAATTCCTCCCTGCTTCCCTGCGCCATCCTGTAATGGTGTATCCACAGCAGCAGAGATTCGATGAGAAAGGTCTTGTCAGAGTTGGTGAGCGCGTCCAGCTCCAGAATCACGTTCCTGGAAAGAAGCCCCTCCAGGGGGAATGCGTGCCTCTGGTTGAGCACGCGGCCTGTTTCACCGAAGCACAAAACTCCGACGGCCCTGAGAGCGGAGTCCATCCATGCCGATTCCCTTCCCTTTGACCTGTATCTTTCCAGCCATTCCTTCACGTCTCCCATTGTGGGATATGCCTGAGGACTTTCGCCATAGACCCCGAACTCGCGGTAGACGGAATCTATAGCTTTCTGGAGCAGGTAGGCCACACCCTCGCCGAGGAAATATGAATGGCACATGATCTCTATCAGCTTCTTGAGCCACATCTCCGGCGGTGTGCCCTCCGGAGGGACAAGAGGGTTGAAGAAAAACGGGGAGACGTCCCTCCCTACAGTGAAAACCCAAATTTCATTCTCAAATCCCAAGGAAAGCAGATCCCTGTAGTTCCTCTTCCAGTCGAAAACCAGGAAGGGTTTCCCCTTCGCCAGGAAATTCAGGGCCACTAAAAAGGCGGTGTTGGTCTTGCCGCATCCGGAGCGTCCGAATATGCCGACATGCTGAATCCATTCCTCCTCCCGGAGGCCGAAAAGGTGGAATCTCTCCTTTCCATAGAAAACAACGCCGAGCTGGTATTCCCCCCAGGCCAACTCTGCGGGCGGGGGCTCGAGGAGAACCTCACTCTCTTCGTAAGTATGGCCTAGATGACGCGCCAGAATGATTCTCAGGGCGTCTTCAATGTCTCTCTGGCTCCTTGAGTCGGACAGGATATACTCCAGCCATAGAATGTCCAGATCCTCACCTGCGATTGGCTTGAGCTTTTTGAAAACGTCCTCGATTTTCA
>JAFDHB010000026.1 GCA_019308985.1 Deltaproteobacteria bacterium | reverse complement strand
GAAAGGCTTGTCGCCATCAAAGATCCGGCCCACCCCAGAAACTGTCTCCGGTTTATGCTCAAAACAAGACCTCTCCGTTTATCCTTTGCCGCTCCACCCTGGGGCCCGTATAGGGATTACCAAACAACAAGGAACCGAAAAAGAGCTACCTGGGAAAGGAACGCCCAGCATTGATGGCTTCGTAAAAAGTCCGAAAACGCTCATTTCTGTCATTCCTGCCCCGCATCTCAGGTGCGGGATGAACTCCAGCAGGAATCCAGTGATTTCAAGAGGTTCTGGATGCCCCTGGATCGTAGTCCAGGGCAGGCTTCTCAAGTCCGGCATGACGTCAAGTCCGGCATGACGGTTTTGGGACTTTTTACGAGCCTGTCAGCATTAGATGAAGAACAAGTCAACAGGGAATTAACACGTACACTCGTCGCCGCCTATTCCCTCGAGCAGGAGAAACGGTTTTAGCTTTCTCAACATTTGGCGCGTGAAGCCTTCCACTTGAAGCAATTCTTCCATTACCTGGAAGTCCCCGTTCTCCTCACGGTATTCAACTATTCGCGTCGCCAGTTCCTCATCTATTAAGGGCACCTGCATAAGTTCTTCTACGGTGGCCGTATTGATGTTCACGGTTTTCCCCTTTAGGGGAGCTTTTTCCTCTGCCTGAACAGCAGCCGCCGTCATGATAATCATCGCTCCAAGAACCAGCGTGCAGAAAAACGCTCGGCCTAAACCCCATTTTCCTTGATATTTGCTCAACATGCGCAGAAATCCTCCTTTATGTATGAATGATGGACCAAATCTCCTGTTTGTCTTTCATTTCTCAGGCCTTGACCAGCCGGCACCCAAAGCCATTGAATTGTGCTGACACCTTGTCCCAATAATAGGGGACAATAGTGTTTATGGATTCACCGGCATTCCCCGGAACAGGGACGCCTGGTGCCGGGTGTGATGGCGTCCATATGACTCCGGGCAGTATCGCCCTTGTAACCTTCAATTTTGCCTTGATTCTGCCGATTTTTGTTTCTATGAAGACAGAGTCACCATCCTTCATCCCTAACCCTTGCACTGTATCAGGATGGGCTGTAACAAAATTCCCCTCTGAGAACTGTCCTATGAACTCGGACCAATTGGTATAGGTATGCTGCCAGTGCCACACCACCTTGCCCTGACTGAAGATTAAGGGAAATTCCTCTGACCCCCTTCTCTTGTCCTTGGGGCTTCCCTTGGGTTCCGTCCACCTGACAGGTCCCAGGGCTGGTATGCGAAGTTCCACCCTGCCGCTTTCGGTCATAAAATCATTATTGGGGTACAGGCTCCCTCGGGTTTCTGGTTTCTCCGGATCACTGTAAGGCCAAGTTATGCCTGTCGGGCTCTCCCTTAATCGCTCCAGTGTAATCCCTTGCCAAGTGGGTGATCCCTTTCTGAAGAGCTCGAAGATATCCTCCGGGGCTTTCACTGATGGAAAGCGGTCTCCACATAGCTTCTTGCCCAGGTCAGAATAGAATCTCCAATCCTCCACCGTTTCACCAGGTCTCGGAACGGCCCTGTTTCTCCAGACCACCTGGCGCTGCGCCCCGTACTGGGATCCTGCACTCTCATATACCATGGTTCCGGGGATAATAAGATGGGCCAGCTCTGCCTCCGCGTTCATGAAGAATCCCCTGTACACGACGAAATCCACATTTGTAATGGCCTTCTTGACCCTGTTGGCATCAGGGTAGCGCCGGTACGCGCCGTTAAGGATCAGCACATCGACTCGCTTTCGTTTCATATTATAGAGGGTCTTCCTGAAACTGAGCCTGTGTACCAGATCAGGAGCACGGTAAATCTCCTCAAAACGTTCTCCACCGCCGGGTTTGCCGCCCTGAACATTCATGATCCCTTTGCCTCGGCCGCTGAGGTTTCCCGTGATTGCCTGGAGCCCAATTATGGCGCGTACGGTCTGCATGGAATTGGTGTATCTTGAAATGGAGCCCCCAATCCAGCAGATCCTCTTCCCGTCCCTGCCTAGCTCTTCAGCCAGTTGAACCACAGCCTCCTGAGGGATCCAGGTGATTTCCGAAACCTTTTCGGGCGTGTAGGGTTCCGCCCCCTTTTTCAGTTCCTCAAAACCATTCACATGGGAAGCCACATACTCTTTGTCATAAAGGTCATGCTCTATGAGATGCCTGATGACCCCCAGCACAAGAGCACCATCCGTGCCCGGGCGCGACCTTATCTGCCTGCTGCAAAAGTTGCTCGTCGGTGTTATCCTGGGGTCCAGATAGATAATATTCACTCCGTTCTCTTTGGCCCGCAGAAGCCACCTGGTGTAAACAGGATACATCTCGGCTACGTTCGCACCAAACAGGAAAAGTGTTTCTGTACTGAGGATCTCATCCAAGGTAGTGGGCGACACTGCACTGCCAAGGCAGAGCCTCAGGGTGGTGGCTGAGCTTCCGATGCACGCATCACCGGGTGAGCAGAGGTCCGGGAATCCCGCCAGGTGCATTGCCATCTTGGCGGCTAACTCACTCTCCCTGGACTCCCACAGGGGTTCAAAGAGAACCACCCTGTGGGCAAAATCGTCGGGATGCTCTTCTTTGACCCTGAGGATCCTCTTTGCAACCATGTCCAGGGCGCTGGCATAAGATATTCGCTTCCAGGTATTTCCTTCCCTCAGCATGGGGTACAGGATGCGATGGGGACTGTATGTCAGCTCTACCATAGATTTGCCCTTGGGGCACATGGCACCGCCTGTCCAAAAGTTATCGGGATTTCCATAGACGTTTATTACTCGGTCGTCCTTTATCTGCACCTTTGTGGTACAGCGGACCTGGCAAAACTGGCAGCAGCTGTCAACTTCCCGGTCAATACGTTCTCTTGGGAGAGGCGTACCAAATACGAGATTCTCGCCGCCTAGGCTTGAAGATAGCACCCCCCCCGCCAGTGTGGCGGCACCTAGTTTCATGAAATGACGGCGAGTAATTTTGAGATCTTTCATTTCCCGATAATCAGCGACCTGCAGCCTAACACAGTATCATTTGTCACATCTCAAGAGGGCATTTTTGACATCGTCCTAAATTTGATGGACTCGCAAAAAGTCTCAAAACCGTCATGCTGGACTTGATTCAGCATCCAGAAGCCTTTGAAATTACTGGATTCCTGCTGGAGTTCATCCCGCACCTGAGATGCGGGGCAGGAATGACAGAAATGAGTACTTTCTGACTTTTTAGGAAGCCATCAAATGTTGAGCCCCTAATCGTTGATCAAGTCTTGGGCAATAGTCCGTCAACAAGTGGCAATGTATCTATAACCTTGCTTTCGAAGAACTTGTTCGGTTGTCTTTTTTAGGAGCGGAAAAAGGTGTTTCTTCTCTCGATGAAGGAAGATCATGTCATAACCTTTCCTTGCCTCTTCCAGCACAGCAGAGGTAGGATCATCCACCTCAATCGTCTTTATTTCTACGGCAACGCCATGCTCTTTTGCCAATTTCCTGAATCTTTCGGCACACCTTTCCCCTCTCTCAATCACTTTGCTCCTTACATAGGACAAAAACTGCGTCTTTGGGGGTGCTGTCAAGATGATATCATTATACCCGTAGTGATAGAGATCAGAACTCAGGATTTGAAGGGCTACCACCTTCTTGGAATAGTCTCTTGCATAGAGCAAGGCTTCCTTCATGAGTGACTCTTCTGCCACTTGGGCTTTCCCTTTGATCTTGACATTCCTTCCCTCGGCAGTCTTTTCAATAAATATCCCGCCATACTCCTCTGCAGAAATACCAAGAACTAGCAAGATCCTGTCTGCCATTATTAATAAAACCCCATCCACTGTAAAAACCAGAGGAGAATCACCGTACCCACGGCAAGGATAATGGCCAAATAATCATTTACCCTGGCCTTGAGCATCTGTGTCTGCGTCTCGGCCCTGGCCTTTTCAATCTCTTCCATTGAACTGTTTTTCTCTTTACTATTATCTGCCATAATATATACACCCCCTATCTCAGATACCCCTGTCTCATCAGGATTACCACCACGACGATAGCCAAAACCAGCTTTATGGTCCCTGCAATGTAAGCCACGATGGCGCCTCTAATGCCGGCCTTTCTGACATCGGATAGCTTGGTCTGAAGGCCCAGACCAACAAAGGACAGTGTGAAAAACCAGATCATCACCTTGTCCATAGCAAACACGGCAGGTTTTGGGAAAAGGTGCAAGCAATTCGCAAGCCACACGGCGATAAAACCCAACACATATATGGGAAACCTTTCCCTGATTACCTGGAGGACATTTATTTTTTCCCTCCCGAGGACGTCCCTAGTCATGGCGAAGAAATAGATGAACAATGCACCTGCCGGAATTAGGACTATCCTGCCAATATTTACAAAGCCCGCCACCTTCCCTGCCTCGAAACCATACATGAACCCGGTCGCGATCACCTGGGCCGAGTTAGGCACACCCGTGGCACTAATAACACCGAAAGAGTACTGCGATATGTTCAGGAGCTGGCCCAAGGCAGGAAGACCGATCATACAGAAAATTCCGAAAGAAACGGTCGCAGCAATCGCATAGGTAATCTGTTCTGTCCTTGCCCTGATCATGGGGGCTGTTGCAACAGCAGCCGTTACGCCGCACATTCCAAAACCTGCTGCCAGAATGCCGCAGAGAGAATCCTCGAGCTTGAAGAGCCGTCCCATGGTGATCAACAGGGCGCATGATCCGAAGACAAAGACGGTCATAATGATAATGGTCACCGTACCGAGCTTTACCATGTCCCTTAACAGATACTGGGATCCCAGCATTATAATGCCTGCATGCAGAAAGATTGAATAATAGCTCAGGCCTTTTTCCCACCTCTTCGGGACCCCGATCAAGTTTCGGATCAGTATCCCGACAACCAGACTGATTACGACGTAGTTGAAGTGCAAGAGATCAGTAAAAAGACCCTTGCCATAGATTGGCGGCAACACCTGATCAATATAGTGTAAGAGATGGTATACCGTTATGGGCCAGGGCAGGCCTGGAAGCTGGCAAAAAACTGCAATAATGATGAGTGCCAACAACCCGGGATAGCTTTCACGAAAGCCGGGAAGGACACTCCATACAGAAGCCTTCTCTCCTTTCAAACCCTGTGACAATGATGCTGCATCTGTAGCCATAAATATTTCTCCCTCTTTCTTCACTCCAAATTACTTTCTTGCCACCTTTACGGGCTGTTGCCCAAAGCCTGTTTGGATCAGACTTGATGGCTTCGTAAAAAGTCGGAAAGTGCTCTTTTCTGTCATTCCGGCCCCGCATCTCAGGTGCGGGATGAACTCCAGCCGGAATCCAGTAAATTCAATGGCTTCTGGATGCCGGATCAAGTCCGGCATGACGGTTTTGAGGCTTTTTACGAGTTCATGAAACTTGATGGCTTCACATGATCAATGCGAGCAATTGTCACCAAGAACTCCAAGAAAACCTCAAGAATCCCTGCCCCAGCTTTTTTCTAGTACCCGATCCCAAGGCTCCTATTTCAGTCTCCATATCTCACGGTACGCCAATCTATCGAGGAGGGTCTTTCGCAAGAAGCTCTCAGTCGTACCGTTGACACCAACCATGACATCCAGATTATCCCTGGGATATTCTGCAAGGTTGGGAGTCTTTCTCCCGAAGCGGTCTTCAATATGCCAGGCATTTATGGCCTCGCCGTCAAAGTCGTCGACCACAATCTTGAAATACCCATTCAACCCTGTGAAAACGTTGTTCTTCCCATCCAGGACGATGGGGTCTTTGTTGTCAAGGATGATCTCGTTAAGCTGGTAGCAATGGCCGCAGACATCCGGCCTGACCATGAATCGAGGGTCCCCGGGATAGGGTTTGTCACGGTCAAAGGTCTCGGCATCCGTCGCCAACCACAGCCGAATCTTGCCCCTCTCCAGGTCCACGGGGACATCCACGTCTATCTGAATGTCATCGTAATGCATCATGATCTTCTGCTGGGAGGGCGCATATTGGGGAAGAGTATCGTAGAGATCTTGATCAAAGGGCCCGAGTGTCTTCTCTGCTACTACTTTTCCCGACAAATCTTTCAATGTTAAAGTTACCTGTTTCTTGTCTCTATCGATTTCCTTAAGCAGCACCTTATACTTGCCCAGCTTTCTCTCATCTCCCTCTCCCATAATGGCGCCTCTCGGCTGCTTTAGGGTGATCGTGAAGGAATCCATGCCTGGTGTTCCCATCTCCTCGATTTCCACAAAATCCGGCGATACCCATTTAGGGATGAGGTACGTGGCGCCCTCAGCAAATTCAGATGGCAAGAAATATTCAAAATCCTGGGGCCTGCTCCCTTCTTTGAGTTCTGACCTTTCCAGGTCCACATAGCTCTTGAAGCCTGGTGCCACAAGGATATTAGCGCCCCAGTTGTTTCCCGAATATTTGGTTATTCGGAGTTCGGCCACAGGCCTGCCCCAGACGATCCTTGAGCCAGTGTACCTCATAGCTTTGCTACCATCACCCAAAGGGACATCCTGCCAGAAAATCAGGTTCCTGTCTCCCATGGGCATTTCTTTCCACAGGTCTATCCTGAAATCCCGTTTTACCACGAGGTAACTCTTGAATCTCAGGAGATAGGCCTTTTTCCCCATGAAGTACAAAGGCTCGCCCGGCCGGATGTTCCTGCTGTTGCGCGTACTGTAGTAAAGGCCTCCGGGAGGAATGATGATCTTTCCCTTCCGATAATCAACGTAGCTTCTTCTAATGACAAGGACCTCTGAAGCGACCAAGCGCTTGCCTTTTCTGTTTCTCACATACTTGCGGACAAAGCCTTTCATTTTCGGGACAAAGGCGGCGGTTGGGTCAGGTGCGAACCACTTGGCATTGGGAATGAACTTCGGGAAAGACGTAAAGCGGGACTTCACGACAGGAACCCCATAAGAAGGGTCTGCCAGGCGCATGAGAAAGGTATCCTCCATTACCGAGACCACCAAGGGACTCATGCCGATAAAGAAATCTACGTTTTCTCTTCCGTCTTTCCAGAGTACCAGGTTATCCGTCCTCCTGAAAAAGGAATCACGAACATAGGAGTTGTGTACGACATCCTTTTCAAAATCCTTTGCCACGACCGTAAAGTAGTTCCTGTCCCAAAATTCGGAGATCTTCACAGGTCCGTCATATTTAGGGTTCTCATTGCTCAGTACAAAGGGGTCCTTGTTCTCAAGGACCAGCCTCTTCAACATCCCTGTCTCCAGGTTAGGCTCAAGCCTGACGATGTACCGCTTGTCTCTGGGCCAGGGTTTCCCGTCCTCCAGCTTGATCAAGTCGTCATAAATGGCAAAAGAGACAGTGCCCTCAGTCCACCCATATGGTACATCATTGGCCCACGGGGCGAAATCAGAACCCTTATACCAGGAGGGGTCCACGATCAGCTCGATATGGATGTCCAGGTCAAGATCCGTAAGGCAGAGATCATCTTGGTCGGCCACCTTGTATTCCTGCTGTGTTGGAGGCTTCAGCACCTTGGAGGCCAGGAGCTTCTTCCCGGTCCAGTTTCTGACTTCCACCAGGATGCCGTTCTCTTTCCATGAGGCGTAGATCCTCTTTGTCCCGTACCATCGAAAAGTCTCCTGCTTGATGTTGACGACATAGGGCCTGTCAAAGGAGAATATGGCCTCCTTGATATGCGGATACTCCACTGTAAAGACGGCTTCCTTTTCTGTGACATTCTCGGCAATCAACTTGGTGGCCCCGTATATATAGGAATCTGTCATGTAGAAATCCCTTAACTGGGGATGGATTCCACTCTTCAGGTCTATTTCCCTCACCTTTGGGGGCCCGGGAAAGGAAGTGGAAATAGGCCATTCATGGGGCCAGCCACCTGAAGGCGCGATAAAGGCGAATTCACCATATGGTTTTTCATAGTGATCCGTCGCAAAATCATACCATATGCGATACCCGGAAGGGTCAACAAGGGCCTTGTCCTTTACCTTGACCTTAATGTGTCGCTTGACTATCTTCTCTGTTTTGAGCCGAAGGAGATAGGTATGTTCTCCCAAGATCAGGAAGGGATCTCTCATGAAGGGCCTTGCATCGTGGCTCGTATCGGAGGCGTAATAAAGCCCCCCGGCTGCCACGTAGGCCTTGCCATCCTTGATATGGCTTCTTCGAAGGACAACACATTCGGCAAGGTCCCTCTTTTGCCCGTACTGATTCCTGAGTGTCCTCTTAATCACCCCGCCCAGCTCCGGCATGTAGGTGGCATCTCTCCACGGGTCAAGGCCCCTTGGATTGTTTATAGGTTTTGACTCCTGCGCCACGCCAATTGAAACATATGGAATCAGAACCAGCAAAAAGGCTATGAGCACCAAAACCGTTTTCGCTCTGGTTGGGGGATCAGACTTATCTCTTGCCGCCATCATTACTCCTTCCTCTCTTTCTCCACTCGAACCTCTTTACGTCGGCATTAGGCATGTGCTTGGAGACAGGCTTTACTATCATGGGGTCTTCACATTTTTACTCCACTCTTTAGGCCCTTTGCAAAACCCATTTTGCGTACGGCAACGTGGTTGTCTCACTCCAAAACGCAATGAAAACGCTGAGGTCATGCAGGAGCATGCCCCTCCGACTCCTGGAGGGACGGGGGCCACCCCGTCCGTTTCAGTCTGACAATATTAGGAAAGATTTTCAAAAGGTCTCTTTGCCTTCCAAGGGAAAGCACACTATACACCCCTTCCTCTCGAGCCAGGTTACCCTCATCCCGCCTCAGGAGACGTGTCAGGTCAAATAGAAAATCCCTGCAAGATTCTCTGTCAGGCTTGTGCCATTATCTTCAGCACTTAGAAGGGGAGAGCAAAGGCTCTTCTTCCTCTTCTTCCGCACCCTCCCTGGGAACACAGTAAATGTCGCCCTCTGAACCAACCTGAGGATTCAGTTTCTCATAGACTTCCTTGGTCATCCCAGGTACCTTGAGAAGGTCTTCGGGCTTTTCGAAATAACCCTTGGTTTCCCTGTACTCTACGATGGCCTCAGCGAGCTCCTCTGTCATGCCTTCAATCCTCATGAGCTGTTCCTCATTAGCTATGTTCAAGGGCACTTTTTTGATGCCAAGCCCCCCTTCATGTTGAGCATAGGCTGTACCAGCTGAGAGAAGCAGCAGCCCAATTGCGGTGATTAGAAAGAGCCAGCTAATAACACTCTTCATATCTCTCATTCTCTTCACACCTCCTCTTATTTCTTGTTACACTCTTATCTGAAGGCCCCCGGAGATTCGTGCCCTCCGAGGGCCACAATTGAAACATTGATTCAACGTTTATGAAGAAGGCCAGCAACGTTCCCAGCTTCTAGTATGCTGGAAGCGCCTGTGGGCCACTTTCCTCCTCTTCCGCCTCCTTCATTTTTCCCTTGGCCTCGACCTCGGCGGCCCCTTTCATGGTTTCTGGCTGCCCGGTCTTCAAGTGATGCACCCTCAGCAGGGAATTGTCAGGGGGAATCACCGGTGTCTCCACGGGTTTTTTCAATTGAGGCACATAATCATAGGGAACCCTGTAAGCGCGATAAACGAGGTTGAAATTCTCGGTCTTGCTGTAGTAGGGACTGATATACTCCCAGACCGTTTCGCACTTGGGTGTCACCTCGAAAATTCGGCCGAGGGACCCCTCGGTAATCAAGGTGTTGCCATTAGGAAGACGCTGGGCCGAGCTGACATAGTCGCTATAGAACTTGTACTTGTCCCTGTATCCGGCCTTGTTAGCACTATATTCCCAAATTACCTTCAGCGTGATCGGGTTGATCTCGATAACCCTCGAATAGTCCCTCTTGACATTGTTAATCCCATAAGGCGCACTTGGGTTTGGGGCGCCATACCCACCATAGCCCCCATTGTCGAAGATGAGGATATTGCCTTCACCGGGAAGACCCTTGGGGATCATGTGGGCATGGTGAAGGCCTATCGTGGGACCCAATTTTCTCAAGGCCCTCGTAGACTCAAAGTCAGGCCCGAGATGCCAGACGATTTTCCCTGTCTTCCTGTCTATGATACCGGTTGTGTTTGTCTGCCTCCCGTCGTAGATGATGTTATCGGGATGGAAACGCTCATCCCCCTTGTCATACCACTTGTTGGGACCGAGCCATGAGGCAGTGTTGACATGGATCCAGTCACCGCCTATGACACCCCTGGTACGTGTCATGGCGTAATTTGGGTATCTGTACATGACGATCCGGGCAAGTCGGTCAAAACCCATCTCTTTTATGTGGTCGCTGGCCAGCCATTCAAAGATGACCTTGCCATTGTAATCTACCTCTACGATGAGGTCGTCATAGAGTTTCTTGTCGCTGATCTTTCTATTCTTTACCACTTTGTGGGATAGAATGAGGGTCTTTCCCCTGTCCAAATAGGGTTCCATGCCGGGCACATAGTAGCCCACAGGATTTCCTTCCCTCTGGAAGTCATGATGAACACCGGCCTTTTTATATGTCCATACGATGTTGCCGTCCCAGTCCACCACCGACAGGTCGTTGGATCCCGGATGGTGCCAGAGCCTTCCCCTCTTGCCGGTGGCTCCCATGACATAACCGTTTGGCAACATCTTGGCCGGATGCTCCTCGTCGCACACGTTTGGCCAGTGCTTGACCACGTTTCCATTCATGTCTATCAGGATGGTCTGGTTCCCTTTGGTCGTGAGAATGGTGTATCCACTGAAGCACTTATCAGGTTTGTAGATCGTGGTTCCGTGGGGAAAGACCGTCGGAAATGCAAATAAGGTTCCTGGTAAGATAATCACTAGACATAACGCGACAAAAAGCAAAGATCTTTTCATTATCTGCCTCCTTTCGGGTTCTAGGTTCAAGATCCAAAGTTGAAGGATTACTGACGACTTGCCAGATTCTCCCAAACATCCCAACTTAAGGGCCTGTGGTTCTCATTGTTCATTCTGATACAGAGGACCACGTATTTCACCCCCTCCCAACAAGAAATTTGCACGCATATCGAACTATCTTCTCGTTCAAGATTAGGGGCCTGTTGCCCGATTCTTGACAAAGCAAGGTCCGTGCCCAATCATCCTAATCTCGTAATGGGAGATAAGTGACTGAATTGGTATTGTATTTTGTTAGGAACCTCCCCGGTTCACTGAGTCAAGCAATTGGGATCTATATCGAAATCCTTTACACCCTGTAAAAGTGTCCTATGCATAAATAACTCTTTTGTGGAACAGGTAGTAATGTAGCGAAAATCATGCCACGGGTCACTCCTACCTCCTAAGCCTCCAACTATTCGATTATACACAATTTTCTTGAAAACAACCATCCTGACTTGCATGTTAGGCATGAAATTTCTGGGAAGAAATCTTTACAATTGTGAAAGATATCGCACATGGGGATTCCCGGGAGTGTCCAAAACTGCGCAGCTTCCGTTACCGTGCGAAATTCATACATTCATACCATAGGCAGCTATTTTGTCATAAAGGGCCCGCCGACTTATCCCCAGCATTCTGGCCGTCTCCGAGCGATTATTGTTTGCGCTCTTGAGTGCCCGCGCGATGGCCCTCTTCTCAGCTTCCTCAACCACCTCTTTCAAGGAAAGCACCGGCCCATCATCAGATCCTTTGGCGGCCTTCCGCTGCCGCATGTCGGAGCTGACTATGCAGTCCATGGAGATGGTCTCGTTTTCGGCTAGGAGCACCCCCCGTTCCAGGATGTTTGCCAGTTCCCTGATATTGCCCTTCCAGGAGGAATTAAGGAGCATATCGAGCACATCAGGCTTGATGCTGCTGATCTTCTTCTTGTATATCTTGCAAAACTTGTGCAAAAAGTGGTCAAGAAGGAGAGGAATATCCTCCCTCCTGTCCCTTAACGGCGGAAGGCATAGGGGTATGACGGCCAGACGATAGTAAAGCTCTTCCCTGAAACCCCCTCTTCCCACTTCCGCTATGATATCTCGGCTGGTAGCAGAGATAAAACGGACATCAATCTTTGTGTTCCGATTTCCTCCAACCGGCTTTATCTCTCCTTCCTGGATAGCCCTCAGGAGTTTCACCTGTGTCGAGGGCTTGATTTCACAGATTTCGTCCAGGAAAACCGTCCCGCCCTGGGCCTCTTCCAAAAGCCCCCTTCTTGCCCTTAGGGCCCCCGTAAAGGCTCCCTTGACATGGCCAAAGAGTTCGCTCTCCAAAAGAGTTTCCGTGAGGGCGCCGCAATCAATGGTGAGAAAGAGCCCATCCTTCCTTGAACTGCTCTGGTGGATCTTCTCTGCCAAAAGAGACTTCCCTGTTCCTGTCTCCCCTTCTATCAATACTGGGGCGAGGGAGTCTGATATCTTCTCTACCTTTCTCAAGAGATCCTGCATGCATTTGCTTGCGCCAATAATAGTCTTTGTATAATCCCCGCCACCTTCCTGGGGGCGGATGTTTTGGAGCGTACGATTTAACCTTCCATATTCCAAGGCCCTTTGCGCCAGAATCTCGATATCCCTGTTCTTGAAGGGCTTGGTTATGTAATGAAAGGCACCCATCTTGATAGCCTGAACTGCGGTCTCGATGGTACCCACCCCCGTAATTATTATGAAGGGAGTGGTGGAATCAACTGATCTGACCCTTTCCAGGAGTTCCAGGCCACTGAGATCTTCCATGGCCATATCTGAGATTATTAGATCAAACATGGTCTCTTCAATGGCCTTCCAGGCCTCTTCGCCGCTATGAGCGCTATGGACTTCGTATCCCTTCTTGGAAAATAACCTGCTCAAGACCTGGAGCATTTCCCTCTCATCATCTGCAATAAGGATCCTTTCTGACACGGTCAAAAACTCCTTCCAATCATCCCGAAATGTCCTATGCCCAATTCACGTTACAGCTTTACCAGGAAGCTCTACCGTCATTCTCGTGCCTTTCCCTAACATCGACTCCGCCTTCAAGGTTCCATGGTGTTTTTCCACGATTATCCTGGAAGTAAAAAGCCCGAGACCGAAACCCTTCTCCTTCCTTGAGGTAAAGAAGGGATCGAATATCCTCCCCAGATCCTCTTCGGCTATACCGCTTCCATTGTCCTCTATCTGGAGTACGACCTTTCTGTCGTCCCCTTTTCCCTTAACATCCACCCTGATTGTGATCATTCCCTCTTCCCGGCTGGCCTGAACGGAATTCAACACCAAATTGATCAACACCTGTTGAATTAGATTTTCGTCCCCCCAGAATATGACCTTTTCCTCGGGGTACTCCTTCCTCAAAGTGATTCTTTTCTCCTTAACCTTTTGCTTGAGGAAAAGCATACTCTCTTCGATGAGGTCCACAAGGTTTACGGGCGCCTTTTCTGGTGGTTTTGGGCGGGTGAAAGATAGAAGGTCCTCAATGATCCTACCCGCCCGTATGGCGTTTCGCTCTATGGATCGAAGGCTCTCTCTTAAGCTCTCGGTATCCAGGTCATTGCTGAGCATATAGTCTGCGTTCGAGAGTATGATCCCAAGGGGGTTATTGATCTCATGAGCTATCCCTGCTGCCATCTGTCCCATAATAGCCAAGCGATCCGATTGTATGAGATCCTCTTCGAGGCGTTTTCTTTCCGTCAGATCTCTTGAGAAGCAACAGGCCATGGGCTCATCACCATCGAAGCCCCTGACGGTTGTTGCCACCATTTCCACGTGAAATTTCATGCCTCCCTTGGCCCGAAAGACAAATTCCCCGTTACTGAAACCATTTTCAAAAACACTTTTGATAAATAAGGCTGCATCTCCTTGTTGATCCCGAACGATCAAGTCCTCAAGCCTGAGCCTGTAAATCTCAGATTCCGTGTATCCGAGATGTTGCAAGGCAATCCTGTTTACCAATTTCACACTGCCTTTCGGTGATATCAGATGTATCATGTCGGGGGAAGACTCGATCAAATCCCTGTATTTTTGCTCGGATCGTTTCAGGTCCCCAGTCACCTTTTGGATCTTTCTCTTGAGCACGAAATTCCAGAAGATCAACACAAACAACACAAAGCCACTCAACCCCATTGCGCCCAAAATATATTTGACATAGTCATTCCAGGCGCTGTATCGAGTATCCCGGCCGAGCCATTTCTGATGGATGACATCGTAGCTCTTATTTTCCATGACCTTGCCCAGGGCCAAGCTTATCTCTGTCAGAAGTTCCGGGTTATTCTCCTTCACGGCAAGTGCCAGGGGAACGGTCTCGATCGGCATCCCCACGTCCTTAATATTTTCGAATCTCTCCTTTTGTATGATATAGAGGGTGGTCAAACTACAGTTTGATATGTATACATGTGCCTTGCCTGAATTCACCATGCCCAGGGCTTCCTGCTGGGATCTTGCTTCAATCAACCTGATATTATTGTTTGCCCCAGGCAGGACATCCAGAATCTTTCTTCCCCTCTCCACGGCGATTGTGTGTCCTGGGAGGTCCTTGTAACATGTCACCGTCAGACAAAGGTCGTTGACAAAAAATTTCCTATCTACCTTTATACCCGTCTCGATCAAATTGAACCCCGTGTTGGCCTCTTGGTTGAGCATTATACCGCTGATTAAATCAATTTTGCCCTGTTTTAGCGCCGTGATCAACCGTGAGTCACTCATGGCGTAGAATTCCACCCTGGCGCCCATGGTACCTGCCAGGAGTTTGGCAAGGTCCACACAAAATCCCCGAACCACCTTCGGCTCCCTGTCCACAAAAGAAAAAGGGGGGCTGTACTCCGGGATCCCAACCTTCAGCGTCTTCTTGGCCACTGCGGCGGCAGGAGCCACCAACAAAAGCGCCAAGGACAGAAGAACCCACACCCATCTATGCCTGAACAAGGACTCAAAGACCCTCTGACTCTCTTCGCTCGCGGTCATAAGCGTACGAATTTGCCTCTTTAGTGCCAAAAAATGTTGACGGCATCGAAGTGATCGATCTCCAGTATTGCCGAATTGCTTCGCAATCGGCGGGACTTGGCAGTACGACATCCCGCCCTTAACCTCATTCACTTATATCACTTTTTGACCTTCAGGGTAACATAAAGGGTTCCCCCCTGCCTTCTGAGCAGGAGCAGGATTGTATCCCCCTCTTTGTAGGCAGACATCCTGTTGTTGAATTGCTCAAGGTCTTCCACCGGCACCTGATCGATCTCAAGGATGATGTCACCGGTCCTGATTCCCGCTTCTGCTGCCGGAGAGCCCCTGTCGACCCCAACAACGACTATACCACTGGTCTCCGACAGACCGTAGGTCCTTGCAAGTTCGGGAGTCAACTCCTTCACGGTCATGCCGAGCTTCGGAGATTCTTCGGTGGGCGCAGGGACTCCCTCTTCGCCTTTCAGCACCCCGATCTTTACTTGGAAGGTCTTCTTCTTTCCCTTTCTAACGACCTCCACCTCCACTGTTTTGCCTACCGGAGTCGAAGCCACAATGTAAGGAAGATCCCGCATTTCCTTGATTTCTTTCCCGTCGAAGGTGATGATTACGTCCCCTCTCTTGAGTCCGGCCGTGTCCGCAGGGCCTCCCGGCGTGATATCCGCCACGAGGGCACCACCTTCCCCTTCCAGTCCAAGCTTCTCTTTCAGCTCCGGCGTAATCGCTTGAATCAGCACACCCAGCCATCCCCTAACGACCTTCCCCTTCTTCAGTTGGGGGAGGAGGTCTTTTGCCATGTTTATAGGTATGGCGAAGCCAATCCCGATACTCCCGCCGCTCTGGGAAAAGATTGCCGTGTTGATCCCTATGACCTCGCCCACCGTGTTGAGGAGCGGCCCTCCGCTGTTCCCGGGATTGATGGAGGCATCTGTCTGGATGAAATTCTCGTAGGGCCCGGCGCCGATGTGCCTGTACTTTGCGCTTACGATACCTGCCGTGACGGTATGTCCAAGTCCGAAGGGATTTCCGATGGCCACAACCCAGTCTCCCACCTCAATCCTGTCTGAGTCTCCCAGGGGAAGGGGGACCAGTGGCTTATCCGGCCTGATCCTAATAAGGGCCAGGTCAGTCTTCGGGTCACGTCCGACTATTTCTGCGGTATACTCCTTTTCATCTGCCAGGATAACCTTGATTTCATCTGTCTTTTCAACCACATGATTGTTGGTAAGGATGTAGCCTTCCCTGTCGATGATAAAGCCGGTCCCGAGGCTCCGCTGCCTAAAATCCTTCGGCATCTCCTCCCCAAAGAACTTCTCGAAAAAGTCCCTGAAAGGGTCGTTCGGGCCAAAGGGCAGCGAAAACGTCCCGTGTCCCTTGATCACCTTCACCGCACTGATATTCACGACGGATTGGCTGGCCTTCTTTGCCAGTTGGGCAAAGGAGTTTGGGACCGATGGTTGAGGGCCGGTCGGCTGTTCTCCTGATGCCACGAGGGGATGAAACATGGATGCGACTGCAAATACTGCGACAAAAAGTGCTGCCAAAAAAAGAACCTTCTTTGTTGCTTTGATATCTTTCATCTTGTTCATAATGCCTTATCTCCTTTTCCAATTTGGTGATCCCAAGAAATTGTCAAAGACAATCGGGCCATTGCCCAAATCCGTCTATCTGTTCTATCCCCCGAACAGGGAATATCGCATGGCTCGGTAGCCTCTCGGGTGGCCTTTTCACAAGGCTCAATATTCGCCCACATCCTCGTACGCCCCCATAACCCACATAGCCGTCTCCAGACAGGGACAAAAGAGGGAGACTCCGGTGGAGATGATCTCTTGGGGCTATTGAGGTCTCCTATTAAATGTCTGGTACCGTTGCCCGTGCCGGGCACACGTAAACAGCCCTTGTAATCAGTTGAAAATATAAGCAAACAATCATAAGATTCAAGTTCGGGATTGATCTATTCCTGCAAAATAAGCTATCTTAAAGTGTTCTCTGACTTTGCGAATCATTCCAAAGAGGAGGTCCCGCATGTCAATGGTGAACCTTAGGGGCATATTCCCGCCGATCACCACGCCATTCGTGGGCGGCAAGGTGGCATACGACCATTTGTCAAAAAACGTCGAAAAGTGGGCACAGACAGGCATCGCCGGGTTCGCCGTACTCGGCTCCAACGGTGAATATGTGTTCCTGTCCGAGGACGAGAAGAAAAGGGTCCTGGAGACAGTCGTCGCCTCTTCCCCTGAGGGAAAGGCCATCATTGCCGGCACTGGGTGTGAGTCCACCCTCGAGACTCAAAGACTTACTGCTGAATGCGCGAAGTTGGGGGCCAATGCCGCGCTCGTGGTCAACCCCCACTACTTTGCGGGAGGTGTGAGCCAGAGGGCCCTGATCGAGCACTATACGAGGATTGCCGATGATTCCCCCATCCCGCTCTTGCTCTATAACGTGCCCAAATTCACCCACATAAACCTCGCTCCCGGTCTTGTCGCCGAGCTTTCAGCACATCCCAACATCATCGGAATAAAGGATAGCTCGGGGAGCGTCGGCCTGCTCGGCGAGTACATCAACAGCAGTGACCGCGAGTTCCAGGTGCTGGCGGGCACCGCAAGCGTCCTTCTCGGAGCCCTTGCCCTGGGGTGTCCGGGAGGCATCCTGGCCCTTGCCAACATTGCGCCCGAAGCCTGCGTGGAGATCCTCCAGTTGGTCAAAGCGGGACGATATGAAGAGGCCAGAAGCATCCAGCTCAGGATGATTCCCGTGAACAAGGCCGTGACCGAGACATATGGTATTTCAGGGCTAAAATCAGCCCTGGATATGCTTGGCTATTTCGGTGGAGACCCCAGGCTCCCCCTTCTACCCTCCACGGAAGAGGAAAAAGAGATGATCAGGGGGATATTAAAGAGGGCCATGCTCTTGAGCTAGTCACCCCTTCTGCCATGGAAGTCCTCTGCCATTTTTTTGGTCAGTTTGGCCAGCCACCCCATGACATCACCCTTGAGGTCCTTCCTTGAGGTGAAACCCAGGGCCTCCCGTTCCCAGAAGGCCCACTTCTTTGACTCATCCATGTAGAGACAATTCCCGAACCGGTATCGGATGTGATAGGCGACGGGATACTTCTCGCCCACCACGAAGATCTCTACATAGACATAGCCAAGCCCGTAGAGTTCCTCGGAGTAGTCCCTGATGGCCCTTTCGTGGGTGTAATTCAAAGGGATTTGCGGGAGGGGCAGAATCTCCATTCCCTTGAAAGACCCTAGGACCTTCCCCTTGATGAAGCCCTGAAGCTCACCATGGGAGAGGCCTGACCTTTCGGCATCGCCGTAAAGGGCCAACTCTATCTTTCCAAAACCCCGAATGGCACCAAGGGCATTGAAGGGGTCTTCCGGGGGCCCCGGATTCTCCTGCGCCATCACTAAGGTTCCGACCACAAGTAAGGGAACCGCCCAGGTGAAGGCCCCCTATGTCGTCCTCCAATACCCACTGTCCCCCCTTGCAGTGAAGCTTCCCCGGTAGGAGCCGAGGGGCTTCCGCGGCAAAGCCAAGCGGAACTGTGCCGAAGCCAACCCGCCTTCGCCCTAAGGATTCGCCGCTGTCACCTTTCGCCATCCCTCCCCGTGCTTCCCCACGGGGCATCCCGGTGAAGGCGAGTGATCTGGTAATACCATAACATCAGGGCCTTGCCCCAAAATCATCCATCAATAGAATAGCCCTTGGACCCTGACTCGTCAAGTCGGGCCGGGTCCAAGGGCTACAGAAGGAGGTTGATAATGCTTATGTATTGAAAAAAATACTACATTGTGGCATCCTTGTCAAGCACTTTTTCTGATATTTCCCGTTTCGCCGGGTCATTTTGATTTACTTGGCTTTTGGGATTTGAAATTTCCGATCCATCCGGGGTAGATTCATATGCGTAATCTTTAGGCACCACATGAAAAGGCAACAGCGCGGACCGTATAATAATACAGATCTCAAGATACCCGCCAAGCCCGGGAGCTATGCCATTGTCTTCCTCTCAAAGTGGCGGGGCTCTGTCCGGATCGGGAGGCTGGGAACCCTCGAGCTTCAAAAAGGATACTATGTATACCTCGGCAGCGCATTCGGGCCTGGCGGGCTCCGGGCTCGAGTCACCAGGCACCTCTCCGGCCCTAGAATCAAGCACTGGCATATCGATTACCTCAGCGGGATAGTAACTCCCTGTGAAGTGTGGTATACTCCCGACACTATCCGCAGGGAACACCATTGGGCAGGAGTGATGGCCCGGTGCCAGGGAGTATCGATTCCTCTCAGGGGTTTTGGATCTTCTGACTGTCATTGTGAGGCCCATCTCTGCCGCTTTGATAGGCCCCCTGATATCAGGTCGTTCGGGCGCAGACTACATCTCCCTTCTCATGATCATTACCCGGCCCCTGCGCACAAGATACACCGTTTGCATCTGACGGGGCCGTTGACCTAAGCCCGGCGTTGACAGTGGTCGGCCCCTTGTGAAAAGACCTCCCAAGGGGCACGATAGTTCCCTCTTCCCTTTTCAGGGGTAAAGCAGACAAAGGGATTTGGGCAACAGCCTGTCAAGAACTGTTGCGCACCCCTCGTCCCCCTCGGGGGCACAATGGAAGAAGGAGATTTCGTGTTGTCGACGCGTGCCTCATGGCCACGGTCCTGCACGATCTCAAGCGGGGTGGGACCGCGGGAGACGCCCTGAGAGAGGTGGCGCGGGTCCTGAAGGAATCCGGAACCCTGGCAATTATCGAGTTTCACAAGGTCGACGGCCCGCCCGGTCCCCCCGCAGACATAAGGCTCGATCCGGCAGAGGTCCTGGAGATGGTAACCCCCCACGGCTTTAGGATGGTTGAGACAGAGAACATAGGGAAATATCATTGCATGATGAGATTCAAGAAGAAATGAAGGAGGTATCATGGGCAAGATCAGGCTCCTAATATTGTCCATCTTGATTATGACGGGGTGTGCGGGCCGGATGCAAACAGGACAACTCCAGAACGTTGCCAAAGACTGGTGCATGGTTATCCGGGCCAGCCAGATAATTCCCGTGTACCCCCTGACCGAAGACCTCCAGGTGGGGGACATCTTTCTTGTCCAATACAATGTGGATCAACAACATGCTCAATACACCGAGCAAGGTTTTCTCCCCCTGGACAACATGATCTCTCGCATCGACCCAAAAGGGTTCTACGATTTTTACGACCTTTCCTTTGCCCACGATAGCCCGGAAATCCAACTCCCGGCCCAGTGGCTTTCCCCCGGACAGGATAAGAGCTGGGAAAAAGCCCCAACTGCCAATTTTCCGACCTATTCCTTCGCGGTCAAGAGCGGCGCGGGAATCAACCTCGGAATACCGGTGCAGAGTGTCCCGATAGGGTTGAGCTTGCTGGGTTCAGATGCTGCCCAGGGCACTATAACAATCGGTGAGGCAAAGACCTACGGTCTTGATACCATTACCCTGTACCAAAAGAACATACTCCTCTGGGAAAGGGACCACAGGGACTTCCTCAAGAAGTTTGCCTCTCGAGAAGGAAAACGCAACTACATCCGGGTTGTCTCTCGGGTTTACCTGGCCGGTCGGATGAATGTGACCCTGACCACCTCCGAATCTCAGGCAGCCGGACTTACTGTCGGCGCACCCAAACCCGTTGAGTTGCTGACCTTGAAGACTGCCAGGGTAAAGGAGGGGGTTGAGGCGGGGACTACGGAAAATTATGCGGAATCATTGGAGAGACTAAACGCCTACATAGAAGGAATCCTTGCCGGCGATTCCGGAGCTGTTCCGGGAAGGTTTCTCCCCGGCGGCACCGTCAAGATTGTGGCTGCCTCGAGCCGGGCGGTCAGCATGGAGGAATCCTTCAGCCGCCCCCTGGTCATAGGGTACCTGGGATTTGATATGGCCATAGGCCCGGATGGAAGGCTGGGCCCGCCTATCCCGACCCATGCGGTATTGGAAAAGCAAAGGACCCCTCCATTGGGTCGGCCCGCAAGACTTCAACTGTACGGAAATGCCAGGCTCTCCTTCACCTACCGAATTATCAGGAACCTGGCCGGGAACGGGGCTGACAAGAGGGCCGTCTCGCTCAAGGAAGACCTTGACTCCCTGGGGGCCATAGTACCCGCAAAGTATCCTGTGCCCATATTCTCCCGGAAGCCCGGCACTGACAAAGTCGTGGAGGTCATAGGAATCGGAGAGGACCTCAGGTCTTCTCCTCCTGTCTTTACGGATGTCACGAAATACCTGGGAAGGCTCCGGGAATCTATTGCGGCCCTCGGGAAGATACCTGCGCGCTCCCCTGAGAGGCTTGAATGGTTGGAACATACCCGGATGCAACTCAAGGCCACATACGAGAAACTGGCCGAGCATGGGGATATAATTGATAGGGCCAACGAGTACGCAGATCAATTCTAGGAGGTGGAGCAATGGCCCCGGATAACAAAGAATGGTTCATAGCAGACAGCGAATCAGATCCTGAAGAGAGGAATGCCCTCCTCTCCGGGTACCTGGCCGATGTATGGAGTGACCTGGATATCATTCGGATTGAGCGCATCCAGGGAGGGGACCCGGGCTGGCAGGCCGTATACAGGGAAGAGTGATCCACGTCCACCCGCGAAGGTCGACCTTTACGGTCGCGTTACTTCCCCCCGCAAGGGCAGCTACTTCACGGGCCACTCTCCTCGTTCCCGAAGTACATCCCTGTATACTTCAAGTGCCTCGTTGACCGCCGGCATACCACCATAGGTGGCAAGTTGGAAAAAGACCTCAGCCAGTTTCTCCGGGTCACATCCCACGTTGAGTGCTGCGTTGACATGGAGCTTCAGCTCGTCCGTTGCCCGAAGGGCCGCAAGCATGGCGCATGCCACCATCTGCCTCTCCTGAAGGGTAAGGACGGTTCGGGAATAGAGGTTCCCGGTTATGAACATGGAAAGATCATTGGCAAGGTCTCTGTCAAAGGCCTTCCACAGGAAATAGGGGGGGTCCATCTTGATGCCCTTGCCAAAGAGTTCTTTCGCCGTTCCCCGTGTCCTTTTCTTGATGTCCTCTTCGCTCACGGTGTGGTTCTCCTCCAAGTTTGATGTCATTTTTCCCGAATAGACTGTCTTTCATACAAGGCCTTTCCATGGGTGTCTTGAAGAGGGAGAATATCGAGGCAACGCGGGCCGGCCCTCACCTCCTTTACGACAAGCAACTTTGCATAACTATGACGGGACGGGAATGTCGCCTCTAAGTGCTCGGCTGGCCAAAGATCTCTCTTATTTTCTGATCCAGATCCTGGATGCCGAAGGGTTTCTGAATAAAGCCACTACACCCCTTTTTGAGGACCTCGCTGGCCTGCCCGTCAAGGCTGTAGCCGCTTGAAAGGAGCACCTTGGCCTCGGGGTTGATCCGCCTTATCCTGTCAAAGACCTCTCCTCCGTTCATGTCCGGCATAATCATGTCAAGCACGACCAAATCGATCTGATCCTTGCTGTTGTTGTAGGTCTCAATGGCCTCCCTTCCATTCATTGCCACCAGGACCCGAAAGCCCATCCTCTCCAGCATCTGCCTGCCCACATCAACGATGATGTCCTCATCATCCACCAGTAGGACGGTTCTCCTGCCATCAATAGTCTTATTCGAGTCATCCATTTCACTCGCTGCCTCTTTTTTTGAAGCCGGAAGAAATACCTTGAAGGTCGTTCCTTCACCCTTCCGGCTCTCAAGGGTAATAATCCCTCGATGGTTTCTGACAATACCATAGGCGGAGGCAAGGCCCAGGCCCGTTCCTCTGGCTATCTCCTTGGTGGTAAAAAACGGATCGAAAACTCTTTTTTGCGTCGCCTCGTCCATGCCGATACCGGTGTCCCTGACAGAGACCATGACATAGGGCCCTGGTGTCGTCTTGTAGCTCCTCACAAATTCCTCGTCAAGGTCAATATTCTTCGTCTCAATGTAGAGATCACCTCCGCCGGGCATGGCCTGCCAGGCATTCATGTACAGGTTGAGCAAGACGTGTTCGATCTGTCCCTGGTCAGCCTCGACCTTCCACATGTTTTCTTGGTACGTGGTGTGGATCCTGAGCCCCTCCTTTGACCGCCCAAACATTCGGGAACTCTTCTCGACAATTCGGTCGAGGTCAGTGGTCTTTACCTCGTATTTCCCTCCCCTGGCAAATCCCAATAGCTTCTTGTTGACCTCGGCACCTCTGAAGACAGACTTCTCGATGCTCTTGAGTCTCTCATAGTTGGGATCTGACTTGTCCATTTCCAATAACATCAGGGAGGTATTTCCCTGGATGTTCATGAGGAGATTGTTGAAATCATGGGCCACACCTGCCGCCATTTGACCGAGGGCACGGAATTTTTCATACTCATGCAGTTTCTTTTGCACCTCCAGTTCATCTTCCTTGGATTGCTTCAACTCGGTGTAAAGACGCGCATTTTCAATGGCCAGCGCGGCATTGGCAGAAAAAATGCTCAACAGGTAGGCATCTTCTTCCGTAAAGGAACCGCCATCGGCCTTGTTTATCGCCTCGATCACACCGATGAGTTTTGTCTTGGATTTCAAAGGGACGCACAGGATCGATTTTGTCTCAAGCCCGCTTATTCTATCGATCTCCGGATAGAACCTTGGATCATCTTGGGCGTTTGGAATAATCAAAGGCTTTCCTCTCTGTGCCACCCAGCCCGCAATGCCCTTTCCTGGCGGTATTCGTATGTCTCTCAGGGACTGTGCCATGGGGCCGGTTGGGACGCTGAAAACCAATTCGCCTGACTTGTCATCCAAGAGCATCAGGGTGCTGGCAGCAGAACCGGTCACCTTGTCCACGTACTTCATGATGATTGATAGCACTTCGCTCAGGTTGAGTGTGGAGTTCGCGACGGAACTGGTCTCGATAGCGATCCCCAGCTTCTCACTATCCAATCTCCTGTAAACTTCCGTCATCTGCTCTTGTTTCTTCAGGGCTATCTCAACCTGCTCCAAGGTGGCAAACCCCATGTAATTGAGGATGACACCAAGTACGGGAATTCGCTCCATGTCTCTCGCGGCACGGCTTTCCGAGACCAACATTACCCTGTCCGTACCTTCGCTCACCGATCTTTGGCGGTACAATTCCCTCTGCCTCTCAAGGGCCTGCCCAAGTTGATCTCGGGTGATAAACCCCAGGTCAACCATGATTTCACCTAATAGCCGCTTCAAGATCATCTCTTTACCTGTTCCCGGGTCGAAGGGTTATCCTCTGGACAGGGTGGAAAATTTATCCATTTGTAGAAAAGAATTGATAAATCCTAAATAAAAACGCCTTAAATAGCAAAGGTAAATATCGTTTATGATACTTTTCTTTAATGAGCTTTATGAATATGTTTTAAGTTACCTTTAGTCTATTTGATTGTCAATAGGATTTGAGGTGGGCACTGCTGGCCCGATTCCGCCACCCCGAGCTCCTTTCAAAAAGACCGCAAAGGCCAATGTGGGGGGCACCAAATCTTGCGCCTCACGAAACAGCCCATGATCTATTGACATCCTATGGGATTTGTAGGAAAAAGTCGTGAGTGAACGGATCTGCGGAGGGCGACAATTCGAAAGGGAGGGCTTTGGGATCAATGAAATACTGTAGCACGTGCGGTGCTCCTCTGAATCGGCGCATCCCTCCCGGGGACGACAGGCCCCGTTTTGTTTGCGATAAGTGTCACAGCATCCACTATGAGAACCCCAAGATCGTGGTCGGATGTATCCCGGAATGGGAGCAGAAGATCCTGCTCTGCAGGAGATCCATAGAGCCCCGCTACGGCTTTTGGACCGCCCCGGCAGGTTTTCTGGAAAATGGCGAGACAGTGGCAGAGGGTGCACGCCGCGAGACCCTTGAAGAGGCCTGTGCGCGTGTGGAGATAATGGACCCATACACCCTTTTCGATCTTACCCATGTCAACCAAGTCTACCTCATGTTCAAGGCCCGCCTCATTGACGGCAGGTTTGGGCCTGGCCATGAGAGCTTAGAGGTCAAACTCTTTTCCGAAAAAGAGATTCCCTGGGATGAGATAGCCTTCCAATCTATTAAGGAGACGCTGCGCCTCTATTTCCAGGACAGAGCCGAGGGCACATTTCCCCTTCATACAGGAAGGATCTCACCGGGGCAATAGGACGGGGGGGATTTGACCACAGCGTCGCAATTCCTTCATTTTGGGAGTTTCTTGCCAGGAACTCAGGGAGCATGATTCAAGAAATGAAACCAAAATGGGACCGTGAATGATGTGCGTTGACACCGAACCGACCTTGCAGATATAATACTCAAGCGTGGTCAGATTCGGGATTGCGATTACTTGCCGCATGTATGGCGAGTAACGAAGATCCACACCATCTAAGGGTTTGAGTGAGAAAGTTCCATGTATGTGTTGGTCACGGGCGGTTGCGGATTCATAGGCAGCAACTTCATCAGGTTTCTTCTTGAGAGGAAAAGGAAAACTAAGGTCATTAATGTAGACAAACTGACCTATGCCGGTAACCCTGCCAATCTGGAAGACGTAGAAAAGAACCATCCCGACCGTTACTACTTCATCAAGGCCGATATCAGTGACAAAAAGGCCATCCGAAATATCTTTGACAGGCACGAAATAGACTGGGTCATCAACTTCGCCGCCGAATCCCACGTGGACCGGAGCATCCTTGGGCCCGAGATCTTTATCCAGGTAAATATCTTCGGCACCTTCAATCTCCTCGAGAACTCCCGAAGGGCCTGGCAACCGGAAAACGGGAAGGAGTCCAGGGGGAAACTCTTCTTGCAGATCAGCACGGACGAGGTTTACGGTACCTTGGGAGAATCCGGCCTCTTTACCGAACGATCTCCCTATGATCCTTCCAGTCCTTACTCGGCAAGTAAGGCGGCTTCAGACCATTTGGTGAATGCCTATTTTCGCACTTACGGATTACCTGCCATCATAACCAACTGCTCCAACAACTACGGGCCCTACCAATTCCCCGAGAAATTGATACCGCTGATGATAAACAATGCCCTGAAAGGCGACGATCTCCCTATTTATGGAGATGGCGAGAACGTCAGGGACTGGATATACGTTGAGGATCACTGCGAGGCCTTGCTCAAGGTCCTCGAGATGGGAGTCCCGGGCGACAAATACAATATCGGGGGAAGCTGTGAAAAGAAGAACAGAGAAGTGGTTGAGGTGATCTGTGATCAACTTGATCGAAAGCTGGGACCAGTAGGGGGCCGGCCCAGACGCTCTTTGATGAAGTACGTAGCTGACAGACCGGGACATGATCGAAGATATGCCGTCGACAGCTCCAAGATCATGACCGAGCTTGACTGGTCACCCAAGGTGTCCTTTGACGAGGGAATAGCCATGACCATAGAATGGTACATCGACAACACGGAATGGACGGAAAGCATACTGGACGGATCTTACATGGAATACTATAGGACTCAATATGGAGAAAGACTGGATGGCAAAGGTTAAGCCTACAAAGGGTATCGTACTGGCTGGTGGCTACGCCACCAGGCTCTATCCGGTTACCAAGACCGTATCCAAGCAGCTCCTGCCTGTCTATGACAAGCCCATGATCTACTACCCCCTGTCCGTGCTTATGCTTGCACGCATCAGGGACATCATGGTAATAAGTACCCGGGAAGACCGCCCCCTCTTCAAGAGGCTCTTGGGCGATGGAGACAGGTTCGGGCTGTCCTTACGGTATGAGGTCCAACCCAGGCCTGAGGGGATCGCTCAGGCCTTTATTATCGCAAAGGATTTCATTCGCGACCACCCCTGCTGCCTCATCCTGGGAGACAACCTGCTGTATGGTGATAGCCTCAGCGGCATCCTTCAGCGGTCCATCCCCCACGATCACGGGGCCAAGATATTTGCATACTGGGTCAACGACCCGGAGAGGTATGGGGTCGTCCTGTTTGGCGACGATGGTAAGCCCAAAGATATCATCGAAAAACCCGAGACCCCCATTTCCAATTGGGCGGTTACGGGTCTCTACTTCTACGATCACCAGGTCTATGAAATTGCCTCTTCACTCAAGCCGTCCGACAGGGGAGAGTACGAGATAACGGACGTCAATCGTACCTATCTGGAAAAGGGCCTGTTGGAGGTAGAAAGATTTGGCAGGGGTATTGCCTGGCTGGACACGGGCACCCCTGAATCGCTCGCCCAGGCGACCATCTTCATTCAGACAATTGAGCAACGACAAGGACTAAAGATAGCATGCCTGGAAGAGATTGCATACCGTATGGGTTATATCTCCCGTCAAAAGCTGGAATCCCTGGCATCGGACTTGAAACAGAGCAGTTACGGCGGCTATCTGATCAAGATCCTGGGCGAATGGGGGAAAACAGGATCATGAACTTCACCCCTGCCCCCGGCCTGCCTGATATCGTCATCATAGAGCCAACCCTGTTTGAAGATCAGAGAGGATTTTTTACCGAGATGTACCATCAGGAGAAGTTCGCTCAGGCCGGGATCGGGGAACACTTTGTCCAGGATAACCTCTCAAGGTCCAAGAAAGGGACCCTCAGGGGCCTCCACTACCAGGTCGCGAGGCCCCAGGGAAAGATCGTCTGGGTCCTGTCGGGAGAGGTCTACGATGTGGCGGTTGACATCAGGAGAGGCTCGCCAACTTTCGGCAAGTGGGTGGCTACCATCCTCTCAGATGCGAACCGAAAAGGCGTTTATGTCCCCCCTAATTTTGCCCACGGTTTCTGTGTGCTCAGCGAGGAGGCCGATTTCTATTACAAGTGCACTGACTTTTACTCCCCGCCCCATGAACGCTGCATTCGGTGGAATGACCCGGATCTCGCCATTGAATGGCCAACGAAAGACCCGCTGCTGTCCGAAAAGGATGCGACCGCCCCTCTTCTCAAAGACGCTGACCTTCCGTCGTACTTCGGTTCGTGATTATATTCAGCCGTCTTGGCGGTCAACTTTGGAGCGAGGCAACCATGTTGCCGGCCGCTAAATGGCGTCTTTGAAAAACATCTATATCTCAAGAAAAGCGCTTGACAGGTTCGCTTTTCCAGTGTAATCATACCAGCATAATTGTAATCATGCTTAATAATTGGAGGGCGGTCTATGGTACGAACGCAAATCCAGCTCACAGAAGACCAGGCCAGGAAACTTAGAGAAATCTCCGTTTTAAGACGAGAATCGGTTGCCTCCCTTGTTCGGAAAGCGATTGATCAGTTCATCATGTCGGGGGACCCGGACAGATCGTTGCTTTACCGTCAGGCAGAATCTATTATCGGCAAATATGAAGCGGATAAAGCAGACATCTCCATAAATCATGATCACTATCTTGAAGAGGCCTTTGAATGATGAGAGTTTTTGCGGATACCTCGGGGCTCTTTGCCCTTCTCGTGAGTAATGACCTTATGCATGTTCGGGCAAAACTAAATTTCCGATATTTTGCAGGGCACCGTGCCCAGCTCTTAACCAGCTCCTTCGTGGTGGTTGAAACACTTGCTCTCCTCCAACGACGAGTGGGGCTGGGCGCAGTGCGTGATTTTCAGCTAAAGATCATTCCGCTACTCGAAGTGCTATGGATTGACAAAGACTGGTACGCCCGAGGAATTCAGCGCCTCTTCGCCCTTAGCAACAGGGACATCAGTCTTGTTGATTGCCTCAGCTTCGAAATCATGGAATCCCGCGAAATAACCTACGCCTTTTCTTTTGATAAACATTTTGAGGAACAGGGATTTAGACTTGCCGTTTTTCACGGAATGGACCTTTGATCCAGCCAGAGAGCCTATCATGACGTGACAGTTGAAGGGAAGAACATTAAAATGGTTCCGTTTTGGAATCCAAGGGAGATCTTGATTCTGTGGCGACAATTACGGTCAATAATATCCCTCTATCAAGCGACCGATCCCTTTTGGCTGAACGCGCTTTGACAAAAGACAGTGAGTGGGCCGCCCCCCTCATCTGGCGCAGTGAGATGCGCAATGTCTTGACGCTCTATATGCGGAAGAGAATCATTGATTTTGCTCATACCAATCGTATCATGGACTGTGCATTGGGATTGCTCACCAGCTGCGACTACGAGGTGCCCTCCTACGAAGTCCTCCGGCTTGCATCTGAAAGCAATTGCGAGTTTATCGCACTGGCAAAAGACCTTAAGACCGCCCTAATCACCGTAGATAAACAACTCCTTAAAGATTTTCCCTCCGTAGCCATATCGTTGGATGACTTCTCCCGGGAATAACCCGGATCCCTGACAAAGTAAAAATCCGGGTCCAAAGGGCCCGGTTTTGGTCTAAGCCCAGAGGCTATGATTTGTTGTTCTCGCGTTGGCAAAATCCGAAATCCGAATCTCGAAATTCGAAACAAAATCAAATATCTAATGTCCTAATGACAAAAACAAAATCATAATCGCTACGGCTATTGTTTGGATCATTTGAATTTTGGTCATTAAGTATTGTTTCGGATTTCGGATTTCGTGCTTCGGATTTAGAGCCTTTTCATTTATTAAGGCAGAGCCAATGATCTCTGACCTGGCCCTGAGGATCA
>JAFDHB010000170.1 GCA_019308985.1 Deltaproteobacteria bacterium | reverse complement strand
GAAGAAGAAGGGCTCACCGTCCTGTTCTGCGAGCACGATATGGACGTGGTTTTCAATGTAGCACAAAGTATTATGGTCATGCACCACGGCAAGACCATTATCCAGAATTCACCGGAAGAGGTGAGGCAGAACCGTGCCGTACAAGAGGCCTACCTGGGGGGAGAATATGCTTAATGTTGACTCCATCCACACATTCTATGGGCTGAGCCACATACTGTTTGGTGTATCGCTCAAGGTGGAATCCCACCGGATGGTTTGCCTCCTTGGCCGCAACGGCGCCGGAAAGACCACTACGCTAAAGAGCATTTTGGGTCTGGCTCCTCCCAGGGCAGGAAAGATATGGTTCAAGGACCAGGATGTCACGGGAAAGGAGCCCTTCAGGCTCGTGCGAATGGGGATTGGTTATGTTCCGGATGATAGAAGGATTTTCGCCGATTTGACGGTCGGAGAAAACCTGGAAATAGCCGCGAGAAAGACGGAAGGGAGAGACTTTTGGAACAAGGAAAGAGTCTATGAACTATTCCCTTCCCTCGCAGGTATGGAGTCACGCAAGGGCGGACTCCTCAGTGGAGGTGAGCAAAAAATGCTTGCCATAGGCCGGGCTCTCATGGGCAACCCTGACTTCCTCCTGCTGGATGAGCCTACCGAGGGTCTGGCTCCGGCACTGGTAAAATCACTGGGAGAGACCATTATAAAGCTAAAAGAGGCCGGACTGACGGTGCTGATTGCAGAACAGAACGTCAGGTTCACCCTGTCTTTGAGCGATTACGGTTACATCATTGATAATGGAAGGATATGCTACGAGGGGACCGTGCGAGAGCTCATGGAAAATGAGGAAGTAAGGAGGACCTGCGGTCTTTGATGGCATCGGTATTTGCAGATCTGCTCAGGGCCTTGTTCCTACTTGGGTTTAATAGTATCCACCTTGGCAGAAAGGGTGTTCCTGTGAACTCCGAGGATCTCTGCGGCCTTTTTCCTGTTGCCGTTGACCAGCTCCAGAATTTCGTTGACATACCTCCTTTCAAAGTCTGCAACCGCCTCCTTGAGGGTCATTTCCTTGACCCCCGTCTTCTCTCTCCTGTAAGGAACAATGTCGTCCAGGTGAATCACCGAATTCCTGGAAATGGTGAAGCATCTTTCCACAAGGTTTTGAAGCTCGCGGACATTGCCCGGCCAATCGTATTCCATGAGCGTCTTTATGGCCCTCTTGGAGAATCGTTTAGGGGGCCTGCCGGTATTCTTTGCGTTCAACTTGAGGAAATGGTCCAGTAGCAGGGGAATATCCCTTTTTCTCTCCCGCAAAGGGGGGAGTGTTATGGGGAATACGTTGAGCCGGTAATAGAGGTCTTCCCTAAAGCTCCCTTCTTCTATCAACTTCTGGAGGTTCTTGTTTGAGGCCGCAATAAACCTGACGTTTACCGTAATTGTCTTCGTGCTCCCGAGTCTTTCAAATTCCTTTTCCTGGATTACCCTCAATAGCTTTGCCTGCATATTGGTATCCAGGGTATCGATGTCATCCAGGAACACTGTGCCCCTGTTTGCCATCTCGAGTTTCCCTATAGTGGTGGCCACGGCGCCTGTAAACGCCCCCCTGTGGTGGCCGAACAGGGCGCTCTCCATCAGGCTCGAAGGAATAGCCGCGCAATTCACGACAACAAAGGGATGGATCTTCCTGCGGCTCAGATTATGAATGGCCCTTGCTACGAGTTCCTTGCCCGTCCCGCTCTCTCCTTGTATGAGTACGGCACCATCACTATCCGCTATGGTGGAGACCAGCTGAAACACCTCCTGCATCTTTTCATCTTGGCCCACGATCTCTTGAAAGGCCTCGTACCTTTGCAGCTCATTCCTGAGATAGACGACTTCCTTTTCGAGTTCATGCTTCTCCAATGCCCTCTTGATAGTGTTGAGTACCTCCTCCACGGAAAAGGGCTTTACAATGTATTCGTATGCGCCTAGTTTTACCGCCTGAACCGCAGCCTTGATTTCCTTGACCGCGGTGACCATTATTACTTCGCTCCCCCGATCAATTTCTTTGAGTTTTTCGAGGAGGGAAAGGCCATCGATGTCGGGAAGCCGGATGTCCAGGAGGACAAGATCGATGGATTTCTTGGTAAAGATATCCAGGGCCTCTTCGCCTGTGGCAGCAAGGTGGACGTCATACTGGTCCTTCAATACCATGTAAAAAGACTGACGGACACCCAGCTCATCATCTACGACAAGGACACTTTTTTTGGCATCCATAGATCTCCTCAGGCCTGATGGTTAGGAGTCAAGTACCCTCGCATTCGATTCATCGCTGAGATTCCCTCCCAAGGGGAGGGATGAGGCCTTGAATCGACCAGGTATTTGCTAGAAGTCTAATAGGTTGTGATGTTGGCTAAGGAACAGTAATCAGGTCCGAAAAAATCAAATTTATATCACCATATATCGAACTTAAGGTCAAGGGTTGTGAACTTGCTTCCCCTGCCAAATATTTCTACCTTTTCCCCAAAGTGACAAAAATCGTCATAATATTACAAAAACAGCAAGAACAGCGCAAATTTTGTAGGCTCCTATGCGGGCGCGCTTTGATTGATGGGGAGGAACTACAATAAAGATGCGGAAGGCGAGGAGGGAATGCTAACTATTTAGATGACTTACAAGAACCGCAGGTGCCGTTACCAATCCCTGAGTTCATGGGGGGAAACGGATAGATTGGCACAAGAATCGCATATGACAAAATTTGGAAAAAACCTGCTCCGCTTATCTTCCAATCTAGGGGAAGATCATCAGGGGGTGGACCAGAAGGAGGCCGCTGGAATTGCGGGTAAGACTCAGCTCTTTCTTACAGTGGAGGATCAACGTCTTTCTCTACCAGAGGCTGGGCTGGAGATTGACATACCAGTACCTCAAGATGCTCGGCACCATTTTTTACCTGTTCAACAGAGAAGAAAAACAAAGGATTAAGGAATCCCTTGAACAGGCCTTTCAGGGGAGGAGGGAAAGATCAGAAATAGAGGAACTGAAAAGACAGGTATTTCAGGGGATACTGGCTCACTACTATGAGAAGATCTTTAATGCCTACGAAGAATTAGAAAAGCTGAGAGGCTTCTTTGAAGCGAGCATAAATACGGGGGCGAGCCTGGAGAGGCTTGAGAAGGGCCTGTGTCGGGGAAACGGGGTGCTTTTCGTAACGGGGCACTTTGGGGGCATAGAATATATCCCCATATTTCTGGCCCTCAAGGGATACCCAATATCAGTCGTTGCGAAATTCTCAACAAGGCACCTCAAAGAAACTCTGTATTTGAAGACAAGAGACCTGGGATTAAGGATCATCGATGCAGGTGAGGAGAAGAACATAGTAATTCAAATAATCAAGGAGTTAAGGAACAACCGGATTGTCTTCTTGGAGTGTGATGAGATAGAAGAATGGAGACCCTCCAGAAACGAGAGCATGTTTTTCCTCAACAAGAGAGTGGGTGTTGACAAGACCATCAACCTGATCCAGAGGAGGACGGACACGACGGTCATTTTCGGGATCCTCCACAGGCTCAGCTTGGATAGGTACCAATTGATCCTTGATGATTACGAAGGAATCCTTCAA
The DNA here is from genome assembly GCA_019308985.1 of Deltaproteobacteria bacterium. The sequence continues at coordinate 3,689 of JAFDHB010000170.1, read as the reverse complement.
GCCCTGGGCAGAAGGACCTATTCCGTGGGGGTTGCCATTCTCAAGTATCTGGAAAGGCTCATCTACGCCCATCCCGACGCATGGTACCAGTGGAAAACCTATGCGGAAATAGGAAAAGCTTATTACGTCCTTGACAGGAAGGGGTCCAGGGCGCAGGCTATCTCCTTTACAGGGCCAACCCTAAAGAGCAACGGCGCATAACTCCAGAAGGCATGGAGAGGGGGATCTTCTTGAGCTATCTCTTCTAAGATCGGGACAGAGATGCCCGGCCAGGGACAGAACAGATCCATTTTGACATTTCCGTGATTTTCCAATATCATTTCAGGTCAAATCTTCGGATCGGGTTTCTTCCCATGATTCTCCTGGTCGAACCAATTTCAAAGAATATCGATATGTATATCCCTGCCTATCCCTTGCCTCTCCTGGAGATTGGCAGCTTTGTTAAAGCAAATATCCCCGAGGCGGATATAAAGGTTGTTTCTATCCCGGTAGACTATGGATTACCCCTCAACAAAAGGGGCAAGGAGCGGATCTACGCCTCCTTCCTGGAAGATGTAAGATCCATGAAACCATCAGGTGTCGGGATATCTTGCACGGCCATATCCCAAGCTGAGGAATCGATTTACCTGAGTGAGAAAATCAAGGCAATAGATCCTGATATTTTCGTCTTTATGGGCGGTTACTTCCCGACCCTCTATTATGAGGATTTGCTCATTAGGACCTCGGCAATAGATCTTATCGTGTTGGGGGAAGGAGAGCGATGGGCGCTGCAAATCATATCGGTCCTGGAGAAGGGAGGAGACCCCCGAAAGGAGGAGATCCAGAATAGTGTTTTCAGGCGGGGAGGGAGTATTCAGATAAACAGGCAGAGCCAGGGTCTAGACCTCAAAGAAAAGGCCCTCCTGGATCTCGGCCTCTTAAGGTACCCTATGGCCTATGATATTTTGCCCTATAGCTTTAGCAGAGGGTGCCCCTACAGGTGTAACTTTTGTATGGAAGAGTTCATCAGACCAGTCCGCAGAGAAGTCCCATACCAAATAGTTAGGGCGGATTTGGAAAGGCTCTCAGGGAGGTGTAATGCCAGAACGCTCCTTGTGAGTGACGCCCTTTTCAGGTCTTTTCACCTGTTCCCGATGTTACGTTCCCTGGGATTGAAGGTCAATTTCGAGACTCGCAGTGATGTGATGGACCCGTCTATTATTCACGAGATATCAGACGCGGTCGGCATGATCGCCCTTGGTCTTGAATCCGCCAGTTATGACACCTTGAAGCGGATGAACAAGGTAAGGGATCGTATCCATTATGAAAAGTACATCGGGAATACGGTGCGGCTTTTCAATGAGGCCGTAAGATGCGGCATCCCCATAATGATCTTCATGATTGCAGGTTATCCGGGAGACACTGAGAAGGATCTGGAGGAAAGCCTTCGTTTCGTCAAGGAACTCTCAAGAAACAGTGGCCCAGGAGGATACGTGTTCAAGATAGGGGAATGCAGGGTCTACCCGAAGACGAAACTTTATGATTTCGCAAAGTCCCTGCCCGATGTCGATTTTCAGGACAATGGCGTGTTCAGCGATAATATCGTTACCCGGCCATCCAAGGATCTCGGTTTCGAGAAGGTCCTCTGGTACATGGAAGAGATATTCAATTTATCCAGTCCCACGGAAAAGCTGCAAGACGAAATATTGAACATGATGCCCTTTTTTCGTTTCCCCGCAAGTGCACTAGGAGACGAGGAGATTCCACAATCTTGTTTCAAGGGGCGCGATAGGACAGTGTTCGATGCCAGGAGCGAAAGCTTGCGGCATTTCAGAAAGACGATTCCAGGGATCAGCGAGAAATACAAGAAACTGAGGGCTGGGCAGAGAAGTATCCGGCAGCTTGACCTGTAGGACAGGTAGAAGCAAGCCATGTTTGACTCAGCCCGATGGCCTTCAGCCTGCTTGGTACAGGGGTTAACGAGGCTTGGCCACCCGGCCAAAGCCCTTATGATCCAAGCGGGCGCAGCAGGGGATAATAAGACCCGTCAACTGGCCGTGGGGAGCCTTGTTGGGGAGTAGGAAGCATGGAAAAGGAAGTGAGCTGCATCAATTCAAGGGCGATACTGGGGTATACCAAAAGCCATAACAATGGTGATTGTTCATTCTTGCTCGAGGGTCTCCATCCTGAGATAGATCGGCTGGCTGACCCTGAGAGTTTCTTGAAAGATCCCAACAACTGGATTTCCTGTGGCTTGGCCTCAGAGCTCTACGAAAGGGCAAGCCGGTTCTTCAAAGACAAGAGACTCGCCTACGAGATCGCCAGGTATGCCATTGAAAACACCTCTCTTGGATATACCCAACGTATTTTGGTAAAGGCATTCTGGTCCTACAAGGACGCCCTCAAGCACGCTCAAAAGATAAACGACACCTATAACAGGAACAAGAGAGTTGAGCTGGTTGAAATAAAGAAAAACGAAGCGATCGTGAGGCTTCACTGGGATGGGAGCATGAAGGTATCGAAGCATTTTTGCCTGATGAACCAAGGCTCCTACACATACATGCCCATTGTGTGGGGGGGAAGACCGCTGAAACTGGTTGAGAATTGTTGCTTTTTCGAAGGGGCACCCTACTGTGAATACCATCTAAGGTGGACGGCACGAAACAGGTTTCACGAGGTCTTCTCCAGGTTCTTTGGCTCAAAAGCAGTGCTCATGGAAACCATACGGGAAATGGAGGAAGACAAGAAGATTATCGAGCAGAAATACGAAGAGGTCAATCGACTGAACCAGGAACTCGACAGGAAAATCAGACAGGTCACGGCGATTCAAGAGACGGGAAAAGCGATATTATCCCTGCTGGAATTGGATCAACTCTTAAAGTCGATTATGAACCTCTTGTCAAACGTATGCGAGATAAACCGGGCCTTGATCATGCTGGCGAACGAAGAAGAGGGTTGTCTGGAGTATCTTTACGGGGTGGGCTTTGAAGGAGGAGTTCCCGAGGCCATAAAAAACTACAAGATTCCCCTTGACCGCGTCAGCAATCTGCTGGTCCGAGTCGCCAATACCGGTAAGTCGGAGTATGTCCCGGATGTTAAGAGTTCAAGGCTTCGCAAAGAAAACATTATGTTGATCTATGGGCAACCGACCTCTGCTTACGTGGTTCCTCTCATCACCAGATCCAAGGTCATAGGAGTGCTCGCGACAGACGGTATACGCGGCAAGGGTGTCCCCCGGGAAACAAGAGAAACTTTGGATATCTTTGCTCCCCAGATCGCCATAGCCATAGAAAACGCCAAGCTTTACAGCAGGCTGAAAGAGCAGATGGAGGAACTAAAGAGATCTCAGAGACTTCTGAGTAGGGCTGAAAAGTTTTCTTTCCTTGGAAACCTGGCGGCGAGACTCGCCCATGAGATAAAGAATCCGATGACTGCAATAGGCACCTTTATCCAGTTGCTCCCATCCAAATATGATGATGAGGAATTCAGGAATGATTTTTACGAAATCGCATTGGAAGAGACACAAAGGGTGAACAACCTCATTACCGAACTGCTGGATCTGGTGAAGACAAAGGAATCCCATTTTGAATACAATGATTTCCATGCCCTAATAGACAAGATGGTCCTACTTCTTTCTCCCCAAAAAAAAAAAAAAAAGATAGATATTATCAGGAGGTACGATAAGGAGATCGGAAAAGTATGGCTGGATG
>JAFDHB010000025.1 GCA_019308985.1 Deltaproteobacteria bacterium | reverse complement strand
AGGGTAAAAAGCCGGCGCCCGTCCCGGCTCCGTGAGCGAAGAAGAAGAAGGAGGAAACATAATGGAAACAACCCGTCAAAAGCTACTTCAGGACATTCTTGTAGAACTTCGCACGCTTAGAAAAGACGTTAACCAGTTGGCAGCGCCCGATGTCACCAAGAAGTTCCTTACGCTAAAGGAGGCGTCAGCGCTGACAGGCTTGTCTCCAAGGCAGCTTCACCATTACATTCGCAACGGGGTGCTTACCAGGTACGGATCAAGGAGACGTGTGCTTTTGTCCTCTGACGAGCTTGAATTGGCCATAATTGAGGGGTTTAGGAAGCCTATTGATTCTACTCCAAGAACCCGGAGCGGGAAGATAAGGCCCATTAAGCTCACCCCTCCGTTTTAGTCGCGCGTTGACATTTTCTTCTTGTTCATGTATCTACCTGCCACATGGCGGTTACCAGGAAAAAAGACGGCAGGTATTTCTGTATCTACTACGATGATACCGGCAAGCAGGTGTGGAAGGCTTTTGGACGCGGCCCCGAGGCCAAAAAAGCGGCTCAGGCCTTTGACATGGAAATCAAGGCAAAAAAGAAAAAAGGCCTGAGCCTTACGAAAACCTCTAAAATCGACATTACCAATCTCGCCAAAGAATACCTCAATGTCAAGGGCAAAAGCCTGCACAAGACCACCCTTAGAAGCATCCTTTTTCTGATAAATCAAATCATTTACTCCACGCTAGGCGGCAAGGAGATCGTTTCGCTCACAAAAAGGGACCTTTTACAGGTTAGGAGGAAGCTCGAGAGAAGAAAAATCTCTCCGGCCACAGTAAACCGGTATTTCTCCTACCTGAACGCTATCCTGAACTGGGGCGTACAAAATGATTTCATAGATTTCAACCCCTTTAAAGGCATGAAGAGAAATAAAGAAGATCCTTACAAAATTCCTCTTGTCACCCAGGCACAACTTCAAAGACTTTTAAAAGCTTCCCCGGAACATCTTAAATGGGCAATAGTCGTAGCATTTTACACCGGCTGCCGACCCGGGCGAAGCGAACTGTTTGCTTTGAGATGGGATGACGTGGACTGGAAAAACCAGCTTATTACGGTTTATGGGAGCAAGACAAAGAAAATAAGGAAAGTGTATTTACATGATGCGTTCTTTGAAATGCTCAAGGAGAAGTACGAAAACCGCGATTGCGATTACATAATCAGTTACAAGGGGAAGCCGGTGAAATCCCTCAAACGGTCCTGGCGGACTGCCAAGAAAAAGGCCGCAGTGAACAATGCGCTAAGGCTATACGACCTTCGTCATGCCTTCGCTACCCACATGCTTGCCGACGGTGCGGACCTCAAGGCGGTTTCTGAAATGATGGGACACCATTCGACTAAAATGACAGCGGACCGGTACTATCAGCTCGTGGAAGGTCTTAAAAAGGATGCGGTTTCAAAACTGCCGACTCTTGCTCTGTCAGGCGTGATATCGGACGAAGAGGATCAGAAGCCCATGCCCAAAATATTAGACAAAATATTAGACAAAAGAAAAGCCGGTTAGTTTTGCTATTTCCTAACCGGCCGTAATTCTTTCTTTTTCGCTGGCGCGCCTGGGAGGACTCGAACCCCCGACCCGCGGATTAGAAGTCCGCTGCTCTATCCACCTGAGCTACAGGCGCGATCAAAGTCCTAAAGTCGGTGACTAATAAGATCCGTGAATTTCCCTATAGTATTTATACCCCATCAGAGCAGATTTTTCATTATCAAAATCCCCTCAGACCCGCACTATCCTATTCCCTGTCTCCGCTGTCTTCTTTTACAGGGATATTATTATCCCTGTTGTACCTGTTCAACACGCTCTCTGCCATTTGGGTGCTTTCTCCGGTAAGGACCTGGTTCAACAGGAAATTGGTGTTCCGCTCAAGGTGGTTCATCGTCTCTGCAAGGGCCTTGAGGCGGGTGAGGGTCTTTCTAGACCTTTCCCTCGACGGGATTTGAAGGGCGGGGTCGGACAGGACATTGATTATCCTTTCAATCAGGGATGGATCGTAGCGCTCCGTGTTCATGTAAATGAGATCTATCCATTCCCTCTTCAATTCCTCGGGAATGCTATTGTAACTATTTACAATGCTGGGCTCCTTGCCCACGTGAAGAGATCTCTTCAATTTCTCTATGTTCACCCACACTTCCTCAGCCTTATCTTGACCAAGGTCTATTTGCTGCAACAAATCCTTCCAACGTTTTTCGATCTGCATTGTGATCCAATTTTCACCCTTTTCCGGGGGCAATGACATCTCAAGGAATCTATTTTGGACCTGGATGAGATCATCCCTGAAAACCTCCCTATCTCCATTGATGCCCACCAGAATAGAATTCAAGGCCTCTACCGCCTCCTGTTTCATCCGACATTCCTTTCTGCCGTCCAATAGCAGCCCTTCCCACTCCCTCCTGAGTTGTCCTATCTCCTGTTTTACGAGAGAGAATATGAGTGCTGACTTGGTTATGGCGTTCCTCAGGGAGTCAGCGAGTATGTTGCAAGCGTTCAACCTGTCCAAGGTCATCTTTTGCAATGCATCCATGGAATCCTGACGCAGTTGATAGGAGAGGAGCTCAGTGCCCAGTGATCGGGATAGTTTCTTGATCACCCTGGTTTCATGACTGTTGACCTTGATCGTATAGGGCTTAAAATGTATCTTTATGACTGCTACGACTAGATATTCGCTCTCCTTCCATATGATATCTCCTTCATAGGTCCTCGGGTATTCCAGCGGGGAGTACATGTTTATACTGATGTCGCTCTTGCGCAAAAGCACAGGCTCCAAGTGATGAAAGCCCTGACCATTTTCCTCAAGCACTGATTTCCTCAGGTCCTTGTTTGGATCTTGGGCGGTCCAACTCTTCTGTTTCTCCACACACCAGGCTATAGCTTCCAGGGGTCGTCCAGGTTCGTCCCTGTACTGGTTCCATGGTATACCGGGAGGATTGTATTCAGAGTTTGCCGGCAGGCCCCATGTAATTTGTTCCCTTGCCTCGTCTATCACCCCTGAAGCGATCCTCTTTGCAACCAGTTCCGGGGGACTTCCAATAAGGTAAATGGTCCCCTTGAAGGCGTTCGGGAGACACAACAGGGCGGTTTCGATCATCTCCTTGCAGGCATTTTCCAAGATATGTTTCTCGATTTTAATGGACAAGTTTTTGACTCCTTTACCGAATACATGATAAGGCGGGAAAGCACCGCTTTCAAAGCATGTTAATTTAGGCCTTTTTCCTCGTTTGTCAATAAAAATCAGAACCTGGACCTTGACAATAATAGAACCTGATGCAAGACTTAGAATCAAGATTGGTGGAAGAGCCAAGTCTGAGCGTGAGAAAGGGATGCCCGATCTATGATTCAAGACGCCTTTGAAATAGACTTCATGCCTGATTTTAAGACTCCCATCCTAATAGCCGGGTTTGATGGCTGGGGAAATGCCCTCGACATATCCAGGGGCATGGTGGACTATCTGGCCAGGAAACTGGATGCCCGTCCCTTCGCCAGGATCAATCCTGATCCCTTCTACCGATTTGACGAAAACCGCCCTATAGTGGATATACGAGAAGGGGCCCTCCTGAGTATCTCGCCTCCGGGTGGGGCTCTTCTTGCGTGCTCCAGGGATTTAGCCGACCGAGAGATAATACTTTTGAGGGCCAGTGAACCTAATCTCCAATGGTACCGCTTTGTGGATGCCCTCCTCTCCTTATGCGAGCGAATGGGAGTTAAGAGCATAATCAGCCTTGGTTCGATGTATGACAACGTCCTCCATAGTGACACGGTCGTTTCAGCCCTGGTAACGGATGAGAGGCTCTTGGCCAGGCTTAAACAGAAGAAGGTGCTGACAGTAGACTACAAGGGGCCAAGTGCGATACACTCCACTATCTTGCACGAGGCCCAAAAAAGGGGAATCGAGTGCCTTTCACTATGGTGCCACTGCCCCTATTACATGCAGGGGACCACCCACTTTGGTTTACTGTCCCATCTGGGATCTCTTCTTGCAGATATTGCAGGGTTCAACTTTGATACGGAAGAATTGAACGCCACATGGAAAAATCTCAACAGGCAGATCCAGGATATCATCGAAAAGAACCCGGAACTCCAGGAGATGATCAATGACCTCAGGAGGGCCAAAATCAAAGGCTCTTGGGGAGAGGCAAAAAAAGACAAGGTGATACACCTTGAGGATTTTATGAAGCCCAGGTAGCCTGCCCTTTCGAACCAGCCGTTGCCCCTGCGGAATATCTCTTCCTGGGCCGTTCCTAACAGGGCAGCCTGCATTGATCTATCCCTACCCAGGCCCTTCTTCTCTAGTGCCGGAAAGCCTTTTTACTTCCAACACGAGTGCCTCAATAATTTCTCCAGCCCCGCCCATTAAGAAGACATCAGTAATGCTGTCTGTCAGGTGTGTCCTTTCCTTGTTGATCTCTATTATCTTGGCCCCGCTCCTCTTGGCCAGGGACGGTATCGTGTTTGCAGGAGATACCAGCGCAGAGGTACCCACTACAAGAAGGGCCTGGGCCATGGAAGCAAGCTGGAAGGACCTGTTCATGGCTTCGGCAGGAATGGCCTCGCCGAAGAACACGACATCCGGCTTCAGCACCTGCCCGCAATCACATCTGGGGGGAAATTCTGATCCCCTCTTATCTGCTGCAGGGTATTTCCGACCGCACCTCAGGCACGAAAGGGTGCTCGTATTGCCATGATACTCTATGACATTCTCGGCCCCACCCGCCTGGTGGAGATTATCAACGTTTTGGGTTATTATGGCATGCAAGAAACCCATCTTCTCAAGCTCCCCCATGCCCCTATGGGCCTTGTTCGGCTTGGCCTTTGTCACAAGCTCTTCCATCTCCCGGAGCATCTGCCAGACCTTTTCCGGATCAGACCTAAAAGCCTCTATGGTAGCGTACTCCGCCGGATCAAACTTCGACCATAGACCGCCCGCACTCCTGAAATCAGGTATCCCTGACTCAACAGAGACGCCTGCTCCGGTAAGGGCGATGGTCAGCTTGGAGCTATGGATTATGGACGCCGCTTCTCTTATGGGCTCTTTCATGGGGCATTATTCGATGGGACTCAAAAGAATTTTTCTCTCTGGATTACTATAACTCACGATTCTTGCCCTGATTATTTTTTGCTCCCCAAAGATGTTGACCATCCTGATTTCGTCTCCTTGGACTTCCAGCTCGTCCACATTCTCCAGGACCTTTTCTTCTCTATCGCCTTTCTTGATATAGGCGTGCGCTTCACACATTCCTCAAATCTCCTTCTATCCTCTTGTAAGAGAATCCAGCGCATTTCTCAATACTTCATTGCTCTTTTCCGCCAGTCGTATCATTTCCCTTATATATCCAGCGCTTTCCCTCTTTCCTGCTCCCTCCAGTTCTTTGGCAAATACCTCGTAGTCCTCGATGTGATGGGAATTGTGCTCTATCCAGTGTCGCAACCTAATCCTTGCCTTTTCAATCATCTCCATATCAAGTGAACCTCGAATGGGTATTTCCAGCACATAATATCCGGGAGGGCGCTTACCACCAAGCCCCGGTTGCAAGCGACAATCCTCCTCTTTGTCCATTGTCCTTATACCAGAACCACGCACACATTACAAGCTCTCACGGGGATTCGACTGGGATCATAAGAACAGGCGTCTCCCTTGCATGAAATCCGAATTGATTTAGGAATTGACTATCTGCTTGTATCAGAATAGTATTTCCGTACATCCTCCCCGGGAGCGAATATCATGACAGATGAAGACGTCCTTAAGGACAAAAGGATACTGATCGTTGATGACGAGCAGGATATCCTTGAGACCATCGAAGAGCTCCTTGACATGTGCCTCATCGACACTGCTCCAAGCTTTGAAACAGGAAAGAAATTCCTCGAGAAAAACCCCTACGATGCAGCAATCTTTGATATTATGGGCGTCAAGGGCTACGATTTGCTCAAGTTAGCGACCAAAAGTAATATCCCGGTCATAATGCTCACTGCCCATGCCCTGAGTCCTGATCATCTGGTCAGATCTATCAAGGAAGGGGCCCACTCTTACGTTCCAAAGGATAAGATCCTGGAAATAGAAACCATACTCCGCGATCTTATCATCGCTCATGAAAAGGGTGGTGACAAGCACGGGTGGTGGTTTGCCAGGCTCAGGCCCTTCTTTGACAGAAAATTCGGACCAAACTGGAGGGACAAGCACAGGGAATTCTGGGATGAGTTTGACAGAAAAAACCTGATAACAAGAGAAGAGATAGAAGAAATGCTATAGATTCCCCCTATTCTGGAAGCACTACTGAGAAAGTGGCCCCTTTTCCCACATCACTCTCCAGGATGAGTTTCCCTCCCATGTCTTCCACCAAGACCATGACGCCGGCTAGGCCGAGGCCATGTCCCCTAACGCAGTACTCCTCCTGCATGTCCATCTGAAAATAGCATTCAAAAATCTTTTTGTGAAAGTCAGCCGGAATCCCCTCTCCATCGTCCTTGACGGTCAAAATCAAGGACCCGCCTTTCCTCCCTATTCTCAGCTCTACTATCTCCTTCCTGTACTTCAAGGCATTACTCAGGAGGTTTCTTACGATCTGTTTCAGCTTATTCTCGTCCATGCAAACCTTCTGATTCCACAACCCCTCGTCCATGTCAAGGAGGACCTTCTTCTTGGACAGAGTCCTTTTCAATTCGGTCAGTCCGGCACTCCTTCTCACCTGGTCCGCGATCTCGTGGTCCGTCAAATCAAAGACCTCCACAAGGGCGTCTTTGACAAAATCCGCCAAGCAGAAGGCGGTCTTGTTGATAATACCCTCACTGGACCTACCTATTTCCAGCGCATCATTTACCAACGAGCGGGTTATGATGGTATTCCTTAACACCCTCTCAAGGACCTTCAATTGCTTCTCTGTAAGGGGACCATATTTTTCAGGCTTTTGAATGAGTGCAGTGATACCTGCTTCTATCACCGCGAGCGGCACCTTGAGATCATGGACAAGGAAATCAAATTTTATCCTTTGCTTACGCATCCCGCACCCCTAAACTTCCATCGTAATGAGACCTACTTGAAGGTCTCATAGGTTTGACCCCTTCAGTATCCTGCTCCTAGGAGAATACTATCCCAACATATCCCACGAAACTGTCATCAGGCCTCACATCGTAGCTCGTATAGTACCTCAACTTGTGTCCCTTTTTCGCGCCCAGTCTTCTCGCTGCCTCCATGGCAGTTGCGGCGGCACCGGAACAACATGCGTTGAGGTTCCTGGCTGATTCCCGGATAACCCCCTCAGCATCCATTTCTACCATCAGCTCCACGATCCTTTTGTCATTTTCGTTCTTGACCCATTCTACGGCCTTTTGCCCCGTACCCTTAGGACTGTAACCGTAGTTATACCCGTAATGGGTGAGGTCTGTAGAGCCCAATACGATGATGATCTTTTCCAAGGCCGAAGCTATCTCCACAACCCTTTCGCCGATCCTCAGGGAATTTTTCGATGGCGGAACTCCAACGGGAAGTATCCGCACCTCCGGAAAGAAGAACTTCACGAATGGTAATTGAAGTTCTATAGTATTGTCGGGCTCATATCGCGCATCACTTTCCACATTGAAGGTGAATTCATCAATCAACCTATCAGCCAGTTCGGTATCGATCTCCAGCTCACCAAGCGGTGTCGCCCACATTCCCTCCCTGATTATGAAGTTATCGCCTCCAGGAGGGAGGTGCCTTCCAAAGATAATTACTGTGTCCGCTGACATCCCTGCCTGCAAACACTGTATAACGTTGCAGGCGATACTTCCCGAATAATACCATCCGGCATGGGGTACTATACCCCCCACCGGTCCCCGATCCGAGGAAGGGCAAGGGACACTTTTTCTGCGGAATTCCTCGATCGCCCGGAGGCAGTCATTCCTATTCCCCGGGTACCAGCTTCCGGCAAAATCAGCTCTTCTTACGTTCATTTTTCGTCCTCCCATGGCATGTGAGTCCTTGAAGAAAATCGAGCTAGATTCCGGACCACCATTGACAAAACAGACGGGTCCGCTTGGTAGACCTCCGCTCCATTAACGTGCTGTTATTCCCCGCCTTCCACGATGGAAGAGGTGAGCCGCGAAAAGAAACCCGCTCTCACCTATGGGAAAGCTTGTTTTGATCACTTTCAAATATTACTATATATTATTTTCGCAGTTTGTGAAATAATGAAAACGTACGGGAAGCCTCTTTGCCTACCGAGGTGCGCTCTCTAGGACTAGGAGAGAAGGGCAGGTATCGTGTCTTGACTTAGGAGCCGGAGATCTTTTGAGGGGGCTCTCAAAACCAAGGACGGAAGCGGTGATCCAGCAGGGAAAAGAAAAATTATGGGCATGAACATTCTTCTCAAGATAAGCATATGGGCGGTGCCCGTATTGTTTTCCATAGTTATTCATGAGGTATCCCACGGATGGATGGCCTATAGACTCGGGGACAGGACTGCCAAGACAATGGGGCGCCTGACGCTCAACCCCCTGCCCCATATAGACCCGGTAGGTACAATTATCTTGCCACTCATCATGATCATATTGGGCGGACCTGTCTTTGGATGGGCGAAGCCGGTCCCCTTCAATCCCTACCTATTCAACCCAAAGGTTGATATCAAGAAGGGGACGATGATGGTGGCACTGGCCGGTCCTCTGTCAAATTTCACAATGGCATTTGCGGCGTCTTTTCTCTTCGTATTTGCTCAGAAATTTCTCTCCGCCCTCCCTGGCCTAATCTATATCTCGCTCCTCCAACTGGCCCATGCGCTGATACTCATAAATCTGATCCTTGGCTCATTCAATCTGGTCCCTATCCCTCCCTTGGATGGTAGTAAGGTACTGATGGGGTTACTGCCCAACAAATATGCCGCCCACTATTTGATGCTTGAACGGTACGGGTTTGTCCTGATCATGATATTACTCGCCTCAGGGGCCCTCTCCGGCATTATCATGGGTCCGGTTAGATTCCTTTACAGGGTGTTCCATCTTATCCCTGCTTCCCTGGTCGGTTTAATCTAACCTGATCCTGACCGCCCTGTCCCCGGACAAAAAGACGGCAGGGCCCGTAACTTTCTGGACCCTGCCTCGAGGTGGTAAATCGGATCAGTCTTCTTGGTTCTGAATTATCCTGTTTCTACGTTTACCAAAATTGTCTCTTTTAAGTCAGGCTGATAGTTAACAAGTCAACTGGGCCCTAGACCAGGAGAAAGCAACGTGCCTTCCCCCATGGACAATTTTGTAAGACTTCCCGAAATGCCGTTTTTTCCCCGGTGTGAACCTCTTTTCTGTGTTTTGAGGAGCCTACCGAAGCGAAGATGCACGTACAGCCGAGAAGTCTTAAATCATTAGTGATATTTCCCGATTTTTTGACGAATGATTCCAGCATCTCTACTCTCGATCTCCGAATCCCGTCTAGCATCTTTTATTTCTATAAGCAAGAACAATGCCAATTCTATGACAAAATAGTTTCCTTTAATTATTAATTAGTTATAGGGGGGCTGCAATAACATAGGATTAAACGTCGTCTTTACTATACACAATTACACACCATAGCGTGCACTTTTTTGCACTATGCAGAGAAATGAATACAGTAAGAACAGAAGCTTTTCCTCACTTATTCTTGCTCGAGCATTTGGTGAGGGACGAAAATATCCTTGCAATTATTTGCTAATTATATATAATTAGATTTCATAATTCCTGTTTTGGGCTTTTACAACTCCTTTGGGAGAGTTGGGAAATCCTGGAAACTCTATGAATACTCCATTCCTCTTTGTCTCTTGGGGCTAATGAATGTACAGAAAGCCTTCTTATTCAGAACTGAAGGAAAAAGTCAGGAAACTTGAAGAAGAGATAGAGTCCCTAAGAGAGGCTGCGGAGCATCAACGTCTGTTGCTGGCCATTCATGGAGAAATCGCCCTTAAGTTGGACACTGAATTGAGGGTCTTGTCTGCCAGCCAATCGTTTTCAAGACTATTAGGGAAAAAAGGTGAAGACCTGCGGGGCAACTCTTTTATCACATTAGTACATGAGGATGACCGGGAAAACGCAAGAAAGGAGATGAAGAACCTCTATCGACCCCCTTACAACTGCCATGTGGAACTGAGGATTCCTGTAAAGGGCGGGTGGAGGTGGTTTGAATGGGCCTTTAGATCGGAGATTGCTGAGAATAAGAAAATCTCCTCAGTTATAGGAGCGGGAAGGGATGTCACAGAAGAAAAAAGGGCCAGGGATGAATTGGAATCCAAGTGGCGGAAGGATGAGATACTTGCAAGACTGGGAAGGCTTGCATTGGAATGCAGTGACCTTTCAGACTTTTTTGGCGACGCATGCAATCTCGTGGCCCAGACAATCTCAGTGGATTATGTGGATATACTGGAACTACTCCCTGATCAAGAGACTTTGCTTTTGCGCTGGAGCTCATGCAATGAGGACGGGTTCATTGGGAAAAAGACAGTCATGAAAGCCATGAACACCCAGGCGGGCTTTTGCCTGCTTTCCAAGAAACCCGTTTTTGTTGAGAATATGAGGACCGAGACAAGGTTTTCCGGCTCTGAGGTTTTACACAGCCGCGGGGTGGTAAGCGGCTTTTCCACCATAATAGGAGACCCTGATGAACCATTCGGAATCCTTGGTGTTCACTGCAAGCGGAAGCGTATATTCTTCCAGGACGACCTTCACTTTCTCAATACCATTGCAGAGCTTCTGGCGATGGCAGTTAATTACAGGAAGGTGGTGGACGACCTTAGGCAGTCAGAGGAAAAATACTGCTTTATGGTGGAAAACATAGACGAAGTCATTTTCGTGACTGATGATAAAGGTACTGTGACCTATATTAGCCCTGTCGTGGAGTCTTTGACAGGCTATCTGCCGTCGGAAATTATCGGCAGGCATTACACTTATTTTGTTCACAAGGAAGACATAAAGGCCTTGAAAGAGCACTTTCGCCGTTCCCTCAAAGGGGAAATCGAGTCGTACGAATACCGTCTTATGTCCAAGTCAGGCAGTCCCATTTGGGTTCGGATCTCTTGCCGCCCTTTTTACCAAGATGGACGACTGCATGGCTGGAGGGGATCCTTTGCAGACATGACACAACATCGGATGATGGAGGAACGCGTTCATCAATCTCAGAAGATGGAAGCTGTCGGCACCCTTGCGGGAGGAATTGCCCACGACTTCAATAACCTCCTTACCACCATTCTGGGCAATGTTGACCTTGCCCTGTCGGAAATCAACACCGGACACACTGTGTTCGAGGAGCTCAAAGAAATCAAGGAGGCAGGGACAAAAGCTGCCTCCCTTGTACAGCAGCTTCTTGCATTCAGCCGAAAACAGATCCTCCAACCCCAAAGAGTAAATATAAATGAACTGTTAACAAGTATACTAGGGATGCTCCGGCGCCTTATCAGGGAAGATATTGACATGACGACAATCCTTGCTCCTGATCTGTGGTGCGTCTACATTGATCCAGGACAGTTGGAGCAAGTGATCATCAACCTGGTGGTAAATGCGAGGGACGCCATGCCCCAGGGCGGAAAGCTATCCATTGAGACCAGAAATGTTGAATTGAATCCGGAGAATTTTCAATCCACTGGCCAGCAGGAAACACCCAGTTCATATGTCTTGCTTACCATAAGGGATACCGGAATCGGCATGGACAAAAAGACCATGTCCCGTGTCTTCGAACCCTTTTTCACAACCAAGGATGTGGATAAGGGGACAGGGTTAGGGCTTTCAATGGTACACGGCATTATCAAGCAGAGCAGAGGGTTCATCCGGATCAATAGCGATCCTGGGAAAGGTTCTACTTTCAAGATCTACCTGCCCAAACCAGAAATACCCTCGGAAGAACAAGAAGAAACCATAGATAAATCAGACAGTAAGGATCACAAGGGCACTGAGACGATTCTGCTGGTTGAAGATGATGACATGGTCAGGAAAATGGCGAAAAACTTCTTACAGCGTTATGGGTACAACGTACTGGCTGCGAAAAACGGTAAAGAGGCATTGATGATCAATGAGGAATGCAAAAACAAACCCATTCATCTCTTACTAACAGATGTGATAATGCCAGGTATGGGAGGCAGAGATCTTGCAGAGCGGCTCATGGCCGTGCGCCCTGAACTGAAAGCAATATATATGTCGGGTTATACGAACAACGCTCTTCTTCGTGATGGGGTCCTGGAAGAAAGGGTAATCCTTATAGAGAAACCGTTTTCACCGGAAATCCTTGCCCGGAAGATACGCCATGTGCTTGATCATGGTCACGAGAGCTGATTTACCTCGGAATATGAGCTAGAAACCGACAGTTAAAGGGGGATTTGAATGGCTGAAGTCCTGATAATTGATGACGATGAAATGTTGTGTAAGACCTCAAGTCGTTATGTCAATCAAATGGGTCACAATGCGTCTTGCGCCCTCAGTCTCAGGGAGGGCATAGAACAGGTTTCTTCCAGGACATTTGATCTTGTCTTCCTGGATGTACAATTTCCTGACGGGAACGGCCTGGATGCCCTCCCCAGGATTCGAAATACGGCCTCCCCGCCTGTGAGGTGATAATCATAACCGGAGAGAAGGTGACCCTGATGGTGCTGAGATTGCCATAAATGCGGACTTCTTGCAGGTCCTTCAGGAAGCCCAAAATGCCTTCTGAGACCCCGATTTTGTTGAGCAGGCAAGAAAGAAAGGGGGGGGCCGCTCACCAATCATCGTAAAGTCGACTTATGGGGTTTTGGCCCCCTAGGAAGGAGTGAATAGAAAATGAGTCGCATACTTGTCATAGAGGATGACCCTAAAATCAGGAAAGTTCTTCGCAAGCTACTCGAGAGAGAGGGACACGATGTAGAAGAGGCCTCAGATGGGTTGGAAGGACTGAGGTTGTACCGTAAGAAACCTGCGGATCTCGTTATCACAGATATCATAATGCCCAGAAAAGAAGGGCTCGAGACCATACTGGACCTTCGACGGGAATTTCCTGATGTAAAGATCATTGCCATTTCAGGTGGGGGCCGGTTGGGTCCTCACCTCTATCTGGAGGTCGCCGAAGGATTCGGCGCCTTCAGGGTATTCAGCAAACCCTTTGACCTGGAAGAACTTCAGGGGGCAATCCTGGAGCTTCTCGGAGAAGAACCTCGCCGAGAGGGGGAGAACAATTGAAAACAGCCGGTAATATCCTTGAGTCTAGCTGATCCAGGAGACTTTGGGGGAAAGGAGGACCGACACGTAATGGCGAAAATAATGGTCGTGGATGATGATGATAATATCCGCAAGCTTCTAGAAAAATTCCTCTCCAAAAAAGGATATGAAGTAATTACTGCGAGGGATGGGAAAGAGGCCCTTGAGAAGATCAAGGAACGCCCTGAAATAATGCTCTTGGACATTATGATGCCAAAGATACACGGCCTAGAGGTGTTGGACAGGATCAAGGAAAGTTCTCCGAAAACAGAAATTATTATGATGACGGGCTTTGCCCTGAATGCCCTGGGCCTTGAAAGCCTGCAACGGGGGGCCTTTGAGTTTGTCACCAAGCCTCTTGACCTGGAACACGTTGATTTCCTCATATCTTACAGGTTGGCCCAGATGGGTTCCCCATGAGGAATTACCATCTCTAGCCTTGTTTGCCTCGCTTCTTGATGTTGCCCTCCTCGCTGCCATATTGAATATGGAGCCAAAAGGGTATCCTCTCTTGATCCCCCGCTCCACCCCGGATGATCAATCTTTCCTTGGCCTTCTCTTCTCTTCCTTTCTGGATTATTACTGACGTCAGTGATATAAACTGTATCGAACAGAAAAGGAATTCATATCTCTATGGCACGAGGCAATATGACGTTTTCTGGCCCTGGTTCTAGAAAGATACCCACTCAAGAAGAGATCAAGCAGGTGCAAGGCTTCTTCGATCGGGTGGCCAAAAGATACGATTTGATGAATACTATTCTGAGCCTCGGGGTACATCATTTGTGGAAGCGGACCGCGGTCACGCTGCTATCAATACGGGACGGTGAATGGGTAATAGATGTCTGCGGCGGCACCGGAGACCTGGCCATGCTTTCAGCTAGGGACATAGGCCACTCCGGCCGCGTCGTCCTGTATGACATGAATCGGGCTATGATCGATGCGGGCAGGCCGAGGATCGAGAGGTCGTCCTTCAGGGAACGAATACAATTCGTGCAGGGGAACGCGGAAAAAATCAGCTTCCAGGACTGCTCCTTTGATGCCGCGATGGTCGGTTTTGGCATCCGCAATCTCGCACATATGGAAGCAGGTCTCCGGGAGATGTACAGGGTGATTAAACCCGGTGGAAGGCTGCTATGCCTGGAATTCTCCAATCCCACCTCTCCCCTTTTTCGGTTGCTCTACGATTTCTACTCATTCCACATCATCCCGCTACTGGGGAGCCTAATTGTTGGATCAAGGGATGCATACTCATACCTGACCGAATCCATAAGAGTATTCCCCCCCCCCGAAAAGCTGGCAGCAATGATGAGGGCCATTGGATTCCAGAATGTCTTTTACAGAAAACTCACCAGGGGCATTGCGACTATCCATCTTGGCAAGAAATGACGGCCAGCTTGTATTTGGTGGGCTGGTGGAAGGATCACGAAGGCCACCCTCAATCATTGATCAGGTTCTGGACAGCAACCCGTAAGGCTGTGGCTACCGTGCACCGCGCTATCCAGGGATTAAGCCATTGAGCTTTGGCCTTGATTATATGCGTTACTTTGTCTATAATAATAGAGACTTAGTCGAACCTAAGAGGCACCCCCGGGCTTCACGGATCGGGAGGAGACTTTTGCTTCATGCCTCGATCAAAATACCGGATGGTATCCTATGAAGTCCAAGAAGAAAAAGATTCTTTTTTGGGCCGTCGTGGCCGGAGTTATCTACTTTTTTCTCAGCTACCATATGATATTTGTCGGCACGACGGTCAAGCTGCTGAAGAAGTCCCGCCGCACCTTTGATTATACCTTTTTCAGCACACAGGGGAAAACCAACATTGCAATTCTCTCCATCGATGATTTGAGAGAGGACGGTATCGGCGGGCTGTTGGTCGAAATGGGGCGACTCTCTGAAGAACAGCTTGATATGCTTATCACGCAGATTGAAGAAAGCATACAAGAATGAACGAGCCCGCCGCAAGCAGCGGGGTATCAAGAAGTCAGAAGCCAGAATTCAGGAGCCAGAATAAGACAACCATACAAAATACAAGCGACTTCATATTGGCCTTGTACTTCTCAATTCTGACTTCCGGCTCCTGCATACTCTAAAGTGCATGACAGATCCAGAGCTTTTATGCATGACCCGCAGCAAGCTGCAGGGAATTAAGCCCAGAGAGAGATCAAACTTCAAAGTCCACCTTGATTTTAAATGTCCTCACCGCGGGGAGATTCCGAATCTCTTCCACGCCGGTCTTCCTTGAAATTTCATTGAGGGATCTTTCTATTTCCGCCATGTTGGGAGCGATAAAGGTAAACCATACATTGTAGTCGTGATTTCTCCTGTAATTATGAGTTACCCCGGGGTAACTGTTGACAACCCGGACAAACTGATCCAGTTTGTCCTCCGGGACTTTTGCAGCACAGAGGGTACTTGTAAAATTGAGCTTCTTGGAATGGAAGTTTCCACCTATACGCCGTATTATGCCCCTGTCCTTAAGCCTCTTCACCCTTTCGATGACATCCCTTTCTGATAGTCCAAGCCTTTTGCCCAGATCGAGATAAGGGCGCTGCTCAACCGGGAAATCAGATTGTATTTCATTCAAAATGACTTTATCCGTATCGTCCATAAATAACCATCTATCCTCTATTGTTGCTCTCCCACGGTCCTGAGGAAGGATCACTGTGCCGGACCAGCAGATGCTCTTGATCTTTTTTTAGGGGAATACAGACACAGGGGCTCCTCTTCAAGGTAGTCGCCCGTGGCTTCATAGGCCCTGGCCCTGCATCCGCCACATACTCTTATGTACTCACACCTCCCACACTTCCCTTTGTATTCTGAAAAATCTCTGAGCTTTTTGAATATCGCGGAATCTCGCCACACCTCCTCGAAAGACGCATTTCTCAGATCTCCGCAGTTCAATTCAAGGTATCCGCATGGCTGCACGATCCCGACATAGCTTATGAAACAAAAGCCTATTCCACCGAGACAACCCCGTGTTACCGCGTCCAGGCCATAGGTCTTGAAATCCACCTTCTCGCCGGCCCTATGGGCCTCTTCGCGCAGGATCCGGTAGTAATGAGGAGCGCATGTCGCTTTGAGATGAAAGGGTACTTCCTTTTGAACCCTGTAAAACCACTTCAGCAGTTCTTCGTATTTCTTGGCATCGATTTCCTGATTCACCATCTCTCTTGCCCTCCCGGTGGGGACCAGGAGAAAAAGGTGATGGGCGGCTGCTCCCAATTTCATGGCCTTGTTCAGGACTTCTGGAATTAGTTCGACATTGTGCTTGGTGACCGTGGTATTTATCTGGAATTGGATCCCGGCCTTTTTGATATACTCTATTCCTTCCAGAGACCTCTTGAAGGCCCCGGGGACCTTCCTAAAGCTATCGTGGGTCTCCCCGTCAGGTCCATCCAGAGATACGCTCACCCTTTGAATACCAGAGGCCTTCATTCTTTCAGCCAGCCCAGGTGTTATCATAGTCGCATTGGTCGCCATTACCATACGCAGTCCCAGTCTGGTGCCGTATTCGGCCAACTCAAAAACCCCTTCCCTGAGCAGGGGCTCACCTCCAGTTAGAATGACAATGGGTTTTCCCACCGAAGCGATCTGATCTAGGATCTCCCTGCATTTTTCTTCTTCCAGCTCACCTGGATAAGGGCCGCGTTCAGATGAAGCCCTGCAATGGGTACAGTTCAGGTTACAACTTCGTGTCAATTCCCACGCCACTAGGCGAAGATTCGATCTATTTTGGTGATGATCTTTCATCATAAATTCAACCTGTTGCCTTCGTCTTAGGGCCTAGTTCAAATTCGAATTTCGAATTTCGAAACCGTAAACAATGACCAAAACTTAAAATACAAAATGACCGAAACCAAGAACATAAGTTGTAAAGATAACTTTAAGGTCTTGAACATTTGGGAATTGGGATTTTGAATTTGTTTCGAAACCGGGGACCCGTCCAAAGGGTGGGGAGTCCAAGCGAAGCGCGGACAATTTCTAATTTCGAGTTGCGGATTTTTGCTGTCGTCAATATGCCCTGGCACATCACAAACAAAAGAGCACACTTCATGCCCTAGATGCATTCAGGATTTCCGCCGCCTCCTTGGCGAAGTAGGTCAGTATCAGGTCTGCACCTGCCCTTTTTATGGAAAGCAAGGACTCAAGCATTACCTTGATGCCATCAATCCATCCCTTTTGATGGGCGGCCTTGATCATCGCGTACTCGCCGCTGACGTTATAGGCTGCAACAGGAACCAGGCTTTCCTCTTTTACCCTGCAAATGATGTCCAGGTAAGGAAGCGCAGGCTTCACCATTATGATATCCGCTCCTTCCTCCATATCAAGGATGGCCTCTTTTATGGCCTCCCTGGCATTGGCAGGATCCATTTGGTATCCTGCCCTATCGCCGAACTGGGGGGCGCAATCTGCTGCTTCCCTGAAAGGGCCGTAGAAGGAGGAGGCATACTTGACCGCATAGGATATTATTCCCACGTCTTTGAACCCGCTGCTGTCCAGTCCGTTCCTGATAGCCCCGACCCGGCCGTCCATCATATCCGAAGGCGCGACAAAATCAGCGCCGGCCCTGGCATGACTGACCGCCTGTTTAACGAGTATCTCCAGCGTCGCATCGTTATCCACCTCTCCGTCCCTTATTACGCCGCAATGGCCGTGGTCGGTATATTCGCAAAGACATACGTCGGTGATAACAACGACCTCCGGGAGACGCTCTTTAATCGCTGAAACCGCCCTTTGCACTATCCCATCGTCCGCATATGATCTGCTGCCGGTTGGATCCTTTTTGTCAGGCAATCCAAAGATGATCACAGAAGGGATGCCCTTTGACCAGGCATCACTTACCTCTTCCACCAGGGAATCGACTGAAAATTGATACTGGCCTGGCAAAGAAGGAATGGGATCCTTGACTCCCTTCCCGGGTTTTACAAAGAGCGGATAGATGAAGTCTTTAGGTGAGAGACTGTTTTCCTTCACCATCTCCCTTATCGTCCCTGTCCGCCTCAGTCTTCTGGGTCGGATTATCATGTTATTCCCCTCTCTCATCTATCCCCAGGATACTGGTGGTCTGCGCAACGCGATCCTAGTCGGCTCTTGCCCGAGTCTCTTCATCCGTTGCAATCTCCTCATCCGTCAAATAACAAGCAGGATCAGGAGCCCATAGGTCACCTGTGGCCGCCTCTGCTCTTACCCTGAAATTACCCCCGCATATGTCAAGCCATCTGCACCTTGAACACCTGCCCTTCACATATCGTTTCTTGTCCTTTAGCTTCGCCATGAGCGGGTCAGAAAGGTCTGTCCATATCTCGCTGAAAGGCCTTTCCAAGACATTTCCAAAGCTCTTATGTCTCCAAAATTGGTCTGCATGGACACGACCGTCCCAGCTGATACAACCTATTCCTCTCCCGGAATTATTTCCTTCATTCATACGAAGGAGTTCCAGGACCTCTTTTGCCCTAGGGTTTTTCTCCTTCAACATCCTGAGATAGAGATACGGTCCGTCTGCATGATTATCCACCGTGAGCACTTCTTTGGCCAACCCTCTTTCATGCAAGTCCTTTGTCCTATCTATGATCAAGTCAACGACACGTCGGGTCTCGGCGTGGTCGAGATCTTGTTCGATCATATTTGAGCCCCGCCCTGCATAAACCAGATGATAGAAACAGACCCTTGGTATGTCGTATTCTTCCAAGAGATCGAATATGAAAGGGATTTCCCTGGCGTTTGCCCTGTTTATGGTGAATCGCAGCCCGATCTTGAGACCGGCTTCCCGGCAGTTTCTGATTCCCTGCATAGCCTGCCTGAACGCGCCATCTTTCCCTCTGAACCGATCGTTAGTGGCTTCCATCCCGTCCAGGCTTACGCCCACGTAAGATAGTCCCACCTCCTCCAAGGTCTCTGCCAAATTCCGGCTGATTAAGGTGCCGTTGGTTGAAATCACCGCCCTCATGCCTTTTTCCACTGCATAACCGGCGAGTTCCGGCAGATCCTTGCGCAGAAGAGGCTCCCCCCCTGAGAACAGGATCACCGGCACCCCAAAGTCTGCCAAGTCATCAATCAGCGCGATGGCCTCCTCCCTGGAAAGCTCTCTTTCTTTCCCCTGTGAGACAGCATGGGCATAACAGTGGACGCATCTCAGGTTACAGGATCGAGTCACATTCCATACTACTACGGGTTTCTTGTCCAAGGAGAACTGGAGCAGGTGAGAAGGAAGATCCCTGGAACGCCGACCGTATCGAATAGCATCAGAAGGTTCGATGGTGCCACAGTACAATTTTGAAATTCCGATCATCTCACCTTACTTCTCCTGCTCCTGGCTCGAACTATAGGGTGAGGCACACTGCTGGCGGTAGTATCTCTTTACAAGCTCATTTATATAATTCTCCATGTCGTTTACTGCCTCGCCTGTGATTATGAAGCGATCCGTACCTGATCTGTCCCTCACCAGCTTCAAACCGTACTCAAGCTTTTTTGCCAGCTGGAAGGTCAATTTACCTGCGTCTTCTCCGGTCCTGACAGCCTGCCGGATCAACTCATCGATTGCACTGTCCTCAAGGGAAATATCTATCTCAAGTTTCTCGTAAATCGTCGATTCTTCCGTCTTGATTCGGTCGTACATTTCCCTGAAGTATTCGATGGAGGTATTTACGTCGGTTATTATCTTAAAGTAAATTTCTCCTATTAACTCGACTCGCTCATCGTATATGTTCAACCCCGCCAGCTGCCTGTAATCGCCAGACCTGTTCTTGATGAACTCTTTCAGGTTCTCCATTTCCTTCCTAGAGGCCCTCTCAAACCTTTCGAGCCTTTGTGGATTGCATGGGTCTTCCTGAAGCTTAGTGAGTTCGCCCTCAGGATCATCAATCAGCTCAGGGGTGACCAAGAGCTTATCGATGTTCGTGGAAGGAAGAGTCTTTTCAAAGGGAATCAGGACCTTTTCGCAGGCGCTGACCAGGCCCCTTGCACCTGTTTTCTCCGCCGCCGCCATTCTGGCTATCTTCGAGAGGGTCTCCTCTTCAAACCTGATATCGATTCCGTAGGCCCCGAAATCCTGTCGCTTGCTGAGCAGTATAGGATTGTTGGGGTTGCTTAGGATCTCGACCAGATCCTCTTCTTTGAGTTCATCGAAGACGACTATGACCGGAAGACGACCGACGAATTCAGATTCGAATCCGAATTCTATCAGATCCTGGGCCGTAACTTCTTTCAAGATCTCCCATTGTATTTCATTGGGTCTGACATCGGCCTCAAACCCTAATCCCTGCTTCTGAAGTCTCTTCTTGATGATCTCCGCCAGCTCCCCAAATGCTCCGCTCATAATAAACAGGATGTTTCTGGTATTGACGACCCTTTTCTCCCTCTTACCTGTCCGTCTGTAATGTTCGATCGCCTGTATTTGGGACACGGGGTCGTGAGGGACCTTCAGATCCACATCCGTTTCTTCCATGGGCTTCAGTAAGGCCCTTTGAACTCCTGTCCGAGATACATCATGACCTATGATGTTTTTGGCGGAGGCTATCTTGTCGATCTCGTCTATGTATATGATCCCGTTTTCTGCAAGGCTTATGTCGTCATTAGCCTCGTGAACCAAATCCCTGACGAGATCTTCCACATCTCCACCCACATAACCTGTTTCGCTGAATTTGGTGGCATCTCCCTTTACAAAGGGCACCCCCAGTTTTTGAGCGATAAGTTTTATGATGTAGGTCTTTCCTACTCCGGTAGGACCGATCATCAGGACGTTGTTCTTGATCATACCCACTCCAGCTGTCTTTTTCTTTCCCCCATACCTCTTCATGTGCTTTATCCTGTTGAAGTGGGTACATATTTTTGTAGCAAGCACCGCCTTGGCCTG
Organism: Deltaproteobacteria bacterium; assembly: GCA_019308985.1. The sequence goes on along the minus strand of JAFDHB010000025.1, from coordinate 7,915 downwards.
ATCCTGTTTCACTATGAAATTATCAAGATGGGCCTCCAGCTCCTCTGGTAACATGTCAAAATAGGGCCGTTTTCCTGATGTATCCGCAAAGGAGGCATCATCGGTGGAGGTCTCTTGTCCCTTGGGGAAGAGAAAGGGCGAAATGATCTTTATGCGGTCACCGTATTTCTTGGAAAGGTACTCGCCCAGTTCTTTTTCGAGCTCCTTCTGGTTGGGAAGCTTTCCGCTGCTCTCCCTATCGCCGCTGTTTTTGTATTCCATGTTTCCCTCTACCTCAAACATTGATTAGAAAGCCGGGTCCAAAGGACCCACCCTCGAGCCGCGAACTCAAAACCTGCCAATGAAAATGCTGTATCCCTGCGGCAATCAAGGTACGCACGCCCCTGGAATGAGACTTCGGTTCAGATAGACACTAAGTCACTCTCCATCCTCTGCTGAACCCTTTCCAGATCGCTTGTCTTTCAATATATTCATCGGTCACCGCCTTTTCAAGGGCATCCGATCCGGTGCTTGCCTGTTGACTACAGTGCCCGTTTCGTTTAGACTTTGTAACTCGATTCCCGGCCGGTAACGGCAATTTTAATACCAGCATATCAAAATTTGGTGAAAAAACAAAGGCTGATGTAATGGTTGCCAGACTGGAAATCACGCTGAAAAAAGACCTGGTTGATGCCGAAGGCGAGGGTGTCAAGAGAAAGGCCAGGGAGTACTTCGGCTTTCGAATCGAAGAAATCCGCGTCATCAGAGCCCTCACAATCGATGCTGAACTCGCCCCTGGTGAGCTCGAGACGATCCGCACTCAGATTTTCACCAATCCGGTGACCGAGGAATCATCTTTTTCCCCAATTGCGAAGGACTTTGACTGGCTCATCTGGGTGGGTCTAAGGCCCGGCGTAAGGGACACTGCCGGGAGCACTGCGGTGGAAGCCATCGAAGACCTGTTGAGAATATCCTTCAAGGCCCATGAGTCGGTCTACACCTCCAAGCTCTTTGCTATCTCAGGGGAGCTAACCAAAGAACATGTGGAAACCATTGCCAAGGAGATTCTAGCGAACGATATTATACAGGAATGGAGAATATACTCAAGGCGGGGCTGGAACCCGCGCGAAGGTATCGGCTTCATTGTCCCCAAGGTCCTATTGGACCATGAACCCCATGTAAACACTATTGCAATCGACAGCGATGAAACACTCAAAAAAATATCCCTGGAAAGAAATCTGGCCTTGCAAGAAATGGATATTCCTGTCATACGACAATATTTCCTGCGACAGGATATCCTCGAAGAGAGGGCCAAGTACGGTCTCTCCCTGCCCACGGATGTAGAACTGGAGTATATCTCCCAGGCCCGCAGCGACCATTGCAATCATAACACTTTCAAGGGCACCTTCAAATACCGGGATGTTTTTACTGGAGAAGAAGTAATAGTAGAAAACCTTTTCAAGACGTGTATCGAATCTCCCACACTGCGGATCAAAGAGGAAAAGGATTGGGTGGTCTCCGTGCTCTGGGATAATGCAGGAGTGGCCAGATTCGACGATGACTATTACTACGTCATTACAGGGGAAACTCACAACAGTCCATCCAACATAGAGGCATACGGTGGAGCCCTTACCGGGATAGTCGGCATCTATCGAGACCCCATGGGGACAGGAAAAGGGGCAAAATTGCTCCTCGGAACTTTCGGCTACTGCGTGGGCCATAGGGACTACGACGGGCCGCTCAGACCTCATCTCCATCCTAGGAGGCTATTGGACGGCGTTATCGAAGGAGTGAGAGATGGGGGTAATAAGAGCGGTGTCCCGACGCCCTATGGGCAGGTGCTCTTCGATGACAGTTATATGGGCAAATGCCTGGTATTCGTTGCGGCCATGGGGATCATGCCTGCTAGGGTTGGCAAGGAATCATCCCATCTCAAGACTACACACCCCGGTGATCTCATTATCATGTCGGGGGGAAGAGTCGGAAAGGACGGAATCCACGGCGTAACCGCGGCCTCGGAAACATACTCGGAACATACCCCGGCCGGACATGTGCAAATAGGTGATCCCTATACCCAGAAAAAGATGCATGACTTCCTCTTGGAGGCGAGAGACCAAGGTCTTATAACTTTTATCACTGATAACGGAGGTGGTGGCCTATCCTCTTCCGTAGGTGAATCTGCCCGATTCAGTAACGGGTGCAGGGTAGACCTGGACAAGGTCCCCCTGAAATACCAAGGGCTCGACCAATGGGAAATTTGGGTCAGTGAATCCCAGGAACGGATGACCATCGCAGTAAAACCCGAGCATTTGAACCGGTTTATGGAGCTGTCTGCCAAGCACGCGGTGGAGAGCACGGTCATCGGTGAGTACAATGACTCGGGGTATGTGAGGCTGGATTACAAGGGTCGCACCTGTGCCCTGGTCAGAGTTGACTTCTTGGAATCGGAATTTCCCCCGTGGGAATTTGAGGCAGAGTGGATCCCTCCAGAATTCAGAGGCCTGCGAGAACCGGTCCTGAGCGAACCTAGAAAACAAACAACCCTGCTCAAGACCATGCTTGCAAGGCCAAACATATGTTCCAAGAACTGGATTTCCAGGCAATACGATCACGAGGTCCAGGGTGGGAGCGTGGTCAAACCCCTCGTCGGCAAGAAGAGGGATGTTCCCAGCGACGCGGTGGTCGTGCGCCCCATCTTGAATCGTCCAAGAGGGATCGCGGTTACTCAGGCGATGATCCCCTTCTATTCACAGATTGACACTTATCATATGACCGCGGCAACCATTGACGAGGCGGTGAGAAAGATCATTGCTGTGGGTGCGAGCCCGGATCACATAGGTGGCGTTGACAACTTTTGCTGGCCCACCATCCAATACGACCTTGATCGTAACCCCGACGGCAAATACAAGGCCGCTCAATTGGTAAGGGCCAACTGGGCACTGAAAGATTACTGTTTGGCATTCAAGATACCCTTGCTTTCAGGCAAGGACAGTATGTACGTTGACGGCGACCTGGAGGGGCCTTTCGGTGAAAGGCGCAGAGTATCAGGGTTGCCGACACTACTGTTTACCGCTTCCAGCATCGTGGAGAATATCGACCTGTGTATCACTATGGACGCAAAATTCCCCGGCGACCTGATTTATGTCATCGGAAAGACCAGGAATGAGCTTGGAGCAAGTGAATACTACCAGCTCATGGGCGAGGTTGGGCTCAATGTGCCGAGGGTGAGTGTTGAAGAGGTATGGCCCCTTTACCTCGGTCTCGCCAGGGCCATAAAGAACGGCCTGGTCTCTTCGGCCCACGCCGTAGCCAGGGGCGGCCTTGGTGTTCACCTGGCGCTGGTTGCCATGGGCGGGGAGTTGGGGGCAGAGATACACCTGGACAGGGTTCCTACTGAAGATGGCCTCCTGGACACACAAATCCTGTATTCAGAATCGGCCGGCCGGTTCATAGTGACAATTGACCCAAAAAAGCAGGCCGAGTTTGAGAATGCTCTCGCAGGATCGAATGCCGCCTGTGTGGGGACTCTCAGCGAGTCACCCCTTTTCCAAATCATGGGCAGGGACGGCTCGACCATTATCGAGGAGGATATTCTTGCCCTGAAGGAGACTTGGAAAAAACCGTTTGGAGACCTGATATGAGCGCAGTTAAAGCCCTGGTTCTAACGGGCTACGGCCTCAATTGCGATTATGAGACCGATTACTCTCTGAGGATAGCGGGAGCCGAATCCCATTTGGTACATATCAATGAGTTAATCAGGGGAGAAAGATACGACACGGGACCCAGGCTCGACGATTACCATATTCTGGTCTTCGGCGGAGGCTTCAGTTGGGGAGACGATCACGGCGCGGGAGTGTTGTTCGCATCCAAGATAAAATACAATCTGGGCGAATCGTTAGACGAGTTTATCGTGTCCGGAAAACTTATTATCGGCATATGCAACGGTTTTCAGTGCCTGGTAAACATCGGTCTCCTCCCTGGTTTTGACGGCGATTACAGGGCTCGGAGAATAGCCCTGATTCATAACGACTCGGGCAATTTCATCGACACTTGGGTAAGACTAAAGGTAAACCCTTCTTCCCCTTGTGTATTCACCAGGGGGATCACCCAACTGGATCTCCCTGTGAGGCACGGCGAATGGAAATTCTATGCTGCCGAGGCGGACATTGAACGCCTTTTCTCCGGCAACCAGGTGGTAATGCAGTACGCGGATGAAAACGGCGGCCTGGCAAAAGGGGGATGGTCCTTCAATCCCAACGGTTCCCTGTACGATATAGCAGGGATCTGCGATCCTACAGGGAGAATTTTCGGGCTCATGCCCCATCCCGAGGCCTTCAACCATTATACAAACCACCCGGACTGGACAATAGGAAGAGAGAGCCTCAAGCGAAAGGGAGGGAAAATCGAATCTTATGAGGGCAAAGGGGGCGCCATATTCAGAAATGCGGTCCAATACCTCAGGGAAAGGCTGGAAGAGGGCTCCCTTTCTTAGCCCCTAACCCCGTAAAAGTCTCAGTTCATAGGTTAAAAGGGCAGGGTTATGGAATACCCGTAAGGGCCCCTTCTCACTAGTAGTGTCACGGCCGGTAAGTGATGGTACCTGCTGATTGCCTCCTTGAATTTCTCTATGTCAGCGGTCGGGATGTCATTGACCCCCAGTATTATGTCCCCCCTCTTGAGCCCGATACGGGCTGCCTCAGAGCCTCTATGAACGCCCCTTATAATGACACCCCCTTCAAGTCTGTATTCTTTCAAGGCATTTGGGTCCATTTCCCCTACCTCGATACCCAAACGCCGATACACAAGCTCCAGTGCCAGCTCAGGAGGAAAGGCCATCGCCTGAACAACCACCTGTAGCCTCTTCTTGTTTCTCAAGAGCGTGATCTTGATCCTGTCGCTGGGCGTGTATTCTGCAAGCGCGTCATGGTAAGAGGACGAAGAAGTGAGTAAAATACCTTCCAGATCCAGGAGGATATCTCCCCTTCTGATCCCTGCTTTGGCTCCAGGCCCACCGGCATGAACGTCACTCACAAGAACACCCGAAGCCAGATCCTCAAGGCCGAAATAGGCCTTGAGTTGGGGGGACATATCCTGCACCTCTATACCCAGCCAGGGGAATCTGACTTCTCCGCTCCTGAGCAGTTCCCGTACTATCCTCTTGGCCTTGTTAATGGGAATGGCAAAACCTATTCCCTGCGCCTTCTGGTAGATTGCCGTGTTTATCCCGACGAGTTCCCCCAGGATGTTCAGCAAAGGTCCCCCACTATTCCCGGGATTGATTGATGCGTCCGTCTGGATGAAGTGCCTATACACCTGATCTCCTGTCCGTACGGATCTGTCCAAGGCGCTTACGACTCCGGTTGTAACGGTATGGGAAAGGCCGAAGGGATTTCCTATGGCAATCACGGTCTCCCCTATCATCAGATCGTCTGAATCGCCCATCTTGAGCTCGGGGAGCGGTTCCGCCGGATCGATCTTGAGCACCGCCAGATCCGATCTTGGATCCGTGCCGATGATCTTGGCCTTAAACTCCTTCTTGGCTGCCGTAATAACCTTTATTTCCGTTGCCTTCTCCACAACATGATGGTTTGTGAGGATATAGCCCTTGCGTCCGTCTATTATTACACCGGAGCCCAGGCTGGTATGGGCATATTCCCTGGTAAAAAATTCCGGAAAGAAGTCCCTGAAAAACTCCTCGCCGGAAAAGGGAAACACAGGTCCCACTGTCTCTCTCACGATTGTGCTGATGTTCACGACTGCGGGGCTGGCGCGTTCGACCGCTTCTACTACCGCGGTCCGCCTCGAGGCGCTGTTTGCTTCCCTCTCGACGACAGGGGTAATCAACATGATGAAAAACAGCGCAAGGAACAGGACGATCGCCTTGCAAGGGATCCTTGCTTCAACACTGGATTTGTATCTCTTCAATTTTGAGGTGCTCCTTTATGATCTCTCTTATTCCATGGGCCTTGCCCCAATAGAAATGGTCCGCTCCCTCTACGACCCTGAAAACCGCCTCAGGGTTCCAGGCCTTGACCTTCTCCTGCACGGCACGGAATTCCGCGATATCATCTTTGCTGCCTGTGATCACTAGCTTGACCTTGGAGACAGGGCCGGCGATTCCAAAGTCCAGCAATCCTACAGGAGGCGCCACCATGACAAGCCCGCAGATCTCTCTGTATTTGCTCAACCCGAGGAAATTGACCCAGGCCCCAAAGGAATAACCGGCCAGGTAAAGGTGCGTCTTCCCAATACCGGCGAGAAACCCCAGGGCGGCAGCCACGTCATCCTGCTCCCCGCAACCCTCGTCGTAGCTTCCCTCGCTTCCCCCTACCCCTCTGAAGTTGAACCTCAGGGTGGTGTATCCCATCTCACCGAAGGCCTGAACAATGGCCTTTACGACGTTGTTTTCCATTTCACCTCCGAACAAGGGGTGCGGGTGAGTTATGACAACACCCTTTTCGCCGGGCTTCTTGTCTAAAAGGGCCTCTATTTTCAAGCTACCAGAATTGATGAATAAGCGTTCTTCACCCATAACAGTCCCACTCACTCCTACTCAAACCTTGAAACCGCCACTGCAACCCATACCTAGTCGAAGGGAACTTGGCCTCGTCCAGACATTCTCGTTGACCTATGATGAATTCGTAAAAAATCAAAGTTGAGATGGCAAAGTAAAAAGCTTCAAGTTCAAGGCGCGCGAATCTCGTCTGATGAGGCGTACTTAGCGTACGCCGCAATCACAATGAGATGAAGCGCAACGCAGAAATTGGACTTTTTACGAAGCCATCAACTATAGAGGCGGCATACGATCGAATAGTGCTTTCATGTCTTTCTTAAGCGCCTCAGGGACTGCTTGGAGCCTATCTTCCGGGATCTCCACGAACTCCCCCATTCCCTTCACCAGCACCGAGCCACTATCATTCAGAATCTCCGCTCTAGCTGTGATCCTAGGAGGGCGCTCCTCGGAGATTCTGCCCCGTACGCTCAAGGGCTCTCCAATAACGACGGGCTTGAGGTACCTCACCTCCATCTTCCTGGTGACGAAGAATATTCTCTTGAAGTAAATGATCGTCCAGGACATGATCTCGTCCAGGAGGGTAGATAATATGCCGCCGTGCGCCATGTTCTCCCACCCTTCGTGCCACTTCTCCAGGACGACATCAGAACATACCCAGTCATCGTCCCTGTAAAAGTATAGGTTCAGTCCTCTGGAATTCTCTGTACCGCACGCAAAACAATGATGTCCCTCAAGCTTGGGGATCTGTAGTCGATTCATGTTACGCGTTCCCCTATCCCTTTCGCTGTCTCCAAGATTCTCCTCACTTCCATGTGCCGACTCCAGGCCTCATGAGCCCGGTGACCTTGTCCCGAGAGGGCGCTGAAAAGAAGAGAAAAGAATATGAATCATCCTCCACCCAGTTCCCTATGAAAGACTCACCCAGGCCATTCTCCTCAAGTTCCCTGATCCTGCCCTTTATCACGTAGACGTAAAGATTCTTGATCCTATCCATGGGTGGCAGCACCGTCCTCGATATGCTCGGATTCAGCGGATGCCGCGCCTATAATAGTGCCAAAGGAGCAAAATGGCAAATGGCGAAAAAAAAACCCCTCTGGTTTCGAGGGGCTCTTTAATGATTTTCCGGCGGCGTCCTACTCTCCCACGCGGTCCCCCGCGCAGTACCATCGGCGCTGTAAAGCTTAACTTCCGTGTTCGGGATGGGAACGGGTGTTTCCTTTACGCTATCGCCACCGAAAACTGAAAAAATCAGAATACAGGGATAACATTTCAGAGGCCAAGATGAACAGATAAGAATGACAGATAAAAATGGCCAAGCCGCACGACCTATTAGTACCGGTTAGCTCAATGCGTTACCGCACTTACACACCCGGCCTATCAACCTCGTCATCTCCAAGGGGTCTTCAGTTCCACTGGTTGCCC
>JAFDHB010000169.1 GCA_019308985.1 Deltaproteobacteria bacterium | reverse complement strand
ACAGTGCAAACCCCTTCGTTCCAATCGTATAAAGTATTAACCACGATGCTGATGACCACGTCGTGCTTCATCTCCACGTCAAAAAGCGCATCAATGATTGCGTGTCGCTCTCTCCAATGAACAGGCTTTGACGTCAACAGGAGTAGATCAATGTCCGATTCATCACTGCTGTCCCCACGGGCCTTTGAGCCAAACAGAATGACATCCCTAACCGGGAACCTTTCCTTCAGGATTCTTGTAGCCTCCCGTATGGCTTTCTTCTCATTGTCTCTGAGCGGCAAATCATCTATTGTTTTCATAGTGTCTCTCCCATTCCTGGTATCCCGCAAGGGCCGCTGGTGAACACCTCGCACAAAGTGGTACTATTGGGTTTCGGGCTTGAATCTGGGCATCAGGGCCCCAAGACAAGGCCTGTGATGAGCTCTAGACTGTTATTCACTCTGTGATGGCATGAAAACCAGGAGCATTCAAAGCCACCGACGTTCTGTATTCTCTCGCTCTAACTATTGGTAAACGGTGCGTCCCGCTTCGTTTACAGACCGAAGTAATCGATGGAAGAGCATATCATACCATGACCTAAGGAAATTTACCTAAAGTTGCCTAATAAATCAAGCATTTATGTCCTTATGAGCATTAGGGGACCGAGTTCAGAAGGCTTACATGGAGAGTGGATTTAAGGACCTCGATGCAACCTCAAGCAGGATAGATCGAAAAGGCCCCATAGAGGCAGGTGGGGATTGAGTGGTTGGAGAAAGTTAGGGGATCGCAAGCAAAGCTTGCTGCTACAGGGGGAGGGAAGACGGCAACACGGTTGCCTCACTCCATAGGGGGAGATTTCCGGCAACACCCCGGTGAAGTAGGCTTCGCACTTCACGGGGCAGGCGAGGGACGAGCACGAGAGGGCGGGGATGTCAAGTAAACTATGTAAGTGATGTTCATACAGGCACCCTATCTCCGAAGGGGATAACGAAGTGATTGAGTGCGCGCCTCCAGTTCTTAATAGGCCTCGTCCAGCCCTTGGCAATCCGATTCAGCGCCAGGTAGAGAATCTTCACTAAGGAGTCGTCATGTGCCAGCATTCCTATTTCAGCTTGACGAAGGAGTGCCGAACAAATAAACTGGATATAAATGGACAAGGGTAAGGAGAGAAATTAAGGGCATTTTTGGGGGTATTTTCAAAAATCAAATTCAAAAATTATCCTAGCTTCAATAGGTTAAGCTCTTAATTTGATGGATACTCCCTCCGCCACGTCATGGTTTTCACCCTTTTTGCGGAGAGTTGGCCGAGTCGGCTGAAGGCGCTCGCCTGCTAAGCGAGTAAGGGCCGAAAGGTCCTTCGAGGGTTCGAATCCCTCACTCTCCGCCATTCAATTTTTCACCCTTGCATAAGCATCTTTCGCCCCAGGCCTTCCGGCAAAGAAGGTAGTAAGACCGAAGGAGACTTCCTAAACAGTCCAGTTCACCGAAACTCGCGCACCGGTCCTTGTTCACATGACATCTTCCCTATTGCCTTTGCCGAGATTTTTCCCTTTACATTTGAGGGTTATTTGAATAGGTATTCATTGTTTCTGTGGAGCATCTGCCCTTTGTGGTGGGGGCTTTTGCTGTCATCGAGTGATTAGATTGCGCTACATTGTGGGACCGTGAATGGTCCAAGTTTCGAAATCAAGGAGTATCAGAGGATCTAAGGAGGGAGACATCTTATGGCAGAGAAGAGAAACGCGGTCATCGTAGGGGGAGGCATCAGTAAATTCGGCGTAAGGAAAGCCAGCCTCCTGGACATGTTTCAGGAAGCGGCCAAGGCTTGTGCGGATGATATACCTGGGTTGAAACCCTCGGTGATAGACGGACTTATAGTGTGTACGACCATGGCCGGGAGGCATTCATCGGCCCTTAACACCGCACCGCTGGTGGCTCATCGTCTGGGAGTTAAACCAACCTCTATTTGTATAAGGGTGGACACCCTTTGCGCAGGCAGTAATTCCGGGATCATAGTAGCGAAGGGCCTTATAGAGAGCGGAATCGCGGAGGTGGTTTTGGTAACCGGGGCAGAAAAGGTATTCATGCCCCAGAGGTGGGAAACCAACTATACGCAACTGATGGTGAATGATCACGACTGGGATTCAGCCATGGGCCTGGGTGTGCCGCCACCGTTTTTCGCGATGATCGCCAAGATGCATATGAGGCGCTACGGAACGAGCAAGGAACAGATGGCACACGTATCCGTGACCAACTATAATTATGGTTCCACGAATCCAAAGGGACACTTCTGCGACAGGACCCTGACGATGGATGAGGCCCTCAATGCCAGGATCATTGCTGATCCCTTTACTCTTTTTGACTGCTGTCCTCTATCTGACGGGGCCTCAGCGGTGATCATCGCCTCGGAAGACAGGGCAAAGGACCTCTCCGAGAGGCCACTCGTTTATATACGCGGCACCGGTCAACACGCTACCCATAGTATGTCCGCGGGTTGGCCCGGAGAGACCCTTGCAGAGTGGCCGCACCTGAAAAAGGCCGCCGAGGTGGCATACAAGAATGCTCGGGTGAGCCCAAAGGATATAGACGTCGCGCAGGTTCATGACTGCTTCACCATATCCGAGATAATCGAGGTGGAAGAGCTTGGCTTCTGCAAAAAGGGAGAAGGGGGTGATTACGTGGCATCGGGCGCTATAGGGCTTGATGGCGAGTTGCCCATAAACACTGACGGCGGGCTGATAAGCGTCGGGCATCCCTTTGGAGCTTCCGGGGCTCGTCAATCACTGGAGCTTTGCAAGCAACTTCAGGGCAGGGCTGTCAACCAGGTCAAGGGTGCCGAGATTGCTTTGGCCCATAACCTGAGCGGGACCTGTGCGCAGCACACGGTTGTAATCTATGGGACCGAACCTGTTCACTAAGTCCTTCGATTCATAAATACCCTAACGTATTTATTCAGGGCTTAGTGCTGAGTGAGCATTAATAAGGATTCTCATCCGAAAGAACGCCACCGTAATTGCGAATCGAAGCACCAAGGAATCGTTGAAAGGATAAGAAGGGAGAAGGGACATGGCAGAAATAGAAAAAGTTACAGTGCTGGGGACCCCGGCCTTAGAGGGGAAGTATGTTGCTGAGATGGACATGTGGCCGTTGGAATCTCCTGAATTCAACCGGCTGCACCCCTTTTACGACAATCTGAGGAAAAACAGGTTTACCACCACGAAATGCCGGAAATGCGGTTACATAGCCTTTCCGCCAGGGGTGATATGTCCGAAGTGCTGGGACGAAGATGTTGATTGGGTGGATTTGCCAAAGAAGGCGAAGGTAGTCACCTTCACCGAGACAATGGCCGGAGCCCCTGCGGGTTTTGAGACGCCCCTGATCATAGCCTGGCTGGATTTTGGAGAGGGAAGCCCCCTAAGACATTTCCTGGGCCGTATAGTGAACTGCAAAGAGGGCGTGTTGAAGGAAGGGGATGAAGTCGAGTTCGTAGTCTTTGAGGTGCCTCCCCATCCTATAGAGATCAAGAGAGAGACGAAGGTCTGTGAAAGGGTATACTATGCCTTTAAGCGGGTTGAGTAGAGGTAGAGTCACGTCACCCACTGACTGAAGGGGGAGAGGGCTGAGGTATCCGTTCTCGAAGTCTCGCCCTCAACAGAAAATGGGTGGAATTGGAAGGAATGGTTTGAATCAGCAAGAGATTGTGAAGGATAAAATGGCTTACAATGACAGAGAATAGGAAAGGAGTTATACGCCATGAAAGAGATAAAGAATGTTGCCGTATTGGGTGCAGGGGCCATGGGGGCCCAGATTGCGGCCCTGGCCGCCGAAGCAGGGTTCAGGGTCAAGATCAGGGACATTGAGCAGAAGTTCTTGGACAGGGGCCGAAAGATGATCGAAGAGATGTACGACAAGAGAATCAAGAGGGGCAGAATGACCGAGAAAGAGAAAGGGGATTACATGGGCAGGTTGGAATTCGTCCTCGATCTCAAGGAAGCGGTCAAGGATGCGGATCTGATAATCGAAGCGGTTCCCGAGATAATGGATTTGAAAAAGAGCGTCTTAAAGGAAGTGTCCGAGCTATGTCCTGATGATGCAGTATTCGCAACAAACACCTCCTCCCTCAGCATCACGGAGATAGCAAAGGCGGCCAAGAGCCCCGAAATGGTTGTGGGTACCCATTACTTCAACCCTCCGAGCCGGATGAGGCTGTTGGAGATCGTCCACGCGGACACTACGGGCCCTGAGGCGGTTGAGGTTGCCGAGGCTGCTGCCAAGGCCATGGGCAGGGCCGTTATACATGTAAAGGATGTGCCGGGGTTTGTTGCAAACAGGATATTCTGCAACATGGCCAACGAGGCCGACTGGGCATTGGCGCAAGGGGAGGGCAGGAGCGCCCTCGAGATTGATTCTGCAATAAAATACAAACTGGGCCTTCCCATGGGGATGTTTGAGCTCCAAGACATTCTGGGCGGCGGCTCTATTGACGTACAATACCACGTCATGGAGTACTTCGGCTCCACCCTGGGTGTGAGCTACGGGCCGGCTCCCATCCTGACGGAACTATTCAAGGCGGGACATTACGGGAAGAAGACGGGCAAGGGCTACTATGACTGGTCTGATGGAAGGACCAACGAAATACCCATGAGGGCGGGTTATGACTTCGATCCCATAAGGGTACTGGCGCCCCCGGTGAACGAGGCATCCAAGTTGATAGAGACGGGTGCGACTACCAGGGAGGAGATAGATACGGCGGTGCTCCTCGGGCTCAACTATCCGAGGGGCATCTTGAGAATGGCCGACAGTGCGGGCCTTGACAGGATCGTGGCAGAGTTGAAGCGACTGGAGGAAAAATACGGGGAAGAAAGGTATAAGTGCACAAAATTATTAACAGATCTTGTTTCACAGGGAAAACTCGGCAGGAAGACCGGAGAGGGTTTCTATTCCTACGGTCCCGGGGAATACGAGTTTGTAAGGCTTGATCTGGACAGAGAGACAGGGGTGGCCAGGCTGATACTCAACCGTCCTTATCGTGCCAATGCCCTCAATTTGGACTTTATCATGGAAATAGACAAGGCCTTAAACGAGACGGAGGCGAATGATGATGCCCGGTGCATAGTGATAACCGGGGCAGGAGCCAACTTTTGTGGCGGCGCCGATGTCTCGGGCTTCGCGTCCGGGCACGTGGATAATGTATTGAATTTCAGCAATGCAGGGCAGGATCTTTTCACCCGAATCGAGACATTCCCAAAGCCTGTGATAGCGGCCATAAACGGGCCTGCAGTGGGGGGCGGCCTGGAACTGGCCCTGGCCTGCGACCTGAGAATAATGAGTAAGAAGGCCATGGTGAGATTGCCGGAATTGACCCTCGGGCTTACCCCCGGCTGGGGCGGAACGCAACGCCTGGGAAGGCTGATCGGCCTGGCAAGGGCAAAGGAGATGGTGCTTATGGCAGACCCCGTAAGCGCTGAAAAGGCCCTTGATTGGGGTGTCGTCAATTACCTTGCCGAGCCCGATGAATTCAACAAGATGGTGGATGATGTTGCGGGCAAGCTTGCGCAGGGGGCGCCGCTGGCCCAAAAGATGGCAAAGGCGATACTCTATTATGGGGCTCAGGCCGACCAGAGGACGGGGCTGTTCCTGGAAAGCTCGGCATCGGGGGACATCTCCCTGACCCGCGACTTGAACGAGGGCTTGACAGCAATGGCCTACAGGCGCCGACCCAAGTTCACGGGGAAATAGGTAAAGTGTGCGGGCAGGAGAGGGGCTCCCAGTGAGCCTGTGAAGGAGGAGCGATGAACCTTTCCCATGTTGTCAGCAGGGGCGCAAGGTATTTCCCAGGCAAAGACGCCATTATATTCGGTCAAATGAGGTTCACCTATGAGCAGTTGAACGACCGTGTTGACAGGGTGGCATCATACCTCGGGGAACAGGGGATCTCCAAGGGAGACCGGGTGGCCATCTACCTGGATAATCGCCCCGAGTGGATCATGATCTACTACGGGATTATCAGGGCCGGGGCCGTTGCAGTGTGCATAAGCTCGGCATACAGGAGTTCGGAGCTGGGTCACCTGATTTCCGACTCCAGGCCGGATATTTTGGTTACATCAGAGGCGCTCCGGTCCAACATCCCGGAGTCCGGGGATTTCAGCGTCAAGGACCTGTTGATCCTTGAGAGGGACAAGGTTTTATCAACACTTGGAGAGGAGAAGAAGGCGACTAAGTACGCACCGCTCGGTGTTGAGGAATGCGAGGCGGATGATACCTGCGTCCATTTGTACACGGGAGGAACCACGGGGGTTCCCAAAGGGGCGATGCTGACGCACAAGAACCTCCTCTATACCTGCCAGAATGTCTGTTACCATGAAAGGATGTCCCCGGGGGACAAGCTCCTGTGTTTCATGCCCCTCAACCATGTCTTCGCCGGTTGCCACATCATGAATTCCTGCTTCTATTCCTGCGCCACGTTGGTGCTGCACGGTGGATTTGAAATGGAAGAGATTATCTCCTCCATAAATATCAACAGGGTGAATCGTTTCTATGCCGTGCCGACGGTGTATATCCGCATCCTCAACACGCCTGAATATCACAAGCAACTTGACTCGATAACCTATTCCTTTTCCGCCGCAACGAGCATGCCCCTGGAGATCGTGAGACAATGGAAGAAGACATTCGGGCTTGACATCCATGAAGCCTATGGAATGACGGAGACATCTTCGCTGGTGACCTTCAACCACATGTACAGGCACAAACCGGGATCAGTCGGTACCCATGCCGGGGTGGTAGAAGTAAGGATCGTTGATGATGAGGGAAGAGAGGTGGGGCAAGGTGAGGAGGGAGAGATAGTCATAAGGGGTCCGAACGTTATGAAGGGATATTTCAACCGCCGTGAAGAGACCCTGGAAGCCATAAGGGACGGGTGGTTGCATTCGGGAGACATCGGTCGCCTGGACGAGGAGGGATACCTGTACATAATCGACAGGATAAAGGATGTGATCATCAGCGGTGGGTTGAACGTATATCCGGTGGAGGTTGAAGGTGTCCTCTATACCCACGAGGCAATTGAGGAGTGTGCCGTGATAGGAACTCCCCACGAAGAATACGGTGAGGCCGTCACCGCATTTATCAAGCTGAAGAAGGACAAGGCGGTGGGCGAGGATGCCCTGGTAAGATTCTGTAAGGAGAGGATGGCTTCTTACAAGGCCCCGAAGAAGATTGTCTTTGTGGATGAGCTGCCCAAGACTCCCCAGGGCAAGATCTTGAAACGGGAACTGAAGAAGTTTGGCGGCTAGTTATTTTCATCCATCGGTCCAGGATCTTCATCATACATGGATCGAGATCTTGAGGGGATCTTATGCTCCCTTTCTGATATCATCGGTGAGTCAAGAGGCAT
>JAFDHB010000168.1 GCA_019308985.1 Deltaproteobacteria bacterium | reverse complement strand
ATCCAATCCGTCGCTCCGCCATCTATTGCGGCACTTTGGCCTGTTTCATCCTATTCCACGGCGAATAGAAGTTGAGCTGGACTATTTCACACTGATCTTTATCTCCCGTGGTCGCTCGGGCTCGCATTTAGGCATCTCGATGGTCAACACGCCCTTGTCATAGGTGGCCCTGGTATCATCTATAGATACCTTGCAAGGGAGTCTTATGCTCCGTGAAAAGTATCCATATCTCCTCTCGATCCTGTGATAGGCAGTTTCTTTTTCAGTGGTCGTCTGTCTCATTTCCCCCTTTATTGTGAGGAGATCGTCCATTATGGAGATGTCCAGATCTCCAGGATCCACTCCCGGCAGCTCCGCCTTGACCACGAGACTGTCATCTGTTTCAGTAAGGTCTAAGTGGGGCATTCCCCTTTCCAGAGTATGTAGGTATCCCATTCCGAAATCATCCCACAGCCTTGCGAAGAGGCGGTCGATGTCCCTCCTTAGTCTCTGGATCTCTTTGTTTTTCCATAGGACAAGTCCCGGCATGATTCGCCCTCCTGTCTTTATCGGAAAAAGATTATAAAAAAATACTAGAAAAATCATTCTATGGACAACATGCTCGGTATGCAAGGTAATTTTCCAAGAGATGAACGGGGTTTAGTCAGGATTCTCAATATTTTGAGTATTTTGTTTAAATAATACACAATATCTAGAATTGCACGTTTTTAGCGAACATTTTGAAATATTCTTCTTATCAAGCTGGAGGAAGGAATATGTGGTAGGAAAGGAAGAAGTTCCCCTAATTTATCTTGATTATTTGTTTTTTTTCTTGACAAATTGTCGTTTATGGCCTAAAAGTGTCATAAAGTGAAATAGAGTGGCATAAAGTGTCAGGACAGCATGTTTAGAGGAAGATCAAGACATACCCTGGATGAAAAGGGGAGACTGGCCATTCCTGCCAGATTCAAGGAGGTATTGAAGAGCAAGGGTGACCAATGTCTCGTACTGACTAATCATTTCAATTGCCTCTGGGCCTTTTCAAGGGCAGACTGGAGAACCATCGAGGAGAAGGCCGCTCAACTGTCACTTTTCGATAAGGCCGTAAATACCTATCGGCGTTATTTTATCTCAGGAGCGCAGGAATGTCCCATAAAACAAGGCAGGATCACTATCCCTCCAGACCTGAGGGAGATTGCAGGATTGAAAAAGGAGGTGGTCCTAGTAGGAGAGTTGAAGCTCTTTGAAATTTGGGACAGGGAGATGTGGGAAGAGGAATTTGAGAGGGCAAAGGAGAGTTTTCCGGATGTCAGTCAGTCTCTCTCAGAACTCGGCATATAAGGGTAGTGAGTCGCAGTATGCCCATATGCCGATCCTTGTCGATGCCGTGGTAAAATACCTCCTGACCTCCACGAAGGATGTGTATGTGGATGGGACAGTCGGAACAGGGGGACACAGCGAGGCCCTTGGAAAGAGGCTAGAAGATGGAGGGCGACTGATCTGTCTGGACCGGGATCCGATGGCCCTTTCTCTTTCAAGCAAACGGCTGTCTTTCCTCGGGAACCGGGTCACGATAATCAAGGGAAACTACAAAGAGATCGACGAGATTTTGAGGGGCCTGGGAATAGTAAAGGTAGCGGGGATACTGTTGGACCTGGGCATGTCAAGCTACCAACTGGACAGGTCAGGACGGGGATTCAGCTTTACTCGTGACGAACCGCTGGACATGAGGATGGACCCCGATGAACCGCTGACCGCTCGAGAATTGATTAACCAAAGTCCCCCTGGGGAATTGGAACGGATAATCAAGGAATATGGCGAAGAAAAGAGGGCGAGAATCCTCGTAAGGGCAATCGAGCGGGCAAGGAGTAAGAGACCTATTGAAAGCTCAAAAGAACTGGCCGAGATAATCAGATCCTCTCTTTCCAGGCATTATCGCAGTAGTGAAAAACACCCGGCCACCCGTACCTTTCAGGCCTTGAGGATAGCAGTAAACAGAGAGCTGGAAAATTTGGAGGTATTCCTGAAAAAGGCCCCTCTCCTCGTCAAGCCGGGGGGGCGAGTCGTCATCTTGTCGTACCATTCCTTGGAGGACAGGATGGTGAAAAGATGCATGGTGGAATGGGAGAGGCAGTGCGATTGTCCCCGGGATTTTCCTGTGTGCAAATGCGGCAGGAAGCCACTCTTCCGGAGACTGACCAAGAGGGGGATAAGACCTGAGCAGGAAGAAATAGCAAGAAATCCTAGGGCCCGCAGCGCGATTTTGCGGGCAGCACAGAGGTTATAGGGCATGGTAAGACCGATTCAGAGATTCGAAAGTGAGGGTAAACGCAATGCCGGAACAGGCATAAGGATCACCAACGTCCCGAAGAAGAAAGGAACCTTTCGCCTGAGCCACCGGCAGATATTACTCATGACCGTAATTCTAATCCTTTTCATGGTGAGTGGGATCGGATACGTTTGGTCCAACTTCGAAGGGACCCAGATAGGTTATGATCTTAGTCGCTTGAAAGAGGAGGAGCTCAGGTTAAAGGAGCTGAACGGGAAGTTGAGAGTTGAACTGGCAACCCTGAAGTCGCCTCAATCTCTTGAAAAATACATCAAGAGATTGGGGCTCAAGGAACCTTCGCCAGAGCAAATAATCATCTTGCCATGAAGATAAAGGAAAAGAAATGGATCAGGTTTCGAATCTACCTTGTAGCCCTTTTCTTTGTTTCAGGGATGGGGGTCATTTGGGCCCGAGCCTACCAACTTCAGATTCTTGAAAGGGATAGATTATCCTCCATTGCTCGATCCGACTATGAGGGTACTATAAAGCTTCCCCCAAAAAGAGGTATAATATACGACAGGGATGGAAACGAGTTGGCCGTCAGCGTGGAAGTGGAGTCAATCTATGCGCACCCCAAGCTGGTTCAAAAGAAACTTTACGCCGCCAGGCATCTGTCCAAGATTCTCAACAAACCCGAGGAAGAGATCCTCCGGGCATTGAAGAGCAAAAAGTCCTTTGTATGGATAGCCAGAAAAGTTCCCCCGGAAGTCGCGGAGAGGACAAAGACCTTGGGGAGTGAGGGTATAGGTTTTACCAGGGAGAGCAGGAGATATTACCCCGGCCGGGAGATAGCAGGTCACCTGATAGGGTTCGCGGGTGATGACAACCAGGGATTGGAGGGGCTGGAAAAGGCATACGACGAAGTACTAAAGGGCCCAGGCGCCACCCTGGTGAGGATGCGAGACGCCCTAGGGCGCCCGTTCTTCATCAGCATGTCTGATCATGATGCCGGCAAGATGGGCAACCTGGTCCTGACTATAGACAGGGATATACAATATCAGGCACAAAAGGCATTGGCCGAAGTGGTAAGGAGAACGGGTGCAAGGGCAGGGCATAGTCTCGTAGTCAACCCCCGGACCGGCGAGATACTGGCCATGGCTATTATCCCACAGTTCAACCCCAATGAATTCAGGGGCCTTCATCCAAGCCGGTGGAGAAACAGAATTGTTACAGACACCTATGAGCCAGGATCGGTAATCAAGGTGTTCCTGTTGGCAACGGCCCTGGAAGAAAAAATCGTGAGCCCTGATACCCTGTTTGACTGTGAAAATGGGGCCTACAAGGTCGCAGGACATATAATCCATGATACCAAGGAACATGGCCTTCTGAATGTGGAAGACATTATTGTGTACTCCAGTAACATTGGCGCTGTAAAGATCGGCCAGAGGGTCGGATATGAAAAATTCTACGAGTATCTGAAGAGGTTCGGATTCGGCGAGAGGACGGGGATCGACCTCATCGGAGAAAGAGAGGGCTTCATAAGGGAGCCGAGTGAGGCGAAGGAAATCGATAAGATCACCCTGTTCTTCGGGCAGGGAATGACTGCAACTTCCATTCAATTGGCCATGGCTGTGGGCGCACTGGCAAATGGTGGTAGTTTGATGCGGCCCTATGTCGTAAAAGCCATAAGGGATCAACGCGGCAACGTAGTCAAAGAGATAGGGCCGAAGATAAGACGGAAGGTGCTGGGGCGCGAGACCTCCCAAAAGGTGGTCCGAATTCTGGAGGGAGTAGTAAGTAAAAGGGGTACGGCGGCCCAGGCCGCAATCAGCGGATACAGGGTCGCCGGAAAGACAGGAACCCCCCAGAAGGTCGACCCCGCTTCCAGAAGATATTCCAAGGAAAAGTACATGGCGATATTTGTGGGCTTTGTCCCGGCAAATAGGCCCAAGCTTCTCATCCTGGTCGTGGTTGACGAGCCAAGAGGCGTTCATTACGGAGGAGTAATCGCCGGGCCCGTATTCAGGAGAATCGGCTCCTGGAGCCTCAACCATCTGAGGATCAACCCCGAGATTCGGTTGGTCGGGGGCGAGGAACCAGGTCTCGCCAGGGTCCGGAGGCAGATCCTGACACCAGTGAAGAGGGCGGCGAGAGAAGAACATGGAGTAGTGCCTGATTTCAGGGGCAAGAATATGAGAGATGTCTTGAAGAAGGGGAGAGCCCTGGGTCTCAAGGTGATAGTGGAAGGAACGGGTTTCGCTTACAAGCAGGATCCCTATCCCGGCCGCCCCGTGGAGAAGACCGAAGTCGTGAAGGTCAGCTTCAGACCCCCGGGATAAACAGAGAGACCTTTGCAAAAGCCATTTCGGGGACGGCAACATGGTTGCCTCACTCCAAAACTTGATGAAATTGGGCAATTCTTTAAAGGTGTTTATGCATCCGCATTCGTGTACCGGCAATTCTTGGAAGGTTATGTAAAGGTCTTACAGCATAGGCGGCAACAGACAATGAAACTGTCTCAATTGTTGAAAGAGATAGCGGTTGAAGATGTTTCCGGCAGCGTCGATGTGGACATAAAGGGGTTGGCCTATGATTCCAGGCAAGTAAAGCCCGGGTACCTGTTTGTGGCCCTCCGGGGGCATCGACTGGATGGCCATGACTATATGAAGGACGCTATCGAGAGAGGCTCCGTTGCCTTGGTTGGAGAGAGATTTGACGGGATCGGGAACGGTATTACAAAGATCAAGGTGACGGATTCCCGCTCTGCACTCTCTAGGCTGGCCCGGAGGTACTACGATGCCCCCTTTGAAGGGATGAATATCATTGGTATTACGGGCACGAACGGGAAGACGACCACGAGCTATGTCCTGGAATCTATCCTCTTGGCGGCCGGTGCCAGACCGGGCGTTATCGGCACTATCAACTACAGGTATTCGGGGAAAACCCATAAGGCGCCGGTCACTACACCTGAATCCCTTGAACTGATGGCCATACTGAAGGAGATGAGGGATGAGGGTGTGAGTGACGTAATTATGGAAGTCTCATCCCATGCCCTGGATCAAGGCCGCACAAATGATTGTCCTTTCAAGGTGGCGGTGTTTACCAATATCTCCAGGGATCACCTGGATTATCACCGGGACATGGAAGATTACTTCAGGGCCAAGAGCCTCCTTTTTGAAAGGGTTGGACCCGGCAAGTCTGATGATCCCAACTACGCGGTGATCAACCTGGATGACCCTCGAGGGCAAGCGCTGATGGATTTGACTGAGGCACGGACAATCACCTATGGCCTTGGCGATAGGCAAGATGTAAGGGCGGAATCCATTCACCGGGACAGGGAGGGCATAAAGGGTGTCTTGCGCACTCCTATAGGGACAAGGCCGTTGGAATCTCCCCTTATAGGCGTGTTCAACCTGTATAATATCCTTGCTGCCGTGGCAACGTCCCTGGCCCTGGGGATTGATCTTGATGATATTGTACAAGGCATAAAGAAGTTGAGATCGGTTCCCGGGCGAATGGAACTTGTCAAGAACAGGTTGGAGTTGACAATAGTCGTGGACTACGCCCATACCCCTGATGCCCTTCGTAAGACGATCCTGAACCTAAGGCCATTGGCCAGTTCAAGGATTATCAGTGTATTCGGATGCGGCGGTGACAGGGATAAGGGAAAACGAAGAGAGATGGGACAATTGGCGGGGGAAAACAGTGATATCGTGATCGTCACCTCCGATAACCCAAGGACCGAGGACCCCGCGGTGATAATAGGGGAGATTGAGAAAGGGGTCAGGAAGTCAGGATTGGAGATGATCGTCTGGGAGGAAGAACCGGCCGGTGCTGGAAAAGGGTACATCTTGGAACCGGACAGGCGCGCGGCAATTAGAAAGGCTATCACTATCGCCCAAAGGGGGGATGTGGTGCTTATTGCTGGTAAGGGGCATGAAGATTATCAGATAGTGGGCGAAGAAAGGCGTCCTTTTGACGATAGGGAAGAGGCCAGAAAGGCAGCTCGGGAAGTTGAAGCATCCCGGAGTAACCGGCCGGATCAGAAATCTCCTATCGGAAGTCAAAGTTATCAGGGGATACCCCATAAACAAGGCAAACTGGGATAGAGGAAACAAAGACCGGGCATGGAGTGAAGTGGTTGCGAAGTGGGGAGAAATAAGGGTCCGTGAGATAGTCGGAGCGGTCGGCGGAAGACTGGTCTCGGGATCGGACAACAGGCTCATCGGCGGCCTAAGCACTGATACGAGGCAGATGAACCCGGGGGATGTATTCTGGGCCCTCAAGGGGGAAAGATATGACGGTCATGATTTTGTAAAGGGTGCTGTGAGCAAGGGTGCTGCATGTGTCGTAGTTGACAGGGATATTGAAGAAAAAATAGTGGGAGAAGAAGTCGCGGCGATACGGGTGACAGATACCTTGAGGGCGCTTGGTGAGTTCGCACGTTGGTGGAGGCACCAACACAGGACCTGTGTGGCTGCCATTACCGGAAGTGTCGGTAAGACAAGCACCAAGGAGATGGCGTACCAGATCCTCAGCCTCAGCGAAGAACCCCTCAAGAACAAGGGCAATTTCAACAATCTGGTCGGCCTCCCCTTGACCATCTTCAATATGAGGACGGGGCAGAGGAGGGCTGTCCTTGAAATGGGGATGAACCGGCCGGGGGAGATCGCTCGCATGACAGAGATTGCTGATCCTGAAATAGGGGTGATTACAAGGATAGGTAAGGCACACCTGGAGGGTGTTGGGGATATAGCAGGGGTTGTGAAGGCCAAGACCGAGCTTATAGAGAAGATTTCCAAGGAGAGTCAGGTCATTTTGAACGGTGACGATGCCGTCCTGATGGAGGCGGCGGCTCATTTTCCAAGGGGGTTTTTGACCTTCGGCCTGGGAGCGGACAATGACCTCCGGGCCGCTGATGTTAAGCCCAGGGGAACTGAAGGGATAACATTCCATCTCAGATTTAAAGGGGCCGAGTCAAAGATCCGGCTTCCTGTCCCAGGCGTCCATAGTGTTTACAACGCCCTGGGCGCGGCCGCCATCGCCTTTTGCATGGGGGAACCTATAGAGAACGTGGTTGCGGGCCTGGAGATGTACAAGGGGGTACCAGGACGATTCATGATTAC
>JAFDHB010000167.1 GCA_019308985.1 Deltaproteobacteria bacterium | reverse complement strand
CGTTGGAATAGATATGGCGGGATATGCCATACTTGAAATTCGCTGAAGGAGTCCAGTGGGTTCGAATCCCACCCGGTAAGGGTTTGCCACCCACCGGAAGCGAGTCTTGCCAGTAGCGATGACCCAGGCATCAAATACAACCAGGTCATCCGCCCTTGGAAAGGTCGCCTGGGTCTCCTTATTGAGCCGTTAAGATAAAGATGAAAAAGAAAGATAGTGAGGGGTTTCAGGGTGGGTCAAGAACAGCATGAGGGTTTTAGGATCTATGAAGATATCAGAGGAGTTGGAATCTCTTTTTCTGTCCAAGATGTCCAAAATCTCCATGCCGCCTCGGTGAATCCGGGCGCAGTACGGGGAAACCACTTTCATGACCAGGAAGAGGTCCTTTGCATTATGGGCGGGAGGTCTATCTGTCAAATCGAGATAAGAGATAAGTCAAAAGATTTTGAAAAAAAGATCATTGCGGAAAAAGATGTGGAAGCCTTTGTTATCCCCAAGGGATGTATCCATACGGTTCGTAACAAGGGTGAGAAGGCCTTTTTCCTGGTGTCATTTTTGAGAAAAAAGAGAAATAAGCAAGGAAGCTGATGAGCTGATGAGCTGGTGAGAGAGGGTTATGTTAAGGCGATTGCTTAATAAGAATTTTCTGTTCATCCTGGGGATGGATGTTCTGCTGATTTCAGCGGCATGGTACACTTCCTATCTGCTCAGGTTCAATTTCCAGGTGCCGGTGGAAAGCATGACCCTTATGAAGCGGCTTTTGCCCCTGATCATCGTCATCAAGATCGTGACATTTTTCTTCTGCGATCTTTACAGGGGTATGTGGCGGTACACGAGCATAAGGGATTTCTTTGACATTATCAGGGCGGCAAGCATCAGCTCGCTCATCATTGTGGTCCTGATTCTTTACATGCACAGGTTCGCGGGTTTTGCCCGGTCGGTGTTCATAATAGACTGGGTTTTGACCGTGGCGTTCATCTCGGGTTACAGGCTGAGCATACGCATTTATTTCTGGTTGGGGTCAGGAGATGAAACTGCAAGGCTCAGCCTGAGAAGGTTCTTGAGGTCCAAGGGAAGCAAGGGGGATGGGAGGAAGAACCTCCTGATCATAGGAGTCGGGGATTGCGGAGAGAAGATATTCAGGGAGATCCAGGACAATGCAAGACTAAAGTACAACGTGGTAGGCTTTCTTGATGATGATACCGACAAGGTAGGTATGAAGATCCACGGGGTTCCCGTGGTGGGGAGACCTGGCGAGATCAAGTTCCTCGCCCCTAAGCTCGGTGCCGAGGAGGTGTTGATCGCCATCCCTTCGGCCACGGGGAAACAGATGCGGGAGATCGTGTCGAACTGCGAAGAACTGGGCATTCCCTTCAAGACCGTTCCCGGCATGGGAGAACTGATCGATGGCAAGGTGTCGGTAAAGGCCATACGGGACGTGGCGTACCGGGACCTGCTGGGCAGGGAGGTTATTCGCCTTGAAGAAGACCGGATAGAGGCCTACCTGAGGGGTTCCAATGTCCTGGTGACCGGTGCAGGAGGTTCCATTGGTTCTGAGCTTTGCCGGCAGATTTGTCGTTTCAACCCCTCCAAGGTGATCCTTTATGAGAGGGCTGAGAGCGCACTTTACGAGATCGACCTGGAGCTCAGGGACGGATTCCCTGATGTTGAGATCATTGCCTTGCTTGGAGACATTCGGGACCGGGCGCAACTTTCAATGGCCTTTTCTTCTTATGGACCAAGGGTGGTCTTCCACGCGGCAGCTTATAAACATGTGCCCATGATGGAGTTCCATCCCTGGAAGGCGGTCAGGAACAACATATTCGGGACCCGGAACGTGGTGGATATTTCTCGCAGATACGGGATTGAGCGCTTCGTATTCGTGTCGACGGACAAGGCCGTTCGACCCACAAATATTATGGGCGCTACCAAGCGGGTGGCGGAAATGCTGGTTCAGAACCAGAATACATGCGGCCTGACCGATGCTCCCTATGTCATAGTGCGTTTCGGGAACGTGGTTGGGAGTGTGGGCAGTGTCGTTCCTCTTTTCAGGAAGCAGATTGAGAAGGGAGGACCGGTCACGGTCACGCACCCGGAGGTGACGCGATACTTTATGACCATTCCGGAGGCATGTCAGCTTATCCTTCAGGCCGGGGCAATGGGTAAAGGGGGGGAGATTTTCATCCTTGACATGGGTACGCCCATCAAGATCGATGATATGGCTCGTGATCTCATCCGCCTCTCGGGCCTTGAGCCTGATGTGGACATACCCATAAAATACATTGGTCTCAGGCCGGGGGAGAAGCTCTACGAGGAGCTTGTTACCGAGGGCGAAGGGATTGTTCCCACGAGTCATGAGAAGATCATGGTATTGAGGGGTGAGACCTGTGACCAGGCCGTTCTGAATGGCAGGATAGATGAATTGAGAGACCTGGCTTACAGGCAGGATGGGGAAGGGATAAGAGAAAAGCTCAGGGAGATAGTGAAGGAGTATAGGCCGGAAGGAGGGGGACGGAGATAGGTTAGAGGTTGGAGGCCATAGGTCAGTGACGAGTCATGAGAAGGATAAGTGAGCAGAAAGCAGTAACGGAAATGGGGACGTCCTTCAATATCTCAATAACTCGAGAGAGGTCTTGCTCGCGGACAAAGACTGGGACGTAGTTTCGCAGTAAGACGGGGACGTTGATTCATAATTCAGTAACTCCGGGTAAGCTGGTGAGCAAGGAAGCTGATGAGCTGGGGAGCTGAGGAGATTATGAGCGATGAAAAATGAAGATGACATTTGTAGCTTCCAGGGGCTAAAAGCGTGGGGGAAATCACTCTTATTCGACGAGAACGTAATCAGGGCTATCGATGAGCTAAATGCGCCGCGGAAGCATTATCGGCTTCTTGAACAGCTTGAGTCCGCCACTCCAAGTATAGCAATGAACATAGCGAAGGGTTCTGTATTCGAAACTGTGACTTTGCTGATGGTTTTTCAGAATCTGAACTGGTTGAAAGCGGAAAAGGTCATGGACTTCCAACGAAAGGCTGAAGGGATAACCAAGATGCTCAATTCGCTTATCAAATCTATGAAATAGGGAAGGGAGGTTGTAAATGGCTAGAAGTTGGTCGATTCCGGATAGGTAGTCCAATTCGTGAGCCTGAGACCCTCGACCCTTTCAAAGTGTTTGATATTGTTTGTGACAAGGATCAGGTTATGGGTCAGGGCACAGGAGGCGACCGTGAGATCGAAGTCACCCAATGGTATGCCCTTTGCTTCCAACTTGGCCTTAAAGATTCCGAAAAGCTCTGCGATTTCTTTACCTAGTGCAATAATGTCCAGGGAAGTCTCGGGGGTTTTTATCTTGGCAAGATTGATGGCTTCGTAAAAAGTCCAATTTCTGCGTTCCGCTTCATCTCGTTGTGACTGCGGGGTACGCTAAGTACGCCTCGTCACACGAGATTTGCGCGCTCCTGCTCAGCCGGATTTCGCAAGCTCAACTTGAAGACTTACTTGAAGCTTTTTACTTTGCCATCCCAATTTTGACTTCTTGCGAGTTTGGCAAGATTGCTCACCACTTTTTGAGATTTATCTGCCCCGTAATACAACTCCATTAAGGTGACCACACTTATCTTGATGGGATCGTTGATGTGCTCTTGGAGGTTCCTTTTTGCGGCAGATAGGCCCTTGAGGGTGTAAATAATTGTGTCCGAGTCCAGCAGGTACATCAAAATCCCCTTGCCAGCTTCCGGGAATTCTTGCGCCCCTCTTTGATCTCCCCAATGATTTCTTCCACTGACCTATCATCCTCCCATGAGCCTGAAAGTGCCAGCAAGACTTGGCCTGGATTCTCCACTGTGTTAAGGTGTTTTGTCCGGGCCAGATACTGTTTCAATAAAAACAGGACCTGTTGGCTGACAGAGCGGTTTTCAGCCGCAGCAAGCCTCTTTATGTCTGCATACAAATCATCTTGAATGCCTTTTATTTGGAGGCTGGCCATAGCAGATCACCTCTAAGAGCTGTTTTCATGAAAAATTGCGCCATTTGCATGAAAAAGTCAAGCTGATATTGGAAAGTTGGCGGGCCGGAATCCCGCTGTCACAGAAATCCACCTGCCCTGTGAAATTCCGAAGGACAGCGAAGCGTATTTCACCGGGGTGTAAGGCTGTGTCAAAAAAAATGCCCCGGCGAAATACACCTCGCTTTGACAGAGGAAATGAGCAGGTAGGGCAAATAGAGGAAAGGGACGAGAAGAGCTGATGAGCAAGGAAAAATCATACTTTGGTATCGGCATGGTTTTCGGGATCGTCATAACAGCACTGGCCCTTTATTATGTTGCACCAAGATATACAACGGTCGGTTCCGGGGCTCACGTGATAAAGCAGGACCGGTGGTCCGGCCAGTCCTGGCGGCTGGTGGGAGACCAATGGAAGCCCATAAAGGGCCCGGAGCGTGACTGGGAGACAATAGACAAGGTCCTGATGTCGGCCCTTAGAATTCCTACCAACAGGACAAAAAGGACGAGCACCCTGGACTTGCTGAGGAACAAGTATCCAATGCTCAAGGAGATACCGGATGAGGAGCTTCTCGAGAGGATCAAGCTGGTGTATTCAAGGGAGATCCTCGTAAACCTTTACTTGAATGATTTCAGGAAATTGGAGAGCAAGCAGTAAGACGTAAGACGGGGACGTTGATTCATAATTCAGTAACTCCGGGTAAGCTGGTGAGCAAGGAAGCTCATCGCGGCGCTGACCCGCGAGCATCGCAGGAGACGCAGGGTGCTTGCACCCGTGCGCTTGCCGTTCGCCACAAGGGCAGGCTGGATACCCTGGAGCGAAGGATCATTCCGGAGATGGTGTCTGGCGCTGGTGAAGAACACCTAGTGGTAATTGGGGAGGGCCAGAGCTGAGTTTGTGAAATCTGTGGAAGGAGGGAATGGCACTCTTGTCCAAGAAAGAACTGGCACGGTTTCAAACGTCAATGATGTTAGGGCATGTGACGCTCCTGTGGCCAGATAACCTGATTTTGTCATTCCCGCGCCGCATCCTAGTGCGGCATAAACTCCAGCGGGAATCCAGGCTCCGGAACTCAACCCCATATCTTCTGGATGCCCGCTTTCGCGGGCATGACGTGGTGGTGAATGCCCTGTGTTCGCCACAATAATCTCATTTACAAAGATCTTGGACAGTAATGAAGATGTTTAGTGATTTAGGGATGTGGAAATCAAGGAATTGAGGGATCTAGGACAGGGGACGGACGACGGAAAGGACGTGGGAGCGGCATCTTGCCGCGATCCCCAAGAGGGGTCGCTGGAGTAGAGAAAAGGCAGGGGTGAATGGCAAATGTTTCTGCTCAAGAAAATAGTAGCTCCACTTCTCTTTCCTGTATCCTTGTGTATCGAGATACTCTTTGTAGGACTCGTGCTGCTCTGGTTTACCAGGAAGCAGCGGGCGGGAAAGGTGCTGGTCTCCCTGGGAACCGCCTTACTCCTGGCCCTGAGCTATGGCAGCGTCTCTGATATCCTGCTCAAGCCCCTGGAATACAGGTATCCGCCTCTCTTGGGGGTTGGAGAAGAGGACAAGGAAGTGAAATGGGTGGTGGTGTTAGGACATGGTCACAAATCAGATCCCACTCTGCCGATTACCAGCCGGCTCTCAAAGGGGTCCATCGCCAGGGTCGCCGAAGGGATAAGGATACACAGGATGTTGCCGGATAGCCGGCTCATTCTTTCAGGGAGCGGGGTGTATGACCCTGTGTCAAATGCCAGGCTCATGGCAGACCTGGCTGTTTCACTCGGTGTGGACAGGGAGAGGATCATCCTGGAAGAGAAGTCCAGGGACACGGAGGAAGAAGCGGAATTCATAAAGGGGCTGGTGGGAAAGGAAAGGTTCATCCTGGTCACATCGGCCTCCCACATGCCCCGTTCCATGGTGTTATTCAAAAAGGCGGGAACGCACCCGATCCCTGCGCCCGCCGGACACCTGGTGAAAGAGAGGCAGGGAATGAGCCCGGCGATGTTTTTCCCCTGGGCCGATAATTTGAAGAAGGCTGAGAGAGCGGTCTACGAGTACTTGGGGATTTTGTGGGCGAAACTGCGGGGGAAGGGATAAGAAAGAGAGCAGAAAGTGGCAAGCAGAAAGCAGAGGGACAGGGGACGGACGACCGACGACCGACGACGCGCTGAATTTTGAATTTTGAATCCTGAATTTTGAACTCTGAACCCTGAACCTTGAACCTTGAACCTTGAACCTTGAACCTTGAACTTTGAACCTTGAACCTTGAACCCTGAACCTTAGGTGCCGCCCTTGGCGGCAGACCAGATGGATTCACCCCGTGAAATTGACGATAGTCACAACGAAGTGTATTTCACCGGGGCGGAATGGACCAGATCAACCGAACAGACCGAATAGACCGAATAGACCAGATGAACCGAAGACAGGCCAAAGCATTTTTGTCATCTTTGGGGTAGAAAGGGGAGCTGATTAAGCGTTATTCTGTAACAATCATCTCTTTGTTGAGTTCATAGGTCTTGATCCCGATGCCTTTCACCTGGGTGATTTCTTCCGGCGCCTTGAAGGGACCATTTTCCTCCCTGTATTGCACGATCCGTTCTGCGTAAGTCTGTCCCACGTTTTTCAGCTTCATTAACTCTTCTACAGTGGCAACGTTGATGTTGATCTTTTGAGAATCATCGGCCCATAGGGCAGGAACGAACGCAACTACAACGACCACGACCATAGTCAGCAAAAAGAATCTTTTCGCACTCCACATGACTCTCTCCTTTCACTGCCCCCCTTTCTTTCCAAAGATGATGTTGGAATGCGCCCCAAATGGGGAGACATTCCCGGTTGGTAGAAGGTAGTAGCAAGTTTGATGCCACGGGGATACAAGTTCCAAGGGAAGAGTCAAAAAGATATGATCAGATCTTTTCATCTTCTAAAACCCTTTGCTGAAAAGGTTCTGCGGGTTCGACCAGATGTTGCTAACAGGTCAAAGGACCCTTCGCGATGCATCCATTGGCCGGGCCCTTGGTTGGGAGATGAGCTGATTTGCACAAAATCCAGTGCATTCATGCACAAAAATTTGTGCATTCGAAGTGTGGCGGATCGGGAGATGGTCGAAGGTGGGAAACGAAGAAATACGTGGGCAGTACCGAATTGAGGAAATAAGAGGTTTAGTCATTTTGGGGATGTGGAAATCAAGGAATTGAGGGATTTAGGACAGATGACGGACGACCGAGGACCGAAAGAAGCGACAAGCTGGATAAACTATTCGCATCGTCAGAAATAATTGCGCATAATCAATAATAATCTGTCATTCCTGCGAAAGCAGGAATCCAGGTCGCAGTAATACGTGAGTGGCGCCAGGCTAAGCCTGGAGCGTTGGAATAGATATGGCGGGATATG
>JAFDHB010000024.1 GCA_019308985.1 Deltaproteobacteria bacterium | reverse complement strand
GTCAAGGGGATGGAGGCTCCGGCGAAGATGATCTCCTGGGGCTACTGCGGCCTTCGATTAAGTGTTGGTGCCTTTGTCAATGCCTGGGAGAAATTTGATTGAGTCTTGAGAAAAGACCCCCGGGGACCACTGATCATCCTCGGTCAGGTTTTGGCCGACAGCCCGGCACCAGGGCGTTGGCCAGGGTCTGAGCAGAGATGAAGGCACTTTCTGAACCTAGTCGGCAGGGGGGATGAGGGAGACGATTTCAGCCATTACGCGATCAATTGCACCCCTGTTCCTTTGCACGAAAGCCCGTGCCGCTTTCCCCATGCTCCTTGTTTCTTCCGGGCTGGACAGAAGTCGCCCCATCTCCCGGAGTAGCCCTTCCAGGCCCTCTACCAATCGTCCACCGCCCGACTCTTCCAGCGACCGGGCCATGAGTTCGAAGTCCTCCGTGTGAGGCCCAAAAAGGACAGGACAACCGAAACTGGCCGGCTCCAGCAGGTTATGCCCGCCCTCGGGAACCAGGCTTCCTCCGACAAAGCTGACGGATGCTATACCATAGATACGTTCCAGTTCCCCCAGGGTGTCGAGAACCAGGACATCGTAGGATTCCATGTGGTGCATCAACTCTGTTCTGAGGAGGGTTCTGAATCCTCTTTCAGTACTCAATTTCTCCACCTCAGCAGAACGTTCTATTCTTCTCGGCGCAATAATCAAGCGCAAACGAGGAAAACCGTTACGGAGACTGCGAAAGGCTTCCAGGACAATATCCTCTTCGCCTTCATGTGTGCTCCCCGCCACCCAAACCTCATCCCGGGGATCAATACGCAACCTCTCAAGCCAGCTCTTGCGCTCTCCATCCTCCATGTCCGCCCATTCCCTATCAAACTTTATGTTCCCTGATACGCTAATTTTTGCGGCATCCACTCCAGCGGACATAAGCCTCCTCATGTCCAACTCGGTTTGCACCAGACACCGCTCCATGGGCTGATACATCAACCTGACGATGCGTCTGAATCTCGAGTATGACTTATGGGTACGAGGCGAAATGCGGCAGTTGACCATTACTGTACTGATATTTCTCTTCTTGAGGTTGTTGATCAGACCCGGCCAAATGTCGGTTTCCACCAGGAGAAATATGGCAGGCCTTACATATCTGACGAGCCGTCTTGTTGTCCACCAGAAGTCCATGGGCATTGTAAAGAGCGCCGCAACGTACTCTGTCGCCTCCCTTTGTGCGACCTCCATTCCTTGTCTTGTGGTTACTGTCAAGATGATGTCTTTTTGGGGGTAGCGTCTGTGCATGGCCTTGAGAAGGGGTACGGCCGACAGCACTTCCCCTACGGAAAGCGCGTGTATCCAGAGACTTCCCTTTTTTGGTCGATAGGCTGGGAGTTTCATCCCTAACCTCTCAGAAAGCCTCCGGGGACCATTGATCAGCAAGGCCGGGATGATCACCGGCATCAAAAGGGTCCAAAAGGCATTGTATATTAAGAGAAAAATATCGATCTTTTTGGATTGCATTTCAATGTGAGGCCAAGGGTATGGGGCGACTTGGTACAGACAGCCTCAAACAAGTCTGTTCCGAGTCACTCCTGCTGGAAGCTCAATAATAAACCTGGTGCCCTTCGGCTGAATATCTTCAACCTTGATGTTACCCTTGTGTTCGCTTACTATTGTACTAACAATAGCCAGTCCCAGTCCTGTCCCCTGTTTCTTGGTGGAAAAGTAAGGCTCAAAAAGCCTGTCCTTATGATCCGGAGGGATACCTTTCCCGTCGTCTGTTATGGAGATACGTACCACATCCACGTCCTTATCATACTTCAGGTCCACTACCACTTCACCATCGCCATCAACAGCATCGATGGCATTGTCTAGGATGTTGATCACGGCTCTCTTTACCTGTTCCCGATCCACTTCTATTATCGGCGCCTCTGCTGGCCGTCTAAAGACGACTCTTACCCCCTTCCGGGCTTCCCGGTAAAGGCTGACGGCCTCTTCTATGATACGGCCGATATCATTGGGCCTCGGGTTCGATGCCGGCATCCTGGCAAAACCCGAAAACTCGTTGACCAAATGTTTCAGCTCTTCGACTTGGCTGATTATCATGTCCGTACACTCATCAAAGACCTTCCCATCATGTTTACCGATCTTATCCCTGTATTTCCTCTTCAGGCGTTGTGCCGAAAGCTGTATCGGTGTCAACGGATTCTTGACTTCATGTGCGATCCGCCTTGCGACCTCTCTCCACGCCGCCATCCTCTGTGCCCTCTCCATCTCTGTAAGGTCTTCAAGCACGGCCACAAGCCCTAGATACCTTCCTCTCTCATCCCGGAGCACGTTGAGAGAAACGAGCAGGGTCAAGGTCTTGTTGCTCACGGAGAGCCTTACCTGCCGCCTCATGGCCCCTTTCATGGACAGGCTCCGGTCCCTGAGAAACCCACTTATTACCTTGGTGTGTTCTTTGCTTATGAAATCCTTGTAATATCTTCCTATAACCTTTCTCGCTTCTATTTTCAGCATTTTTTCTGCTGATTTATTAATGGTCGTAATGATCCCCCTCGCATCGGCCGATACCACACCAGCGGCTACGTTGGCCAGCACCGTCTCCATGTATAGCCTTCTTTGCTCTAACTCCAGATTGCTCTTGATCAATTCCCTGTTGGCTTCTTCCAGCCTTGCCTTGCTCTGCCTCAAATCAGCTGTCATCCTGTTAAAGGAATTCACCAGCACCCCTATCTCATCCCTGGCTTCAAGGTCAATATAGAAATCATAGTCTCCAGTGGCGATCCGCTTGGTGCCCTCTGCCAGCTCCTGGATTGGGATGGTAATTCCCTTTGACAGATAGAAACCGAACCATACGGATGAGAAAATGATCAACAGAGTCACGATGGAAAGGATTATGATGTGGGTAAATTTTATCGGCTTTTTCAACATCTTGAATTGCTTGTATTCCTCCAGGCCCCTTGCGAGGGTGTTCAGTTTATTGACAAAGGCCCCTGGTATGAATTTCTCCAAAACTATGAGACCTACCACAGCCTTGGATTCCGTCCTGGAGAAGACAGGCACTATCCCCACAACCAAGTCTCCGTGGGCGGAAGACTGAATGTCCCTTATGTCGGTACCCTTCTCAAAACTTTTCCGCAGAATCTCTTCGCTGGGATTCTTGAAAGGGCTCAGATCTATACTGTCATCCTGGGACACCGCCCTTAACACCATCCTTTTGGAAAACAGCTTTATGGA
This sequence comes from Deltaproteobacteria bacterium, assembly GCA_019308985.1. The sequence continues at coordinate 26,019 of JAFDHB010000024.1, read as the reverse complement.
TGCCAGGCTGTATTCCAGCCTCTTTTCCGTAATAAATTTTTCTACCTCTTCCTTTCGGCTCACGAGCATATAGCCATGGTATGTTATGAGGCGGCTTAGATTATTTCCAAAGACAATGATTTCATCGGCAACCTCCTTGTAAAAATCCTGACCCACTTCCAGGGAATTCTTGAGGGATTTTTCTATGGGGAGATTGAACCAGTAATCTATTGATGTGGCTATGAACTGAACGGAGACGAAAAACAGGATTATCGTAGGGACCAGGGACAATGTAACAAAGGCCATGACCAGCTTGGTCCTGAGCCTTGCTCCCATGATCCCTTTTTTTCTTTCAAATATCAGCTTTACAAGGTTTCTTACTGTCAGGTACAGGAGCAGCAACAGCAAGATGACATTGAGATTTATGAGCGCAAAAATAAGCATGCTGTTTAATTTAGGCAGGCCGAGACCGAAGTCGAAGATGGTGCTCAGGAGATAGGTGGTCAACAAGGGAATCAGGACCATGAGGGCGATGATAATGTACCGTTCCCTTCGCCTTCTCAACAAATCCGCCTTCCTGGCTTCCTCGTAGAGTTGCATGACCCCTTAATACCTGAAGTCGATCTGATACCAGTCAGTCTCGAAGTCCCACAGGGACAGAAAAAAGAGGATATTGTGCAAATACAGGGGAAGTTTTATCTTATCAAGCTCGGCCATCATCTTGAGGCGATACCGCTTTCCCTTGACCAGGGAACTCAGTGGTGCAATCTTGAGCTCTTCCACGGTCGCCATTATCTTTTTTGCCTCTTCAAAATCCTTGGTATATGTCGCCTCCTTATCCTTTTCAGACAGCCTAAGCTCATAGACCCTTTTCAGGTTATCATACTTGATACTATGTCTTATTCTTATCTCGGCCAGCTTCTTGTTCCACAACAATTGCCTCCTCTCATAGAGCTTCGCGAAGAAGGTGAAGGTGGTCTCGATACCGTTTTCAATGGCCCTTATCATCTCCTCTGTAAAACAGTCCTTCACAGTGAAATATACAATCAGGTGTTCGTCGGAGTTAGTCATCACCACGTCACTGAGGAAGGCCTTTTCCGCCCACACCGCCTGTATACTTAAGAGATTCAGGAAGGAAATCATAACAAATATGCCTAAGATCTTCTCTCTCATGTCCTTTGTTAGGGCGATCTCAGCTTATTAGAGGATCCTCTTTATACCTCTTACGGCCTGCCTGATACGGTGCGGGTTCTCCACAAGTGCGAACCTTACATAGTCATCCCCGTATTCGCCGAACCCGATTCCAGGAGATACAGCCACCTTAGCCCTTTTTATGAGCATTTTTGAAAACTCGACGGAACCCATCTTGAGATACTGGTCAGGTATCCTTGCCCATACGAACATGGTGCCCCTGGGCTTTTCAATGTACCAGCCTATTCTGTTGAGCCCGTCCACCAATACATCCCGCCTCTTCTTGTACTCTTGCACTATTTCCTGGACACAATCATCGGGGCCCTTCAGGGCTATTATGGCGGCTATTTGGATCGGTTGGAAAATACCGTAATCCAGGTAGCTCTTCAACCTCGTCAAGGCCTCTATAAGTTTTGGGTTCCCGACGCAGAAGCCGACCCTCCATCCCGCCATTGAGTAGCTTTTCGACATGCTGAATATTTCTACTCCTATTTCCTTGGCACCTGGAACCTGCATAAAGCTGGGGGGCCTATACCCATCGTAGACTAGATCCGCATAAGCGAAGTCGTGAATTACTATGATCTTGTGCTCCGTGCAAAAATCGACGATCTTTTCAAAGAAGGCCCTGTCAACTACGGCCGTAGTAGGATTATGTGGGTAAGAAATGATCAGCATCTTCGGATTCGGCCATGTCTGTTTTGTCGCCGTCAGCAGGTCTTCTATAAAATCCCTGTCAGGACCTATAGGTATACTCCTGACATCTCCCCCTGCTATTATCGCCGAGTAGGGATGTATGGGGTAAGTGGGATTGGGAGAAAACACTACGTCACCGGGGCTGACAGTTGCAAGGACCAAATGAGATAGTCCCTCTTTGGCCCCTATGGTAGCAACGGCCTCCCTCTCCGGATCGATTTCCACTTGGAACCTCCGCTTATACCACTGAGCTGTAACCTCTCTCAGCTTGGTAATGCCTGCGGAAGCGGAGTATCTATGGTTCTTTCCTTTCCTTGCAGCCTCCACCAATTTGTTCACTATGTGCTTGGGGGTAGGAATGTTGGGGTTGCCCATGCCCAGGTCAATGATATCCTCTCCCTTGCGCCTGTACTCCATCTTCAACGTATCTACGACCTTGAACACATAAGGAGGCAACCTGCCTATCCGCTGAAACTCTCCGATCATCTCCTGCTCCTGATTCTGAATATAGGGTACAGCATGAATCCCTGTTTCAAGTTGCAACAACAGGCCAATCCAACACAGTACCGGACACTGATTGGTTCTACAAATCCCCCGACCTGGCCAATAGGGTTTTCAACAAGATCCTGAGAGGCCTACACCTGGGACCTCGAAGTTCGGGGTCTGAACTCAGCAACTGCTCCACCTCCTCCCTTGCCCTCGCGAGGAGATCCGACTCCTCCAGCATCTCCTGCAAATCCAATTCCCCGAGTCCCGATTGTTTCGTGCCGAAAAACTCCCCTTGCCCCCTCATTTCCAGGTCTTTTTGGGAAATTTCAAAACCATCCTGTGACTCAGCAAATATCTTAAGCCGTTCCAGACTCGACCCCTGGACCCTTTCCGAAAGCATCAAGAAACATATTCCCCTCTCCTCGCCTCTCCCAACCCGCCCCCTCAATTGGTGAAGCTGTGCCAGACCGAAACGTTCAGGGTGCTCGATGATCATGACCTGGGCCTTTGGCACGTGAACCCCCACCTCTACCAATGAAGTGCCTACAAGGAGGTCAATAAGGCCATTCCTGAAATCGCCCATGACATCTGCCACCTCTTCCGGACCCATTCGCCCATGGACTAAACCTACGCGGAACCGAGGTGAAAGGAGCCCTCTGAGCCTATCAGCCATTTGTTTGGCGCTCTTGATATCTTCTTCTTCCGAACCCTTGATCACCGGACATATCACAAAGGCCTGCCCCCCCGCTGAGAGCCTCTCCAAGAGTATTTCAAAAACCCTCCTCTTTTTCTCCGGTCCTGCCAGATAAGTCGATGGGGCCCTGTAAGCCTTGGGGTGCTCTCTTATGACCGATATGTCCATATCTCCGTAAATTGCAAGTGCAAGGGTCCTGGGAATCGGGGTGGCGCTGATCACGAGTTGATGGTGAGAATCCCCTTTCATGTGCATCAGGGCCCTTTGCCTCACCCCGAATCTGTGCTGTTCGTCAATTATTACCAACCCGAGCCTGGAATAAGTAACCTTGTATCCTGCCAGCACATGGGTCCCGATAATCAAATTATAACACCCTTTCCTGATTTTTTCATATATATCTTTTCTCTCTTTGGCCTTCAGCTTGCCTGTGAGCAACACTGGCCGAAGGCCCATCTTTCCTGAAAGGGCCGAAAAGAAATCAAAGTGCTGGTTTGCCAGGACCTGGGTAGGGACCATCAACGCGACTTGCTCCCCGTTTTGAGTGCATATATAGGCAGCAACCGCCGCTAGTACAGTCTTGCCGCAACCCACGTCTCCTATGACCAAACGGTTCATCGGAGATAGACCCCCTAGGTCCTTTGCTATCTCCCTTATGGCCTTTTTCTGCTCAGCGGTCAATTCAAAGCCAAAAAACCTCTTGGCGTCCCGCTCCAGTCCGGGGGGGACAAAATAGGCCTGTCCTCTCCGCTCTTTCCTGAACCTCTTGCTGTAGGAGAGGATCAACATGGCCAGGAAAAAGCGATCAAAAACCAGTCTTTTGTGAAACACGGTCTTCTTGGCATTGAGTGGGCCTATAGCACAATCCTTAGGTGGGAAATGGACGTCCCTGAGGGCCTCGGCCAGACCCGGGAGACATAGTCTTTTTCTTATGACCTCGGGGACCGGGTCAACCAATTGGGGCAAATAAAGGTCCAGTGCCCTCCGAATTATCGATCTCAGCACCTTTGGTGAGATACCTTCTATAGATGGGTACACGGGATAAAAACCCAGTTTGCCTTCAGATATCCCGGCCTGGTATAACTCTATTTCCGGGTGATATACCCGTATCCTGCCATGTCCCCCGAGGAGAGAGCCGTAAATAAGAACCTCTGTCCCTCTCTGCGAGAACTTTTGCAGATATGGTTTCCGGTAATTGAACCATATGCATTCCACCAAAGCTCCAGCTTCTTCCACGAGGAGCTTGAATGTTCTCTTCCGACCCGCCCCCAATACCTCTTCCTTACCATAGAGGACCTTCGCCCTTACCAATCTGGGCCCCTGTCCCAGGGCCTTGCCAAGGGGATAGATTCGCGTCCTGTCTTCGTATCTTGAAGGAGTGAAAAACAGGAGATCAAGGATCGAACTAATACCCTTCTTTGCCATTAAGGAGGCCCTCTTGGGCCCGACCTGTTCCAGGCGGGTTAAAGGATCGCTGAGTCTTTGAACCTGTTTGAGCAAAGGAAAGGCCTCGGCCTTGGTGTTCGCTCTTTTCAGGATGTTGCCGTGAATCATTTATTCAGCCGCCCTTTCTCCCCGGGGGAACAGACTCTAATGGGAGTATCACCCTTCTTACTCCTTCCACCCGTGTACTCCTACTAAGTCAACGAACCTGCATCCCCCTAAGCTCTCCTGCTTGTATTCATCCTTTTGCTTGACTACCTTTACTAGCTCCTGGCTGTACCTGTCTCCGATCGGAATTATCATTCTGCCACCGTCCGCCATTTGCTCAAGTAGAGGTTCCGGTATCTTGGGAGCACCCGCAGTCACAATTATTGCATCGTAGGGGGCAAATTCCTTCCAGCCCAAGGTGCCGTCATAGGCCTTGAAGAAGATATTGGTGTAGCCTAGTTTTGACAACAGCTTCCTTGCACTTTCCATGAGAGGCCTTATCCTTTCAACGGTATATACCTTTTCGGAGAGTTCTGCGAGGATGGCGGTTTGATAACCGCTGCCTGTGCCGATCTCAAGGGTTTTCTCCGTCCCCTTTAGTTCAAGTGCCTCGGTCATCAGGGCTACTATGTAGGGCTGGGATATGGTTTGCTTGTAACCAATAGGAAGGGGATGATCATTGTACGCCTCTCCACGTAACGCCTCTTCCACGAACAGGTGCCGCGGGATCCTCCTCATTGCCTCAAGCACACGCTTCTCCCTTATTCCCCGGGGGATGAGTTGGTTTCTTACCATCCTCTCTCTTGCCACTCTGTAGTCATGTGTCATATCCGGACCTCAGACAAAAGACTCCTCTTGCTTTCTCCCACAAGAAAACCCGTTTGTAGCCGCCTGAACCTACCAGGGATGGTCTACATCATTCAAAACAATCTCAACGCTCAGGGTTGATGAACTAGTAAGATGTCAAAATTGGGATGGCAATGTAAAAAGTTTCAAGTAAGTATTCAAGTTGAGCTTGCGAAATCCCGCCGTCGGGAGCGCGCGAATCTCGTGTTATGAGGTGTACATAGAAGTACGCCGCAATCACAACGAGATGAAGCGAAACGCAGCCCTTCGGCTGTGCTCAGGGCCATGGGCCTGTCGAATGGAAATTGGACTTTTTACGAAGCCATCAGAGTTCTTTCAACAACCGCTGAGGTAGATTATCAAAGGAACCATTTGACATCATGAGGATCACATCTCCCTCCTTGGCCTCCAGCAGAAGTTGCTCCAGCAAGTGGCCCGTATCCGGACTATAAAGGGCCTTCAGCCCCCGGTCAACCAAGTCCTTTACAAGCCTCTCGGAAGAAAACCGCTTGTGTTCCGGGATCTTCTCCATGTGAAGCGGCTCAGGGACAAAAATCCTATCAGCCATATCAAAGGAAGAAGCGTATCTCCTTTGAAACACGTTGAGCCGACTGGAATTGGATCTCGGCTCAAAAACCGCAATCAGACGCCTTTGCGGGTACTTTTCCTTTACGGCCCTGATGGTCTCCCTTACGGCAGTCGGGTGGTGGGCGAAATCATCAAGGAGAAGAATCCCCCTTCTCTGCCCGACTACTTCCTGCCTTCTCTTGATTCCCTTGAAGGTGTGTACTGCCTCCGCTATGATGGAGCGTTCCAATCCCAACATCTCTGCCAGAGCCACTGCGGAAAGGAGGTTTGCTATGTTATGCCGCCCATACAAAGGAGTGGTCAACTCGAAGTCATCTCCCTCCCTGGTAACCACTCTTATTCGAGTCATGTCTTCAGTGTTGATAATCTCCGCCACACGCCAATCAACCCCGGTCCCATACCCATAACTAATCACAGGGCAGAGCGCCTTCCTGGATTCTTTCAGGGCGAGAGGATCATCACCATTAACTATGAGAAACCCTTGGGGAGGTATGGTACCTATCAGCCTGCGGAAGCTTTCCAGGACATGTTCAATATCCCTGTAGATATCCGCATGATCGAACTCTATGCTTGTCAAGATTGTGTAACACGGTGAATAGTGCAGGAATTTAGGTCCCTTATCGAAAAATGCCGTATCATACTCATCGCCCTCTACAATAAAAAACGGCCCTCCCCCCTCTTGGAAATTCCTGCGGAAATTATTGGGAATACCACCCACCATGAATCCGGGCTCAAGACCCGCCCTTTCAAGTATCCAGGCCAGGATTCCCGTGGTAGTAGTCTTTCCGTGTGTTCCGCATACTACGATGGACCTTTTCCTTTGGAGGGCGAACTCCCTCAGGGCTTGTGGCATGGACTGATAGGGTATCTTCAGCCTGCCCAGTTCTACCGCTTCCGGATTGAGCCGGGTAATTACATTACCCACGATTACCAGGTCCGGCCTAGGATATAAATTCTCCGCCCTGTATCCCTTTTTTATCGGTATTGATAGCTCCTGGAGATAATCGCTCATCGGGGGGTATATGTTCTGGTCGGACCCTGAGACAAGGAAACCTTTTTTCTTCAGTAGTCCTGCCAGGGAGGCCATTCCGACCCCGCAAATGCCCATCAAATGGACCCGATTTAGGTTTCCCGGTATCCTGTTGAGCTCAGGGGCGAGACCGGCAAAGGTGTTTAAAGGTGCATTTACCGCATTCATCTGAAAAAAGTTGTATTTTGGATTTTTTTGTTTATAATTTATCTTTCACTTTCTTTAAAGGAGTTGCGTCATGTCCAGGGTATGCGAAATTTGCGGGAAAAGGCCCTTAGTAGGATATAATGTAAGCCACGCCCATAACAAGACCAAGACTCGATGGTATCCCAACCTCCAGAGGGTGAGGGCGGTGAGAAACGGACAAACTGTAAGGATTCGCGTGTGCACTGGTTGTATCAAATCCGGGGCCGTGGTAAAGCCATAATCATATTCTTTCGACCAACAAGACGTTCTTTACTTTCTTTATTGCAGAGATAATCTCCTGTAATTGCTTGTAATTTTCCACCTCTATTGTAAAATGAGAGATGCCCTTGTGGTCGACCGTAGTCCGCACCTCCGCATGGATTATGTTTGCATCCTTCTGGGACATAATCGCACTGATGTTTGCGAGGATACCCTTTTTGTCCACGGAAGTGACCTTTAGCCCGGCCAAATAGATATCTCTCTCCGAAGGTTCCCATGAAACCTCCACAAGTCTGTCCGGGTCTGCATCCTTCACGTGCCGGCAGTTGTGTTTGTGTATGGTTACGCCCCTGCCCCTTGTTATGAACCCTATTACGTGTTCTCCAGGGAGGGGATGGCAGCAGTTTGCAAACCTTACCAGCATGTCTTCCACACCCTTGATCCTGATGCCCTGGGTGGGTCGTTTGCGCTTGATCCTGGATACGACCTTCTTTACGAGGCCGCTCGGCTTTTCCTCTTCTATGCCCAATCTTGGTTTCAGTCTTCCTAGGACCTGGTTTACTGTTATCTTTCCGTGACCGAGATTCGCCAGCATATCCTCCGTAGTGCTGAAAGACAGCTCTTTCGCCACAGCGGCAATTTGTTCGTCCTTTGAAATGTTTTTCAAGCTCAAGTGTGCTTGCACCAGGCCCTTTTCCAGGAGCTCCTTGCCCAGGGCGATGCTCCGGTCTTTTTCCTGTCTCATTATCCAGTGCCGGATCTTCGTCTTTGCCCTGGGGGTCTTCACAAAATCGAGCCAGTCTTTGCTGGGTTGTTGTCTAGTCGAGGTTATGATTTCCACTGTATCGCCGTTCTTGAGTTGGTACCTCAGCGGTACCATCTTGCCGTTCACCTTGGCGCCGATGCACTTCTCACCGATCTCGGAATGGATACTGTAGGCGAAGTCCACCGGAGTAGAGCCTTTTGGTAATCTCTTTACCTCTCCCTTTGGGGTAAAGACATAGACCTCGTTAGGAAAGAGGTCCATTCGAACCGTTTCCATGAATTCCTTTGGATCCTTCAAATCCTTTTGCCACTCGAGCAGTCTCCGCAGCCAGGCAAATTGCTTCTCGTCCCTGTCACTACCCTCCATACCTTCCTTGTATTTCCAATGGGATGCGATGCCTTCCTCGGCTATCCTATCCATCTCCCATGTTCGGATTTGAATCTCCATCCTCTGGCCCATTGGTCCGATGACGGTGGTGTGCAAGGACTGGTACATATTGGCCTTGGGTAAAGAAATATAATCTTTGAATCTGCCCGGCACCGGTTTCCATATGGTGTGGACCAAACCCAGGACCTCGTAGCATTCCCTCAGTGAGTTGACGATGACCCTGAAGGCCAAGAGGTCATAGACCTGGTTCACGCTCAGGTTCTGCTCCTTCATCTTAGTGTAAATACTATAAAAATGCTTATGTCTACCCTTGATGGTGGCCTTGATATTCGCCTCACTCAGTTTTTGGGAGAGTATTTTGCTGACTTCCTGGATAAACTTCTCCCTGAAACCCTTTCGCTCTGCAATCTCTGTCTTTATCTTTTCATAGATCTCTGGTTCCAGGTAGTAGAGGCAGAGGTCCTCCAAGTTTGACTTGAGCCAATAGATACCAAGCCTCCCGGCGAGGGGCGCATATATGTCCAGGGTCTCCCTTGCTATGGCGTGCTGTTTCTCAGGGGGTTGGAAACCCAGGGTTTCCATGTTATGGAGCCGGTCAGCAAGTTTGACCATGATGACCCGGATGTCCGTCGCCATGGCCAAAATCATTTTTCTCATGTTTTCCGCTTGACGCTCTTCATGGCTGCCGAACTTCATTTTGCTGATCTTGGTGACCCCATCGACTATATTGGCTGTTTCCTTACCAAAGAGTCGTTCTATCTCTGAGAGCTCCGTATCCGTATCTTCGAGAGTATCGTGCAGGAGCCCCGCTACTATGCTGATCACATCAAGTTTCATGCGTGTAAGAATATAGGCGACCTCAAGGGGATGGGAAAGGTAGGGCTCACCCGAAAGGCGTACCTGCCCTTGGTGGACTTTGGCCGAGTACACATAGGCCTTTTCCACGACAGTGGTATCCGCCTTAGGATGATAGGAAAGCAGGCTGGAAGTTATGTCATTCAGCCGAATCATAAAGCTCCCTTACCTTACCCTGGATTATTGCCGGGGAATCAGCAAAGGATACCAGGGAACTCTCCGATTCGGATCGCAACTTGATTTCCACTTGCCCCTTTTGAAGGCTCCTCATACCGATTGTAATGCGCAACGGGGTTCCAATCAGGTCCGCATCCTTGAATTTGACCCCCGGCCTTACGTCCCTGTCATCCAAGAGGACATCAACTCCCCTCTCCAGCAATTCCCTGTATATCTTCTCTGCAGCCTCGACAACCTCCCTCTGTTGAATTTGGAGCGGCAATATCACCACTTCAAAGGGAGCGATAGGAATGGGAAAGACTATACCGTTTTCATCATGGTTTTGCTCGATAGCAGCCGCCACGGTCCGCCCTACTCCTATCCCGTAACAACCCATCACAATGGGCCTCTCCTCGCCCTTCTCGTCCAAAAAAGTGGCCCCCATTGCCTTACTGTACTTGGTTCCAAGCTTGAAGATATGCCCAACTTCTATCCCCCTGGCGAAAGCCAACCCAGCACTGCATCTCGGGCATCTGTCCTCGGGAGTGATCACGCGTATATCAGCGAAAAGATCCACCTGAAAATCCCTCCCCAGGTTGACATTTTTCAGGTGCAGGTCTTTCCGATTCCCGCCGGTCACGAAGTTCCTCATACCCTTTAGGCTTTGGTCCGCCACTATCATTACCTTTAGCCCAACAGGGCCCGCGAATCCCATGGGAGCTCCGGTGATCTCTTCGACGAGCTCAGGATCAGCCAATTCCACGTGTTCTTTACCCAGCAAATTCTTGAGCTTCGTTTCATTCAGCTCATGGTCACCCCTGACAAGTGCAGCAACCACATCACCGTCTGATCCGAAAATCAGCGTCTTGACCAGTTGCGCCGGGGATATGGAAAGAAACTCTGTCACCTCTTCTACCGTTCGAATGCCGGGGGTCTCCACCTCTTCAATATCCTTCAGCCCTTCCTGCTTCCGTGACGGATCCTGTTTTGGCTCCCCGCTCACTTCCGCCTTTTCAAGATTGGCTGCATAATTACATCTTTTGCAGCTTACGATCCGGTCCTCCCCGGTTCCTGCCAGCACCATGAATTCATGGGAAAAGCTGCCCCCTATGCTTCCTGTATCGGCCTCAACCGCCTTGAATTTCAGCCCACACCTTCGAAAAATTCTGTCATAGGTATCGTACATTATCTCGTAGCTCTTATTGGCCCCCTCTTCATCAACGTCAAAACTGTAAGCATCTTTCATTATGAATTCCCTGCACCGCATCACCCCAAATCTAGGGCGGATTTCATCCCTGAACTTGGTCTGAATTTGGTAGAAATTCACCGGCATCTGCTTATAGGAATGGATTTCTCTTCGCATGAGGTCCGTAATCACCTCTTCATGGGTTGGACCCAGGCATGCGTCCCGGTTATGCCGATCCTTGAACCTGAACAGTTCCTTGCCGTAATAGTCCCATCTGCCGCTCTCCTGCCATAGTTCGGCCGGTTGGACCGCGGGCATCAGTACCTCTATGGCACCAGACCTGTCCATTTCTTCCCTTATTATTTTTTCCACCTTTCTGATGGACCTCAGTCCCGCCGGCAGGTAAGTATATATCCCTGCCGCCAGTTTCCTTATCATGCCGGCCCTCAACATTAGTTGATGGCTTACGACCTCCGCCTCCGCGGGAATCTCCTTGTAGGTTGGAATAAAATATCTAGAATATCGCATGGTTATCTCTCAGTTTCATCTCCTTTTTCCGCTCTGCCAGGTCGCCGTGCAAGACCGGCGGCTGACATTGCCTCCGCCATCTTCTTCACTTCCTCTATAAGAACCTGGGCCATTTCAGACTCGGGGACCTTTCTGACGAGCCTCCCCCTTTTGAAAAGGATTCCCTGTCCCCGGCCACCTGCAACGCCCAGGTCGGCCTCCCTGGCCTCGCCCGGTCCGTTGACCACACATCCCATGATTGCGACCTTAGGGGAAGCCTTGACACCGTCGAGCCCGGCCTCCACCTTTTTTACAATCCCCAAGAGATCAAACTCGCACCTTCCACAAGTAGGACAGGATATGATCTCCGGGCCGTAGTGTCTGAGGCCCAGGGCCCTAAGGATTTCATAGGCCGCTCTTACCTCCTCCACGGGATCCCCTGAGAGGGAAACTCGAATTGTGTCACCTATTCCCTCGAGCAGGAGGATGCCTATCCCCAGGGCACTCTTTACGGTCCCTGAAATGAGGCTACCGGCCTCTGTAACCCCCAGGTGAAGTGGATAGTCTACTTGCCGGCTGAGGAGTTCGTAAGCCCTTACTGTGCTCAGGACGCTCGAAGATTTTATTGAAAACTTGATCTCCCGGAATCCCATGTCCTCAAAGATGCTGACCGATTCCAGGGCGCTTTCCACCATGGCCTCTGGCGTTGGGTGTCCATACTTTTTCATTATTCTTCTCGGGAGAGATCCGGAGTTGACACCTATCCTGATGGGAACGCCCCGCTCTAATGCCTTCCTGATCACCCTTTCCAGGGCCTTCCTGCTGCCGATATTCCCCGGGTTGATTCTGAGGCCATCCGCCCCTGCCTCAAGGGCGGCGATTGCAAGACGGTGGTCGAAATGGATGTCCGCGATGAGCGGGGTCTTGACCCTCTTCTTTATCTCCCCCAGCGCCAGGGCGGCTTCCATATCAGGGATGGCCAGCCTTACTATCTCACACCCCGCCTTGGCCAGACGGTTCACCTGCCTGACCGTAGACCTGATATCCCTCGTATCGGTATTGGTCATGGATTGGACCACGATCGGCGCACCCCCGCCGATTGTCACATTCCCTATCCGAATCTTTCGAGTCTCTTTCCTGGGAGCCAGTTCCATTTTTACTATCTTGTCTCCTTGCCGACAAACCTCACTTCTCCCTCCTTTGGAGAGGTTTTTGTGCTCTCATTGCTTGCGGTGATCAGCAACTCAGCAGAACCGGATGGTTGCGGAACAATGACCAAGCGGTGGACTCAGCAACTTCAGTACAGAAACATGGGCTTCCCGCCCACATGCCTTACCTTGGGCCTATACTGATCCACATCATAGAGTTCGCTTACGTCCACCCGCTTTTGACCCGCCATGATGGTGCTCAAGGGGATGTCCGTGTAAGCGCCGCGATTCAAGGCCACGAGGCGGCCGAATCCCCCTTTTAGGTAAAGATCGATTGCCATGTTGGCAAAATTAACAGCTACCATGAGATCCAGGGAGTCAGGCGTACCACTTCTCATGAGGTAGGAGAGCCTTTGGTAGAGGATATCCTCCCCCGTGATCTCCTTGAGCACGAGTCCCGTCTCTTCTCCTATGCCGCCTAGTTTCCTGTGTCCATAATCGTCTGCTTCCCCCGAAAGGGACATCTCACCGTGGACCATCCGCGCCCCTTCAGAAATCGTTATCATGGCATAATTCTGGGGATTCTCCCTCTTGTCCTTCATTACCAGGTATGCCAGCTTCTTCGGGTCAAAGGGGACCTCCGATATTACGGCTCGATCCACCCCCGCAAGGTAGGCGGATATTAGGGATGTCTCTCCGCAGTATCTCCCAAATAGTTCGATGATCGCTATTCTTTCATGTGACCCAGCCGTGGTCCTGAGGGCGTGTATGAATCCGACACTGCGTGTGACGGCCGTTGAAAAACCTATACAATAGTCGGTCCCAAAGACGTCGTTATCCATGGTCTTTGGGATAGCGATCACCGGGAACCCTTCCTTGCTGAGCCTGTCAGCAAAACTCAAGGTATCATCTCCCCCTATGGGGATGATGACATCCACCTTCAAATACTCCAGGACCTTCAACACGTGGGAGGTAAAATCCTTCACTTCCTCTCCCTTCTTGTACCTGCGTTTCAGGAAGGGGGGGGCGGACTTCCTCTTTACGGCGCTGGGGTTGGTCCTGGAAGTATGCAGGTATGTGCCTCCGTAACGATCGATGGTCCTTACCTCTGCCGGTGTCAATTCCTGGAAACAAATGGGGCACGACTCCGGGTCATTGGGGTTGAACTCCAACAGTCCTGCCCAGCCCCTCCTGATACCTATTACTCTGGTACCCTCACTGTGGCACCGGTTCACCAGGGTCTTTATGCACGGGTTAAGACCGGGGACGTCTCCTCCGCCCGTAAGGACTGCTACAGTGCATGTCTTCTTACCACCCATTCCCATTCGGCACCTCCTGTGCGGATTCAGATACTTCCGTTTACTCGGGCACGTCAAATGTTGGAGTACCCAAGGCCATGCCCAAATCTTACCGCTCTAAGCAACCACATTCTTGTATGGACACCCATGGTGGTTACGCCATTTCCCTGCCGCAGATCCGAGTCTACGAATAGAGCACGTTCATATAGAATAGGTCGCAATGCCTGGAAGTCTTTATGTTATCGCAACTTGCACAAGATGGAAAGCAATAAATTCCTTTGTCTTATCTCCCCTCCGCCGAAATCGGCCCCTCTTGACAGGCTGGTACCGAAACCCTGATCCAAGAGGATGAGCGGCCCCTGGTTAGTTGATCGTCTTTACAAAACAGCAAAAACATATTATCTTCATCATTATTTCATTGGAGGAATTCAAATGACCATCTCTGAAAAGATCAAGTCCTCTATCGAGAAATCCTCCTGGATAAGGAAGATGTTTGAGGAGGGAAATATCAGGAAAGCCAAGTTCGGCGCCGAAAACGTGTTTGACTTCAGCCTCGGCAATCCCAACCTTGAGCCGCCGGAGAAATTCAAGGAAGTACTCAAGGACCTTGTGGAGGACCAAACTCCGGGGCAGCATGCCTATATGCCCAATGCAGGGCTGCTGAGCGCAAGGCAGGCGGTCGCAGATTATCTCGGAGAAAATAACAAGCAGACCTTTTCTCCGGACGATGTGGTTATGACCGTGGGCGCAGGAGGGGGCTTGAATGTGGTGCTCAAGACGATCCTTGATCCCGGAGATGAGGTGATAATACCAAAGCCTTACTTTGTGGAATACAACTTTTACTTGGGTAATCATCAGGGTGTGCCCAGGATAGTGAGCACAAGGCCTGACTTCTCTCTTGACCTGAATGCGATTGCAGAAGCCATTAACCAGAGGACAAAGGCCCTATTGATCAATTCCCCACACAATCCTACGGGGACCGTCTACAAGCGTGAGGAACTGCAAGGGCTGGCTGCATGCCTAAGGGATTACAGCGCAAAACTCGGAAGGCCCATATACCTTATCTCAGATGAGCCCTACAGAAAAATCGTCTATGACGGGATAGAGGTCCCCAGCATTCTTGATGTGTACGATGAGAGCTTCCTGGTGACGTCCTTTTCCAAGGATCTTTCCTTGCCAGGAGAAAGGATCGGATACGTGGCCTGTAATCCCGCCATTTCCGATAGGGATATGATCATAGCCGGCTTGGTCCTCAGCAATCGCATCCTTGGCTATGTAAACGCCCCCGCCCTCATGCAAAGGGCGGTATCCCGGTTATTGAGGGAGAGTGTGGATATTTCCCTTTACCAGAAAAAAAGGGACCTCCTTTGCGAAGGGCTTGCCTCCTTCGGTTATGATTTTGTCAAGCCTGGTGGGGCCTTTTACCTCTTCCCAAGGACCCCTATTGAAGATGACATTGCATTTGTCTCGGCCCTTCAAGAGGAAAACATACTCACTGTTCCGGGGAGTGGCTTTTATGGCCCCGGACATATCCGGATCGCCTATTGTGTCTCGGACAGGACAATTGAAAGAGCTCTTCCCGGCTTTGAAAGGGTTATGAAGAAATTCTGATACCCTGTGCCGCGATTTCAATGGCATCATTTCAGCCCTTTGACCTATCTGTGAGGACCATGACTCCCTTTCTGGAGTGACCGGCGGCTTCCGGCTCGGAGAGGAAGGCTTCGTCTTTTCACCGCTTTGAACATCCAGAATACCACGATCAACCATGGAACGAACATTTAAGATTATTACCCTGGGATGCAAGGTAAACCAGTTCGAATCCGCTGCGATCAGCTCGGCTCTGCTCGAGCTAGGCCTTAGGGAAGCAGCCAGGCAGGAAAAGGCGGATATTACCATCGTCAACACTTGTATCGTAACTCAAAAGGCCTCTCAGCAATCCAGGCAGGCCATACGGGGTGCCATCAGGGAGAATCCCTCCGGGATGACCGCTGCCATAGGATGCTATGCCCAGGTCTATCCCCGGGAACTGGCCGGGATTCCAGGGCTCGCTCTGATAGCGGGCAACACTGTCAAGGCAAAACTCCCGGAAATCGTGGCGGACTGGAAGCATGGCAATAGCACCGTTCAACTGGTGGAGGCCTTTTCAGACCATTTTGAGTTGGAATGCATCCCCGTAAAGGGGTTTCTGAATCGGACCAGGGCATTTTTAAAGATCCAGGACGGCTGCCAGGCCTCCTGTAGCTACTGTATTGTTCCCCTTGCCAGGGGTCCCCTGAGGAGTCTTAAGCCTCGCGTCGTCCTTGAGATGATCGAGGAGCTGTCCCGACAGGGCTTCAAGGAGGTCGTTCTCACCGGGATCCACTTGGGCAAGTACGGTGCTGACCTCGGAGATCATGCTGCTCTGACGGCACTGCTTCGAGAAATAGGCAAGACAGGACCGCCCTTCAGGGTGAGGCTCAGTTCCATTGAACCCAACGAGATAGGAAATGAGTTGATAGATTTGGTCGCTTCCGAAAAATGGCTTTGCAGGCATTTCCATATACCCCTTCAGAGTGGGGACAACAGGATCTTGGAGAGAATGAAAAGGCCGTACCCTGTTAAAGAATTCATGGGCCTGGTTGATCGTATCAAGGCCGAGGCACCATTGGCCGCTGTTGGTGTAGACGTTATGGCGGGTTTCCCTGGTGAAGACGAAAGGGCCCACCTAAACACCCTTGCGGTAATCAAGGACTTGCCCGTCTCCTATCTTCATGTATTCCCCTTTTCTCCCAGGGAGGGAACGGAGGCTGCCGGCTTCAAGGGACGTGTCCACCAAGGGCTTCTCAGGAACAGAACCGAGGAAATAAGGAGATTGGGACTGGCGAAACGCCGGGCCTTTTACCGCTCATGTATCGGAAAAGATTTTGTCATCCTCTCAGAAGGCTGGAAACGGGGTCAAAGGGGCACGGTACGAGGTTTGAGTGACAACTACCTGCCCGTT
The DNA here is from genome assembly GCA_019308985.1 of Deltaproteobacteria bacterium. Next base: position 9,393 of record JAFDHB010000024.1, on the reverse strand, counting down.
GTATTCCCCTCTGAAAAGCCCTTGGAGAACGAGTTCGTTCTCCTAAGGATTGAAAGGCTGGAGGGTCAGGCACTCATTGGCACATCTTCAGGGGCCGAGTCGTTTTGAGAGCCACTATCGGTCTCCAGCACCGTCTTGGCCATCATCCGAATCCTGGGGTCGCTGTCATTCAGGAAGGCCGAGAAGGTCTCGTTTACTGCGGGATCCGGGATCCTGCTGAGGGCTGAAGCTGCTGCAGATCTGACCTCAGGGCTCCTCTTCCTCTTGAACATAAGGAAACCCCTTGGCACGAGGATCTTCTTCAAGGCTTGGATCGCCGCCGGACTTCCTTTCTGCCCGAGCACCTTGCAGCAGGCGATTATGATATCATCACTCTTGGCGCCATTTAGTATGGATATGATTTCCTCTTCTATGTCAGGAGACGGGCCTATTCTTCCCAGACACCTAATCGCAGTAACGGCCATTTTCCCTTTTTGAGTCTTGGCCAGCTCCAGGAGAAGCTCAATGGTCTGTTGATCGTTCAGCCGTTCGGCAAGGCGAAAGGCCGCTCTGCGGACCTGGGGATTCTTGTCACCCAGGGCCAGGCTGAGTTCCTTGTTTACGTCCAAAGTTACCGTGTCGATGATGTCCAAGATCCTTGTTCGCCCATCTGGATCCGTCTCAATGTCCAGCTCCTTCCTCAAACGTTCTCGAGCTTCGTCACCTCCTTTGCGAAGGAGGGAGGCCGCAATCTTCCTCGCCCTGAGGTCTTCCGTGCCCTTTATGATTTCCACAAGAAGGGGAATGGCGACGCATCCCATGCCGGCCAGCAGCCTGGTGGCATTCATCATTCGCACGGGATCTCCGGATGTAAGGTCCTCCATAAGCATTTTCTGCGAGGGACCGTCTATCCTCATTTGCAATGCCTTCTCGATGGTCTTCGAACCGGGGGCTTTCTCCTCTTCAAATTCCTTCCTGCGTCGCTCCATGTAAGTCAAGATCCTTGACGCCTGGCCGTATTGGATAAACTGTATAAAAACCGTCACCATGTCATTTAGTAAGGAGACTAGTTCGCTGAGTACATCGGCCTCGCTTTCCCTCGAAAATGCAGACAGCAGTAATCCCAGAAGATGGCTAGAAAGATCGCTTTGCAGGGACGGCTCCAGGTCGTCAAAGAGCCCCCTGCAGACCTGGATAATTCTTTTTCGCGTCTCCGGCTCCCTTTTTTCAAAACCCTGAAACAGTTGCTCATTTGCGTCTCTTATGCCCTGGTCATCCATACCCAAGAGCATTTCCTTGACCCTGTCAGGGTAGGTATTGAGAAGTTCATCAAAGGCGTCTTCTTCACCGAGTTGCTCTTCGGCCAAGCAGGACTCACCCACCACCGCTCTCTCCTTCCCCTTTACAAGGGATTCCGCCTCTGATCCATCTCCCAGAGCGCCGATTGCGCCTGTTTCTATTCCATAGATCTGCCGATCAAACAGTATCCTGCGTAGATCAAGGTCCTTGGCCAATCCCTGCCAAAACTCGCCGTCCGTTTCCGGGGGCAGGTCACTCAGGGCATTAATGTATGTTTCAAGCTCCCTCATGCCCACACCCTTCAGGAACGACAGGCTGTTGAGGTCTATTGCCTCAAAATACTTGACCACATTCGTTGAGACGTTCCTGAATTCAACGGAGGGAACATGCTTTCCATTGACCAGCAGGGCTTCTTCTGTCCTGGACAAGTTCAGTACACCCCTTGTACTCAGAAACTTCTGTAGGTTTTTGTGAAGGGTATTGAGGATTGTCCTTATTATCTTGCTTTCTATGGGGTATAATCTGATGTTTCTGGAAGCGGCCAGCAGGCTTCTGATAATCTCTACTATCAGGCCTATTTCTTTTTCACTCCATGTGGTTTCCGCCTCAGCAGAGCTATCCAAATGGGCCTCATCCTCCCCAGGCCCCCTTTCATGCCCTTTCTTTACCGAGTAACGGACCTGTCTGAGCACTATGTGGGCCAGACCCTTCTCGGACATGAAGTTCTCCCAGTAGCTTGGATCATGGGTCTTGTGCTCTGTCCGGCCGAAGGCCTCCAGCAAATCCCCCACTTCACTTTCCCTTAGCCCCTTTCTAAAGCCTATTCCAGCCAACTGAAGCTGTTTCAACATCCTGATAAAGGACTCAGAGACGATCTTTATTTCCTTCGCATCGATCTCCTTATCATTGACCAGGATTCTACTTTCTACGTTCTTGATGTATATGGGGTTGTATTTTTCGAGGACTTCATCAATGGCGGATTTTAGGTGGCGGGTGACCGTCATCACCGACCTGCTCCCCTTGGGATAAAGCTTGGCATTTCGAACCGCCACCAGAAAATCCCGGATGAGCTGTGTAAAACGCCCCACATCCCCTGGATCGATGGGGGGGCCTTCTTCTATTGATCCCTCCCCTTCACCATCCCCGTACCCGAATGCCTCGTCCGGATCAAACTGCCTTGCATTAACCATACGGAGCAGATTGTCATAGTTTTCCGCCTTCTCCCTGTTCGCGCTGCGCTTGAAGTGATAGGCAAGGGAGGCCGCCGACGTCAGGATATTGTCCTGGTACAGTCTCTCATGGTACTTGCCGATATGCTCGTGGAGGTCCTCTCTCCGTTTCTTGTCTATCGAACCATAGATTATGTCCACGACCTGTTTTCCCAGAAAACGAATAACTTCATCGTTCATCTCGAAATCGGATTTCAGAATGCCCTGGGCCGAGGCCTTGTCAATGAATTCCAGGGCCTTGACTTCCATTATGTCCGAACTCCCCATGAGCATACTCAAGGATACTTCCTCACCCATTACAGATACTTGCTCCAGCAACCTCCTGCTGTCTTCATCCAAGGCCTTTATCTTCTGGGTCACAATCTCATCGAGGGATTTTGGGAAATAGTCATCCTCTATCCGCTGGATCACCCATTCATGTCCCCTGAGAATGATCTTTTGGTCAGTGATAAGCTTTCTCAATATTTCGTTTATGAAATTGGGATTCCCCTTGCTGGACTTTGCTAACTTACCGACAAAGGATTTGGGGGACTTGAGGTTTGGAAATATCCTTTGAATGTAGTTTGCTATGTGCCTCTCGCTCAGGGGAGTCATGGGGATCATCTTGATGCCTAGTTCCTTCCCGTAGATCCCGCAAAAGCGCTCCAAGGGGGTTCTATCCCCCCGTTTCTTGATCTCTTCCCACTCCGATGAGGTAGCGCACACGAACAAAGGCATCTCTTTTGCACACATGAGGCCCCTGAGCAGGAGCATGGTGGCCTCATCCCCTAAATGAAAATCATCAATGAAGAGAAAGAGCAAATGGTTTCCGACGACCTTTTTTATGAATTGTAACAAGGTATTGAAAATACCTTCCCTCAAGGTCTTTTCGTCTTCTTCCTCCTGTTGCTGTTCCCCGGCGCCGAGATGGGGAAAGACCACTGAAAGGTACGCCTTTTCTTTTGCACTGAGCTCTTCCAATACCTGGCGCCCTTTCTCCTTCTTCTTATTCAAGAGCTCGGTGATCAAGTTTACAGTCAGATAGTAGGGCCTGAAGTCTTCCTGTCTCGCCCCTCTCACTTTGACCTCGAGTACCTCTTTCTTGGCAATGTTGCGTCGCACTGCCTCCAAAAATTCGCTCTTCCCGATACCGCTGGAGCCATGGATGATAAGGAATTGGTTCTTCCTCTTGCTGAAGTCCTTGAGGGCCATCGCCACTTGCGAAATCTGCTGGTTTCTGCCCACCAGGTTAGTTCCGCTCAACTGCTGGGCCGCTGCCTTCTCAAATACGTCTTCGCCTTTCACTTCGCTGACGTGTACCACGCAATCCCTGCCCCTTTGTTTTGCGGAGTATAGGGCCGTATCCGCCTTCTGTATCAGTTCCTTGCTTGTGACCGCATCATCGGGCGCCGATGCAATCCCGATACTAAGGCTTATGGGGATAGGGTCGTCCTTGTCTTCCGGCTCAAATGCCCTGTCGCGGACACGTTGGCGAAGGAGCATCCCTCTTTCAATGGACGCCTCTTTATTGAAATCCATCAGAATTACCATAAACTCATCGCCAGCGTAGCGAATCGAAAGGCACCCCTCGCCCGCCACTTCTCTCACCTGCTCAGCTATCCAGATCAATGCCCTGTCCCCGACCTCATGGCCAAACCTATCATTTATGGCCTTGAATTCATCAACATCGATCATCATCAGTGAGATGGGATTCTTCTTGAGGGACTTCCAATCGATCCTTGATTCAAGGTATTGGTGGAGAAAGCGGCGGTTGTAAAGGCCTGTGAGTTCATCTTCAAAGATGAGCCGTGAAGGATCCTTGCCGGAATAGACGAGTTGTTCTAGGAACTCCTGGGTCTCCATACTACCCGTGTCCTACTCCCTTAGCCCTTTATGATAAATTTGCAGGATTCACGGAAAACTTTGTCCGCCCTGTCAAAGGTCTAGCTCCCGAAGGCAACATTTGCCCGCACCTTCAATTCCTAAAAAGGGCTAAATCATTACTAACTTTCTAATTTTCTTATAAAAATAATACCTTATATATGATTCTCTGTCAAGGTCAAACAAGTTTTCTGTTTTACCCTAAAAGAAACCCTCTAGCGTGCCCTTATCGCCTCCTTTTCTTTCGAACCTCCTCTTTCCAGCCCTTCTTTTTCTTCCCCCTTCTCAGCCCGTCTCTCCTCTTATCCCTCCTGTCGACCTCCAGAAGGAACGTCCCTGCCCCAAAATCAATGGGTTTTTTCTTCTTGTCCTCCACCGGCCTGCGGACTTTCTCCTTTTCATCCGGCAATCGGGGGCCGGCGATAAGGTGACTCGGGATCATCTTTGATAGGTACAATCGGCCGAAACTATGGAAAAGGACATGTTCTTTCTCGGCATCTCTAGCCTTGACTTCTACCACTACAGGGCTTTGATCACGCCGTCGCCCGATTCTCAAGGCCATCTCGCGCTCCATTGCAAGCACAATGAATCCGTCCCTGGGAGATCTCAACCCCTCCTTCAGCACTACAGGGTAAGCCCTTCCCCTCACCGCCGTATAGAGGATCTTTGGCAGTATCCCTTGCAAGGGCCCCCTTTCAAAGGTCCAATGCCTTTCTGTCGACCTGATTCTGTTCTCCTGCGTCTCAAACAGGTCCCTGCCTTTGCCCATCAGTACCTCATTGAGGTGTCCCCTTTGAACGTATCCCATCCCTTCTTCTTCGTGAAGCGCCCATAGCAGCTCCTTGTAACTCACATATCCCTCCCTGTCAGGCACCAGGCCGAATTCATCCGGCCGATATCCGAGAATATAGACCATCAGGCGACCCAGGTTTTCCTGTTTGATCCTGCTTCTTTTGCCCATCCTCTAGCTAATTCCCCCGAGAAAATCCGATTCTGCTATCTCCTCGGCTCAGTTGCTGGTCACTAATCAGCCGATTTGAGGGGGATGGAGTGATCCATCCCGGAATTATTCATTATGGCTTGATGCAACAGCTCCTGTTTGATCTTGAAAAGAGAGGCGCTCAGACTCACATGGTAAGTATAGGGATTATGGAGCCGCTTATAGGCGTCATCCAGATCCCGAAGGTTTTTGAGGGTTTTCTCACGAATTTCATGAATCGAGGGAAGCTTATACACCAACTTCCCCTTCCGGAATATTGGGACAAGGAGTTCCCGCATCTCGAAATCCCCTGGATAGGTCTTGACGATGTGGGAAAACATGGGGTGAAAGGCCTTAAAGGCGGTCCCCTTGGGCAGGGGCTCTCCTTCAAGAAACAGGACATCACCCCTCATCTGTCCCCTTTGATCATACATCCTTACTATCTTTTTAGCGCCTGGGTTGGTGATCTTTTCAGGGTTGTCAGACCTCTTTATTTTCGGCACCATTCCGTTGCCGTCCTCGTCCAGGGCGGTTAGTTTGTAGACCCCCCCCAGGGCCGGGCAGGAATAGGAAGTAACTAGTCGAGTGCCGATACCCCAGATATCGATCCTGGCCCCTTGCCGCTTCAGGCTCTCTACCAGCCACTCGTCAAGATCGCTGGATGCGACTATTACCGTATCCTCGAATCCGGCCTCATCCAGCATCCTTCGAGCTTCTTTGCTCAGGTAAGCCAAATCGCCGCTGTCAAGACGAATCCCTACAGGCTTATAGCCCTTTTCCTTCAGCTCACGCCAAACCTTTATAGCATTGGGTACCCCGCTTTTCAGTGTGTCGTAGGTATCCACCAGGAGGAGACATGACCGGGGATAGACTTCCGCATAGGCCCTAAAGGCCCCCAACTCATCCGAGAAACTCTCCACCCAGGAGTGGGCGTGTGTCCCCTTTACCGGTATGCCGTAGAGGCGCCCGGCCAGGACATTCGACGTGGCATCAACACCTCCGATATAGGCTGCCCGTGATGCCATCAAGGCGCCGTTGGGACCATGGGCCCTGCGCAACCCAAAGTCCACAACAGGGTCTCCCTGGGCGGCCCAGCGCATCCTCGCACCCTTGGTGGCGATGAGTGTCTGGAAATTCATGATATTAAGGAGAAGGGTCTCGATAAGCTGGGCCTCGGGCAGGGGGCCGGTCACCCTGATCACCGGTTCATGGGGGAAGACCACGGTCCCTTCCGGCACTGCCCAGAGATCACATGAAAACCTGAATTTCTCAAGATATTGCAGGAAATCCTCAGGGAAGATCTTCAGGCTATCCAGGTATTCGAGGGCCTCCCGGTCAAACCTGAGTCCTTCTATACACTTTATCAGGTCCTCAAGACCGGCAAGGACACAATAGCCCCCATCGTCCGGTATGCGCCTGAAGAAGTAATCAAAATTAGCCACCTGTTCCTTCTTGCCTGCCTTGACGTGGCCCCCGACCATTGTAAGTTGGTATAGATCTGTCAAGAGTGCCCAACTGAACTGCAATTCTGATCCCTCCTCAACCGCCATTTTGTAGACCTGAGTCTATCAATCCGATTCCTGGCTTTTCAGATCGAATGAAACTGTACCACCCTACCCCATCCGGGAAACCAATCCTTGGACAGGCACCACTGCCCATCCTGAATCAGGGTTCGGGCAACGGAACCGCTAACAGCAGGCTGCTCCCTTCTTGCCATCAATTGTCTTGCCCGGACCATCCGATTTGCCCTGGGGGTCAATACTACAACATGCCCTATTCCTCCGCCCCAAAGCCCCATTGATCACGGCAGCAGCACAGCCCACCCCTGAAACCACGTCGATGGCATCGGCCGGGCAATTTGCCCGACAGGCCCCGCACTCCATGCACGCATCTCGATCTCTTATCTCTGCCTTGCCATTGTCTAGATACCAAACGCCACGGGGGCATACAACTGTGCACATACCACATCCCACGCATTTCCCCGGGTCAAAATCCAGGGTTACCACGTCCCTTAGGTACATCAGCCTGCCCATACCACGTTGACCTCCTGCTCGCACCTCCCATATCCGGTCGGGGATTCTGGTGAGGATTCCATTCTTGAGTCGTTCCTTTGAGGAAGCTTAATGTCATATTCGGATTGCACTCGCCCTGTCCTCCCCTTATCCTTGTGCATGCTTGAGCCTACACCTTAACAAGCATAGATCCTATCCAAAGGCCGGCCCCCATGAGTCCACCTGCGATCTCTGCGGGAAGGGCCCACTTCATTTCTCTCTTCACCCCGGAAAGAGACGTGAAGGAGGATGCCCCGGTAAAAGTCATCCCAAGGTATGCCGATAGGGAGGGTAAAAGGAAAAACCACCCCAGCAGCTCCATCCTGGTCGCCCAGGCTCCCGTCTCTCCTGCCCTTATTAGAACCATGCCCAGGACCCCTACCAGTCCCAGCAGAAATCCCTTTATTGAGAATGCACGACCTGGTATCCACGGCAACAGCAAGGGGGTAAACACCGCACCTGCCAGAACGGAAAAGAGGACCCCCAGGGAAGCAAAGAGGCCGCGACTTTCGATGTTTGAGAAGAATCCTGAGGGACCAAGAATACCGCTAAGGAGACAAAGGAGAACGGCAATGAGGAGGGCCCCTTTCAAGGCCCCGACCAGTTCCACGGGAATCAGCACGAAGCGCTCCCGGGTGGTAAAAGTCTTGATCCTCATTTCAGGATCCACCTTATTCCCATTGTCCAAAAAGGAAGGGAGATCCCCTGCCCTTATTGGCCCGTATATCACCTTGAAACCCGAGTGCTTCTTCACGAGGTGGGCGGCTACCCCGGGTGCAGAAAGCTGGGGAAGGATCAGTTCCCTGTGGGCAACAATCAGCTTGATCCGGGTGGTTTCCACGCGTTCCACCAGTTCTTCCGTACCAAAGGTGCCTTTGCCTGCGGCGCACCAGACATTTATACCTTTGGTGTCAAGGACCATTATCCAGGCACTACGACCCCTGAGTTCCTTTCGAAGGCTATCAAAACTCATCTTGTAATTGGCCGTGACCAGCACCTGGCTCTTTTCATCCGGCGCTCCGACCCCGTATAGGCCCGGGGCAACCCTGTAATGCATACGGCCTATCCCCCACCTGGCCTTGAATGTTCCCAGGTGGTCCTTGAAGAAAAGAGAGGACGATACAAGTGGTACCCGCCCGCCGGGTGTCTCAAGGGATCCTATTACAAATGGCTGCTCCAGGCGTGCCTTTTCGACCGCGCTATGATCCCCTGATTCAAGGCATATATCCTCGACCCCGGCTCCAACTCCAGGACCAGCCATTTTGAGCATCACCATACCAGGCTTTTCAGCTACTCCCTCCTGCCTATTCACGATTCCTCCTAATCGGCCATTCAAACCCTGCTGTCCTCGATGGAACCCGCCTTTTTCATGGCGTTGAGAAATATTTTCACTGATTCATAGACCTCTAAGCTCTTCTCTTCAGGGATACGTCGCCGAATATCCCCGATAAATGGGGATAGGCACTCCCACACATTATTCAAGGTATCTATTCCGTCACGAGTTAATGAAAGGTGAACAGCCCTCCCATCCCTATCGCTCTTCTCTCGCCGGATGAGCCCATACCTGACGAGTGGATTGACCAAGCGGGTCGTGGTGCTCTTATCCACCCCGAGAAAATCATGGAGCTCTGAGAGCCTCATTTTTCCCCTCTCCCCCACTGCATCCAGGACGCGAAATTGTGAAAAGGTGATTCTTTCGCAAAAGACCCCTTCCTTCTGACAACATCTCGCCGCCCTTGCCAGATCCGATATGAGGGATAACATCTTTCGATTATTTTCAATGTCATGACCACGCATAGTTGACGAACTCGTGGAAAGTCAAAATTGAGATGGCAAAGTAAAAAGCTTCAAGTTCAAGGCGCACGAATCTCGTGTGATGAGTCGTACTTAGCGTACGCCGCAATCATTTACCCCGTTAAATAACTCCAGATTCAGAGGCCGTTGCCCCAACGATGTTCTTAGGTGCTCCTAGACCTCTGATTCAGCGCCACCAGTA